>NZ_JAMYKW010000068.1:0-25516 GCF_040317555.1 Mesorhizobium sp. M1406 | reverse complement strand
TCGGGAGAGAACTTGTTGGTCGTCTTGCTTGTCATGGCTCCACCTTCCCAGGAGTTGGAGCCTCCGATCAACCCGGGGCGGTTCAAAACTGATGATTTCATGCTTTCGCGCCGTATGTCAGAGCTGATCGTTCACGTTAATCTTCTGCGCAATGAGCGACAACGTGGTCGCGACAGTCCATGAAGGCCTCGGTGGAATGCGACCCTACGCAAGCTTTTGAATGATATAGCCCGGGAAGATCACCTCCCTACAGTCAATCACAGAAGTTATCGATTTGAGGGTTTCGAGATCCTCGCTTGTGGAGAATATCACTTGCTGATTCCGCGTTTTGGCTTTGGCCGCGCGATTCAGAAGGTTCTGAAAACTCGGTCGAGAAGACGACTGCTGACGCGGCTCATCGAAGACAAGCATGCCGGGATGGTTGGTGGATTTGTCACTGGCGAGTTCGAGCAGTCCCAACTGATAGGCCCATTTCAGACGAATGGCGTCACTAGCTGATGTCTCGAAGCCAATCTCAAATCCTTCCTTCTCGGGCCGGTAGCTGTCTTGGGAAATCGATAGCTCTGCCGGCGAGAATGTGCTGAAGCCGAAATCTTTGGCCTGATCCTGTACCAGTGACGTCAGCCGGTTTAGTTTGTCATGATCGCCGGGAGAAAGCTTTTCAGTCGGAATCTGGGCTCGCTCAAGGAGGAGCGAACTGTAGGCTTCTTGCAGATTACCAAGTCGATCCAGGGCATCATCAAAAATCGCCTGAAGGGCTTCGAGGTCCCGCAATCGTGCCTCAGCTCGGATGCGCTCTTCTATGATGGCTGCGGATGGGTTGGCGCCGGGCGCTACCAACTCTGATCGAAGGAGCCGAATCTGAGCGTAGTAGTCGACCAGTCTTCGACCGATCGCCGAGAGCTGATCCCGCCGATCATTCTCCTCGGCCTGTTCCCTGGCGAGGATGTCTTCGAACATTTTCTTCTGCGATCGAATGTATTCGATATTGTCGGAGATTGGCATCACCGCCGAAAGGGCGTCCTGTGCCAGCAACGTGTCTATCAGTGACTGCTCGCATGTTGGACACCTATCTGGCGTCAGTGCGGCCGTGACGCCGGAGTAGCGCTGCAATCTTTGCACGTCGAGGTTCTTTGCCAGATCGTCCTCAAGAGTGCCGATGCGCCTTTTTAGGGACTGCATGTCAGCAATTTTGAGTTGCTGAACAGCATGCACACGAATGCGCTCGGCATTTAACTGATCGACATTCTGGGTGATCTGGGACAGCTTCTGAGTAACCTCTTCCGATTGCTCCTCGACGTCAGGTACCGCTCTCGCAGCTAGCACCGCGACACTCCCCCTGAGTTGGGAGACGACGGAACTCAATGGAACCCATTCTGTCCCCTCAGCCAGCTGCACATGCGCGTTCGACAATACAGCCGGATCGGCTACAGGGCTTTCGCTTAGAGCTGCAACTCGTCCGCCACCTCTGGCCACAAATCGTTCCAGTTCTTGCCGAACCACGGACCAATCTTTCGAGTTTGCTGCTAGGCGCTCCGCGAGGCGTTCTCTCTGCACCTCGAGCTTGTATACATCGAGCCCCATGATGAATTCGACAGCGCGCTTATGCACCTCGCGGATTCGCATATAGGTCGGTATGGCGGCCGGTATCGCCGACCATCCAAACTTTTGCTCAACCCAGAACAAGGGGAATACGGTCTCAAGGTACAGTTTCGTTTCGGGAGCATCGTACCGCCTAACCTGCGGCAATCGCCATCCTACGAAACCTTCGAGAAAGTGGTGAAAGCCGTCTTCGCGCTGCGCAGCCCCGGGATCCAGAACGAAGAAGTTCTGTCGGCGCATGGCGGCCCCGTCGGTTGACAATGCGGCACCGAAGTCGACAGTGACTAGCCGGGTATCCGTGCTTGCCTTCACGGCGCGATTCACGGTGATGACCTGGCCGCTTCCGTTAGCAATTTCGAGCGACACACTCGATTCCAATACCTCAACGCGCTTTTCGGCGTCCGTGTTGAGATAGGTTGTCATAGCATGCGGCAGCGGAATCTCTCGCCGTGGGCTCAGCATGCGCTCTAGGCCCAAGGCATAAAGCATTCCTTGCATGCAGGTCGATTTACCCTTTGTGTTGTCAGCCCACAGGACCGTCAGGCCAGGAGAGAATGGAACATCTGCACCGTACAACCCGTCGGATGTCACTGCACGAAGTCGCAAACGCTGGAAGCGCAGTGTCATAGGAGATCCTCCAGCCGCCAAACTCGTTTCATGAGTGCCTCGGTCATTTTCGGCGCTACATCACGAAGGAACGACACTTCCTCTCTCAGCGTGTCGTCACCCTTCACAATGACCGAAGCCATTTTCTCGCCGGTGTCTGTGAGCGAGACCGACGTGCCCTTTTCAATCTTCACCAGCTTCAGTGCATGTGCCAAAGCCACAGCTCGGTTGAGAGACGGCTCTACTCGAACAGAAACCTCCATGGGTGTATATCCACCTGACAGAAGCCCGCGAACTTCCTCCATGCCCTCTGGCAATCGAACGGCATGCGCCATAAACTGGAGTTTCTGAAAGTTCGATTTCTTCGCCCGGCTATAGAAGAGCGCGAGGACCAGCACGGCTATCCCCCAAGACATGCGGAGGTCCCCCGGCATGGGGTCGGGACGCGCCGTATAGGTGAATGCCCCGCCGAGTATGGCATGCCGAAGGCTCGACTCACTGGCCATTGGGAAAATCCAGCGGGCAACGCATGATCCATTCACATATGGAGCCGTACGCGATCTGCTCTGCGTTCTCCGCCGAAAGACTTGGGGCCGCCGCTTGCATCGCAGCAATTAGGGCATCGAGTTCCGCGTGCAGTATCTCCCCGGCGGATCCACCTGATTGGGGTCCAGCAAATTCCAATCGTCGAGCACGGCTCCTCACCGCAGACATGACCTTCTCGTGGAGATCGGGCGAACCAAAGCGAAGAGCATCGAGCACAGCGTTGCCCTGCAGGAAAGACCTCACTGTGTCGCCCACGACATCATCGAGCTTGTCTGGTGATGCCCGCTTTTTGAGCTTCGCGGTGGCATTGGCAAGGAGGTCGGAAGACCCTGCCGCCCATGTGGCCAGTTCCGATGGTGAGGGCGTTTGGATAGACAGAGTTACCTTGGAAAGAGCAGACATTCCCAGAGCAACGGCGTCATTCGGAAAATTGCTGGGATCTTGAATGATCACCTCGACCGTAGGGTCGAACGCAGGACAACCAACGTCACGCAAGTCTTTCGTCTTCTTGGCGCAGTGAAGATTAACGTCCTTGCTGTCATGGAGGGGCGCCATGAGGACCCAGTGCCTGATGGGCACGCCGTGGAATAACTTTCCAATCTCGGCATGATTTTTGACGAGCTTCCCCACGTCCGTTGTGATCTTTTTCTTCTGGCGCTCCGCCCGAATCGAAATATTAATTGGTTCGTCGACCGCATAGCATTGGTAGGCAACCGCGTCCTTTGTGCAGTAGTAATCAATGCCGTAGTCGCCCTTGTGGGCAGCCGGGATTTTCTGCACGTGCAGCGGACCGTGACGCCCATGAAGTAAACTTTGGGCAAAAAGCTCCCAATCGTCTGGATTCCAGACCTGCACTGCATTCAACATTGCCGATACCCCCAATATTATCAGCTTAACGCCAATGCATCATAATTCAACGGACCATTGGGGAACCAGCCAAGCAAAAGCAAGGCCGGTCATTTCACAAATGCCGATTTATGCGATGAGCTTGAGGGCTCTACGCTGTGTGAAAAGGGCCGCCGCCACCATGCCGGCGCAATCATCGGCCGAGACAGAACGAGATCGACAACTGTGGGCAGGCCGCTCGATACACATCGCCCATTCAGTTTTCGTTCCATCTGATGGCGCGCCTCTTGAACGGCCGACAATTTCGCGGAGGCCGGAACCCGCCGTCGCAAACATGGCTTCGGAGGCCACAAGCTAGGCAGTGCGCACCCTCGTTCACGCCGCTCCCGTGCGCTCGGCTTCAATCTCACACCAAATGCAGGGAGTTGCGGGCTCCACAGCCTAAGGGCAGCTTTCCGGTCGACGCTGCGCAACAACGTACGTTCAACTTACGGCCCCGAATTCGCCTCAGAATGCGAGGAATTGCGAGAGCGTTTCGCGCGATCCCGGAAAGAGCAATCCCACTTCAATCGCGATTGCCGCGAGGACTTGGAGCAGGAGGATGCGAGCGAGCCTGGAGCGGAACGGCTCCTTGCGCGTCTTGTGCCGGATCGTTTTTTGCGCGATCACAGTTCCGATGCTGCCGCCAATGGTGGCGAGTGTAAGAAGCGTCCACTCTGAAATGCGTTGGGAACCGTTCTTGGCCATAGCCTTATCGAACGCCATGAAGGCGTACGCCAGCAAGTTTACCGCGAGAACGTAGCCGATGACCCCGATTGCAAACTGCTCAGGCATGCGCTCCTCACCTTCGGGCCAGTATAACCTAAGCCCGTCAAACCAACGGATGGCAACGGGTCATCTGAAACGTCGTCATGGTGACCCGAAGGGCGACTTTCGCCAATCGGAACGCAAAAGCCGACCGACCGCTCTCGACCCCACAATCTCCTGAACGTTTGTGCTCTGGCCAATAGTGGCCTGAGGAGAAACGATATGGGACATTCGCAGTATGACCTCGTCGGACAAGGCCATTCCGCTTGGAATGCAGGCAAGAGAGTAGGCGTCAAACGACCAAGGTTCGTCAGATTTGGGAAATCCGGTTCTTTCTCGACCGCGAAGGTCGATCACGGGACCGAGCGCTGTTCGACCTTGCGATTGATAGCAAGCTACGTGGTTGCGACTTGGTGAAGCTCAAGATTGGCACGTTAGTGAGTGGCGCTGAGATTCGGACCCGGGCCATGGTTGTGCAGCAGAAGACTGGGAGGCCAGTTCAATTCGAACTGATGGCAGACGCCCGAGCAAGCCTACTTGCATGGCTCGAACTTAGAGGTGGAACGGTCGACGATTTGCCTCTCCCAGTCGGGTCGATCATGCTGGCCATTTGAGCACCAGGCAGTATGCGCGCCTGGTCGATGAATGGGTTTCGGCGGTTGGCCTTCGCCGTGAGGATTATGGCACCCACTCGCTTCGTCGTACCAAGGCCTCCATTATCTATAAGGCCACCGGGAATCTCCGAGCAATTCAAATTCTGCTCGGCCACACCAAGATTGAGAACACCGTCCGGTATCTCGGCGTCGACGTCGAGGATGCACTGACACTGGCCGAGGGAACTGAAATCTGAAAAAGGACGACCTCGCGTGAGTCGCGTGGGGTCGTCATCGCTTCATGCTCGGCCCAGCGGCTTTGCGCCCAATTCCGGCTACTGGGATCGCAAAGGCCATTTCCCGGAAGCTGCCGTTCCGGTGGCGATGTGCTGTCACGCCAGCGCATGCTAAATTCGTTGCAGGAGGACGTTTCTTGGATTTCGACGACGACCACTGCGAC
Organism: Mesorhizobium sp. M1406; assembly: GCF_040317555.1. Lineage (NCBI taxonomy): Bacteria > Pseudomonadati > Pseudomonadota > Alphaproteobacteria > Hyphomicrobiales > Phyllobacteriaceae > Mesorhizobium > Mesorhizobium sp. M1406. Next base: position 20,056 of record NZ_JAMYKW010000068.1, on the reverse strand, counting down.
GATCGGGTGCCGGGCTACCTCCCGTTCGAGAAGATCGACTGGTCGGCACTGGATGCCTCGCTGTCCGAGCTACAGCTGTTCGATGACCCGTATCTGCGGATGCAGACAACCAACGTCTCTACCGTCGACCAGTTCATCACCCGACTGGAATACGACGCGTTGCAGAGCGAGTTCAACGAACAGCTTGATCCTTCGTTACTCGCCTTCCTCAACGCCCAGTCGCAGATGTGGATTTTTAGCGCTTACGAATTGCTTCGTACATGGCGGGCCCGCGTCAAGGACGTGGTCAAGTGGCATGAAAACGGCGGCCTGAAACTGAAGATTGAAGCGCTGAGCCGGGACGAGGGTTTTGACTGCGGTAGCCATCGTCTTTCGGCGCGTCGATGTAGGGTGACTGACGTCGGATGTTATGCGGAAACTCGTCGCTGATGGATGCGACCAGCTTTCGAACGCCATCCATGTTGTCGAGGATGCCCTACAACCGGCGACGTCCTGTATCTGGTCGAGATGGATAGGCGTCGTGGAGATGCGGGAGCTGGATCACGTTCTGGGTGCCGCAGTTTGCCCGCGTCGAAGGAGGCGCCGGTCCGACAGGGGATGCCGAGCCGCAGCGACTGCCTAAAGGAGTCGCAGCTGCTCGATAACATCAAGATCTTGGCGCACTACGCCGAGAACTACGACTACGACAAGGGTCAGTTCTATGTGATCCGCTACCGCCGCGTTGAGAACATGGTTGATGTCACGTCATTCAGCAGCGAGGGCGACGCCTCGACGATGGTGAGCGCCATAGAGCGACTGGTCGAAACAGGACAGGACGACTCCCGCGTGGTCATGGTTGAGGTCGACCGGATGGATGGCCTGGTGGAGACCTACCCCAACTATTTCGGCGACGTGTCGCTGTTCGTGCAAAACCTGAAGCAAATCTGCCTCGGCAAGGACGCCATCGAATACCACATGGCGCCACAGAAGCTGGTGAAGCCCAAGCCGGAGGAGAAGCCGGACCCAACTTCGCTGTTCCGTCGATACACGCGCTGGAACGATCCTTCCCGCAAGTGACCGTTTAGGTGGTATTGTGTTGGGGTGAATGCCGCTGATCGTGCCCACCTTACCCGCGTAGCCGCCCTAGGCTGCGTGGTTGTTTTTCCTGATACCGGTGAACGCTGCTGGTCCCCGGCCGAAATCCATCATCCCCGTGACGGCCAAGGCATGGGACAACGGGCTCCCCATTCTGAATATGTTCCTTTGTGCTGGCGGCATCACTTTTACAGTCAGACCTCCCCTATGGCCGCGCCATCCACAAAGGGCAGAAGAGACTCGAGGCTATTTATGGGACGGAGGCTGCTCTGCTGGAACGGACGCGGTCACTGGTGTAGCGACCGGCATTTCCACCCGCCGCTGCGCGTACACCTCCAGCTTCTCTAGTTGGTCTGAACCAAGGTAGTGGTGAACGGTGCGGTTGGAGCCGGTGAGGATTGACAGGAAGGTGTCGATCGCCGCGTCGAAATCCACCTTCCCCATGAATATCGCGATTTGGAAAATTGGTATCTCGTCCGTGCCTTGGTTGGTGAAATGGCGATCCATCAGTGCCCGCATGTTGTTGTGGGTCTCACAGCACAGGCTGTTGTAGATCGATCGGTAGATGTCGCTCATTCCCGCCATGTCGAAGCGGGTCTTGGTGTCCAGTGGCTTCCCGAGCCGCGCAAGCTCCTTCTCGTGTTCCGCAAGTCGCGCCGGCGCGTCGGCCTCAATCCCGGCAAGAAACGGGTTGGTCCCCTTGATCGCCTCGCGGCAAACGATCCGAAACTGCTCATGGAAATGGGCTTGCATCTGGTCGGCATACGCCGGGTCTGACGCCAAGTTCAGTAGGTCGACATGAGCCTCAAGGCACGAGCGCAAGATTGCCTCAACGCCTGTAGAGCGACCGGAGTCGACCAACGCGACTGCGCTATCGATCTGCTCGATGACGGTGGCGTAAAGAGCCATGATGAGCCGTTGGACGGCATTGCCGCGATTGAAGGTCGTGACCCTCAGCGCGTGAATGGTTGCGGCAAGTTGCTCCTTTAGGAGCTGATACATTGGTCCGTCCATGGCTGTCCCCCCAAACGGAGATAGTGGCTAAATGCGGCCGCGTTGGAAATAGGCGCTCGACTTTTGCGAACGGCGAAAACGCGTTGCAATTCTCTTTGCTTCTGGCTGGCTCGTCTCTTACGGCTTGGGGGCAAACAAGGTTCTTCTGCTACGACCCGGCCAGCATGAGCGCTGACGACATCAACTTTTTCCGCTGCGAACGCGGCGCCATAGATCTCGCTCTGGGTTTCCAGTTTCCGGCTCTTGAAAACCCGATGGAGAGGCTACATCTAACGCTTACCGAACACTCCAGAAACGCCGGTTCGATTCCGGCATGCCCTACCATGGGGCATTCGTCTAACGGTTAGGACGCTGGTTTTTTCGTGAAACGCCGCTCCCCTCTGGGTTGAGCGGCGTTTCTGTTTCAGCTGTTCATTTTGACTATCTCTTCCCACAGTGGCAGAACCTCCGCGACCTCGAAGGGATACGCCTTGCGCTCAAGCGGCTGTTCCCAGCCGGGGTTTCGGATAAGCGGAAGCTGCCAGCCGAGATATTCGGACAGGCGTGACTTTCTGAGAGTTTCCAGAAACTCGTCCTCGTCGGACACCGCCAGCAGGTCGTCTAGCTCTTCCATTGAGCAGAACACGACATCCCGCATGTCCCCGGGGAGCATTTCGGGTTCGTCCGCAACCAGCGCCTCTGCTTTCTTGCGCAGGAAGGGCAACTGCGTATCTTCGATCTGGAACCACGAGTCCATCGTGAGGATGACGCCGTATGCGTCCGGGCTGACCTGCTCAGCGTCATAGAAGCCACGCCGCGCCCTGGAAAAGAACTTCCACAGCTGCGACATCCCCTTGGCGATCTGGTCGAAGGCCTTGGGCGCCTCGGCATACTGGTTGTCAGCGTATTGAGCGACAAAGGTCAGCTTCGTGGCTTTACACTCGAACACCACCTTTATCTCGTCGCCATCCTTCAGCAGGAGGTCGGGGGTTCTAAGCCTCGCCTTCTTCGGCCCGAACTCTTGTTCGCGTGACACGCTGAACCTTGGATAGCGGGCTTCGATCAGTTTCTTTCCGTAGGCCTCGAACCGGTCGTTCGCCTCTTCAAACAATGTCTGCGAGCCGTTAGCGAGGTCGTAGTAGAGACCGGACGTGGCCCTCAGCATGATGAGCTGCGGGAGCGGCGCGATGATGCGGTTCCCGTGTTTGCTAGACGTGATGATCGGGAAGTGGCGGAGGCTGCTGGGCAGGTAGGTCAGCTTGGAAGAGCTGACGCTCGCCACGTCGAGAATCCGTTTGGTCACCTCAGCCCGCATCTCGGGCAATTCCTTCGAGATGAGTTTCATCGCCAGCTCGATGATTTCCGGCCGCAGGCTCATATTCGGCTCCAGCGTCGGAACCTTCTCCCAAGCGTACATCTGCGTCTTGAAGAACAGGCCGATACACGCCAGCACGAACTCGTCTATCGAAAGACCGTTCTTCTCTTTGAAGTAGTCAGCGCAGCCTCCCTGCCCGTAGGCTTCGGCCATCATGCGCTTGATGTCGTCGAGTCGCTACCAATACTCGTCCCACAGCTCTCCACCCACCACCTCACGTAGATTCTCGTTCGACATCGCATCTGCGGGCCTGCAGCCTGCTCGAACTCTTGGAGACGCATCACTCGCTCTTCCATATCCACGACCCCTTTTCTTGTGGGCGATCCCTTGGCCTGACTATGCATCCACCGCTTCCAATCGGCAGCGCCTTTGGATTGATTGCAGGGGCCGCACGAGGGCACGAGGTTGCTGGTGGTATGAAGTGGCCAGATGGACTGAACCCTCCCCATTAGTCAGTTCGCAGGCTGCTTACCCTGTATGCAACGACGCTCGTGCGTCCGCTATCAGCGTTCCGCGCCTAGCAGCAGACCGTCTGGAATCGTGAGATCGCCCATATGGGAACATATATAGCGAAAATTGATATAGCAGCGCATATTGACACCTGTAATATACGAGTCTATATCAAGCTAGATCATACAGAAACCGTATACGCCATGAAGATCAGAACAGCTCGCGACATTGGTATGCTGATCAAGGAGGCCCGCACCCGGCGCGGCCTGTCACAGGCTGCCTTGGCCAAGATGATCAACACCACGCAGACGTGGGTGTCGTGGATCGAGAACGGCAAGCCCAGCGCCGAGATCGGCAACGTGCTGCTGGCGCTGACCACGCTTGGTGTGGAGCTGGACTTTCAGATCCCGCCGGCGCCGACGTCGGCTGCTAATCATCATCATAATGCCGAAGAACGGCATGTCGACGATGACGACGACGAGATTCCCTACAAGCTCTAGGTGACGATGATCATGGTGAACCCGATCGACACCCTCGGCGTCTATATCGCTGGCAGACCAGTTGGGGGGCTCCACCACCTGCAGGGCGGTAAGCTTTCGTTCTCCTATCACGAGGCATGGATGGAGGGCCGGGTGGCGATCCCGCTCTCCCTGTCAATGCCGACGATCACCAGGACCTACGAGGGCAAGGTCGTCGAGGCATTCCTCTGGGGCCTGCTGCCGGATAATGAGCAGACCCTCGCCAGATGGGCCCAGAGATTCCAGGTCTCCGCCCGAAACCCGTTTGCCCTGCTCAAGAACGTCGGCCGCGACTGCGCGGGCGCCGTCCAGTTCCTTCCGCGTGACGATCAGGTTTCCCGCGGCGAGAACGTGGAGTTGCTCACCGAGGCGCAGATCGGCGACCGCCTGCGCGACCTGCGCAAGGATGGTGCAGCGACCCGGCGAATCGGCGATCCTGGTCAGTTCAGTCTCGCTGGTGCGCAGGCAAAGACGGCGTTCTATTTCGATAAGGGCAGCAATCGCTGGGGGATCCCTCTAGGCGACACGCCCACGACACACATCTTCAAGCCGCCTTTGCCGCACTTGCACGGGCATACCGAGAACGAGCATTTCTGCCTGCAGCTTGCATCCAAGCTCGGCATGGACGCTGCACATAGCCAGGTTCTCGACTTCGCAGGCGAAAAGGCGATCGTTATCGAGCGCTACGACCGCCGCAACATCGAGGGCAAGACCATCCGCATCCATCAGGAGGACATGTGCCAGGCCCTGTCGGTGATGCCGACGCTCAAGTACGAGAACCAGGGTGGGCCAGGTATCACGACGATCTCCAGAAAGGTGCTGTCGGCCTCCCTCGACCCCGTCCAAGACCGTCAGATCTTCATGGCCGCGAACGTCTTCAACTGGATCATCGTCGGCACGGACGCGCATGCAAAGAACTACTCGATGCTGCTCGGTGCCCAAGGCGAGGCCCGCCTAGCTCCGCTCTATGACATCTCCTCCATTCTGCCGCACCTCGGGGGAGAGATCCAATCTGAGATGCGCGACCTTAAACTGGCGATGAAGATCGACAGAGTCTATCCCATTGAGGAGATCATGCCGCGCCACTGGGGGCGCTGTGCGTCCTCAGCAAAGGTTGGCGGCGAGTACACGGTGCGGACGATCCGCCATCAGCTCGCGGTGATGCCCGATATGGCATCGGAGTGCGCCCAAGAGCTTCGCCAGGAGGGGATCATCCATGAGATCGTTGGTCGCCTCGTCGACGCGATCGCGACGCGCATCAAGGGCTTGTCCCGGATCTATGGAGAGGAAGGTTGTGGAGGTTAAAGTCGGGCGGGGATAGAGGATCCACGGACTAATGCCGGCGAAACGGACGGACCGCACACTGCCCACGGGATTCTCGCTCTAATAGCGCGCGGCCCCGGGCCGGGTAGATGGCCGGTTTCGGAACCGGCCATCGGCAGCTTGAATGACGGAAATGGGGTCGGCTGCAGAACGGCAGCTTCCCGCCGAACGCGGTCAACTTTCTCTCCGGAAAATCTGACAATGCGGGCCTACGATTTGGCGTCGAGTTGTGGCGTTTTTCGACGGTCAGTATGATTTCCGCCGGTTGGAGATTTGTATCGGCGTTTGATGAACGGCGGCTGTTGGGTTCAAAGTGGATGGTCGCGTTGGTGTGTGGACAGCAGGCTTGCGGCGTCCCTCGATTGAGATCACCCGCAGGTTTTTGCTCTTGAGTTCATCCAGATAATCGGCCCACCACTGCATCATCTCGACGCGCTCGTCCCAGTGCTCTGCCCGGGCGTAGGCGCGCCGAACGTCGTTGTTCTCAATGTGGGCCAGCTGCCGCTCTATCGCGTCCGGATGCCACTTGCCGCATTCGTTCAGCAGAGTTGATGCCGTTGCTCGAAAACCATGCGCGGTAGCTTCTTCCTTGCTGTAACCCATACGACGCAGTGCGGCGTTAAGGGTATTGTCGGAAATCGGACGCGAAGCCGATCGAACACTAGGAAACAGCAGCGATCCATCACCAGAGATTTCTCTCAGTGAAGTCAGGACGCTGATCGCTTGCTTTGATAGGGGTATGCGGTGCGGCCGTCGCATTTTCATGCGTGCTTCAGGGATCGTCCACACCGAGCTTTCAAAATCGAACTCTTCCCATTCAGCGGCGCGAAGCTCGCCTGGGCGGGGAAACAGCAGCGCTATCAGCTTCAGACCGGCTCGGGTTGTAGGCTGTCCGTCAAATGCATGGATCGCCCTCAGCAAACCGCCCAAGGCCTTCGGATCGGTAATCGCGGCGCGAGACGTTACCTTCGGACTGATGAGTGCGCCTCTGAGGGCGAAGGTCGGATCTGTCTCGGCGCGTGCGGTCGCGATCGCGTATCGAAACACGCTGCCGATGGTGGAGCGCAGTCGCCTGGCCGACTCATATCGACCGCGAACCTCCACGCGACGGAGGGCGGTAAGGATGCTGGCCGGCTCGATCTCCCGAATGCACTTGTCGCCGATTATCGGATAGGCAAAGTCGAGCAGCCATTTAACCTTGCTGATCGTCCGGTCGGCACGTCCCTCCTTCTTCAGCTTGTCAACATATTCGTCCGCGATTGAGCGAAAGGAGTCCTTTGCCGAATCGGCCTTCCGCAAGCTGCGTTCCTTTCCAGGGTCGACGCCAGCTAGCAGGAGCCTTTTAGCATCATCGCGCGCCTCCCGTGCCTCGGCGAGAGAGATAAGGGGATAGCTGCCCAGCGCGAACAGTTTCTGCTTGCCGTCAAAGCGGTAGGCGAGCCGCCAGAGGCGAGAGCCCGTGGGCTGTACCCATAGCTGCAGCCCGCCCCCGTCAGACAATTTCGCGAGTTTGGAAGCAGGGCGGGCGTTTCGACATTTCACGTCGGATAGGGCCATTCGTCAGGTCTCCCTTGGCTGTTTCGATACCATCAGGATGTCGAATACCAACGGAAATACCATCCCCCCGCCTCGTTGGATCAAACGCGCCCGAAGCGCTCTCTGTCACGCCTAATTGCGCAATGCGACAGCAAAAGATCAATAATTCCAGTCGCTTGCAGAAGCTGCAGCGTAGACGGTTCGGCTAAACGGAGTGTCGGGAGAAGAGGGGATGGTGCCCAGAGGCGGATTCGAACCACCGACACGCGGATTTTCAGTCCGCTGCTCTACCAACTGAGCTATCTGGGCCTGTTCCGGCAAACGAAAACTCGTTGACCGGATATCATCAAGGCGCCAGGGGCGCCCCTTGAAAGCGCGTGGGTTATAGCACGGGAATTCGGCCTGTCCAGCGCCTAGGTGGCGATTTCAGACAGGAAAAGCGATGCCGTGCAGGGCCTCGGTTTCCGTGCTGCTTCCATGGCCGGAATGGCGCACGGCACAGCACGATCCGGCCCTCGCCACCCTAGTCCGCGTCACTGTCGCAGCCCGAACTGCCATGACATGTCTTTTAGCCGGCGATCGAGGCGCGGCAATGCCTTCGCGGCGCCAAGCGTCGTTGCCTATCTGGCGCCGGTCACGCCTCTGCGAAAATCGGAGGGCGACATGCCGGCCAGCTTGCGGAACGACTTGTTGAAGGCGCTGAGCGAGCCGAAGCCCGAATCCATGGCGACGCGCAGCACATTGGCGTCCTGATGCATCAAAAGCGCTTGCGCATAGCTCAGCCGCAGCAGGTTGACATATTCATTGAGCGTCATGCCGGTCGACTTCTTGAACAGGTTCATGGCGTATTTGGGATGGATGTCGGCGGCGGCGGCGATATTCACGCAATCGATCTCGTAGAGGAAGTTCTCGGCGATGAAATCGCACATGCGACCGACATTGCGGGACGATTGCTGGTCGAAGGGGCTGCCCGTTTCCTGCCCGGGCGCGGTCCCGGGCACCAGCCGATAAGGCTCGAACCGCACCCGCTCCAGCCGCAGCAGCAACTCGTTCACGGCATGCTCGATCATGGCCGGATCGCCCGAGCGGAAGTAGCGGTTCCAGCGCTCGAAATTGTGGTGGTCCGCCGGATCGGTCGCGCCCGTCACCAGCGTGGCGCCCGTCATCAGCCGATGGCGGACATCCGTCGGCAAATGCAAGCGAAAGAAATGCACCAGCGGCAGATGCGCGCCGGCATAGATGGCGTCGTCGGAGAGATCGTCCATCTGGTGCGGCAGGCCGCCCCAGAAAAGGCACATGTCGCCTGCCGACAGTGCGATCTCATGTTCGTTCATGCGGTAATGCACGCTGCCGCGCACGATGAAATTGACCTCGACCTGGGCATGCCAATGCGGCTTGAGCATCACCAGCGGATGGTTGTGAAACAACTGCAAGGCCAGCGGCAGGCCTTCCACGCTGCTGGCGCCAGGCTGATAAAACGGCCGTTCCGGCATCTTACTTTCCGCCAATTTCATATTCCCTTTGACGGCGACAGGCCCTGCCCAGTGCATAGTCTAGCCGTGCTCACAGTGAGAGAGCAAATGGAATGGGAGGATTTCTATGCGCATCACAATGACCTGCGCCGCGCTCGTGCTTGCCCTGGGCTCTGCCCCGGCCTATGCGCAGTCCGGCGAAATCACCATCTGGAGCTGGAATGTCGCGGCTTCATCGCTGAAGGCGACGATTGCCGGCTTCAACAAGCAATTTCCCGACGTCAAGGTCACGGTCCAGGATCTCGGCAACCAGCCGACCTACGACAAGTCGATCGCCGGCTGTGCCGCCGGAGGCGTAGGCTTGCCAGACATCGTCTCGATCGAGAATGGCGAGGCCGAAAATTACTGGAGCCAGTTCCCCGACTGCTTCGTCGACCTGCATACGCTGGGCTACACAGCCGAGGATCAGGCGAAATTCCCCGACTTCAAGCGTACCGAGCTCGAAGTCGGTGACAAGGCTTATGCGATGCCGTGGGATTCAGGCCCGGTCGCCGCGTTCTATCGCCGCGATTTCTACGAAAAGGCCGGGGTCGATCCGGCGTCGATCAAGACCTGGGATGATTTCATCGCCGCCGGCAAGAAGATCCAGGCCGCCAATCCGGGCGTCACAATGACCAACGCCGATTTCAACGGCGATAGCGAATTCTTCCGCATGATCTCCAACGAACAGGGCTGCGCCTATTTCTCCGCCGACGGGCAGTCGATCACGGTCAACCAGCCCAAATGCGTCGATGCCATGACCAAGATCAAGGAGATGAAGGACGCCGGCATCATCTCGTCGGCTGACTGGGGCACGAAGATCACCAACAACACGGCCGGCACCGTCGCCACCCAGATTTATGGCGGCTGGTACGAGGGCACCATTCGCACCGAATCGGCCGGTGAAAACGGCAAATGGGGCGTCTATCTGATGCCGAGCCTCACCGCCGACGGGCCGCGCGCCGCCAATCTCGGCGGGTCGTCGCTGGCCATCACTTCGGCGTCGAAAAACAAGGAAGCCGCCTACGCCTATCTGAAATACACGCTGGAGACGAACGAAGGCCAAATCACCATGCTCAAGGAGTTTGGCCTGGTGCCTTCGCTGGTGTCGGCGCTCAACGACCCATATGTCTCGGAAGGCCTGCCCTACTGGGGTGGCCAGGCCGTGTGGAAGGACATCCTCGGCACCTTGCCCAAGGTCGTTCCGAGCCGCGGCACCCCGTTCCAGAGCGACGCCGAGATCATCGTCCGTGCCGTGCAGACCAAATATCTGGCCGGCGGCTACCCCGACGCCAAGGCAGCGCTTGACGACGCCGCAAGCCAGATCGCCGCGGCGACCGGATTGCCCGTCAAATCTTGATCTGGACGTGATGATCGCGGGCGGCATGACGCTGCCCGCGACCATTGCCGAACGCGCCCCGCGCTTCAGCAGGGCGCGCCATCCTTGAACGCGGAAAGGAGGCAACAAATGCGCTACCAGAATGCAACGGCGTATCGCTTCCTCGCGCCCTATCTGCTGATCTTTTCGGTCTTCTGGGTGTGGCCGATCATCAGTTCCTTCATGATCTCCTTCCAGGCGACGCGCACCGTGCCGTGGCGGTTCGCGCCAGGCTTCAACTGGGGGCGATTGATCGGCGATCCGGCGTTCTTCAACGCGCTGAAGAACACGCTGCTCATCCTGGTCATCCAGGTGCCGGTGATGATCTCGCTGGCGCTGGTCATGGCGGTGCTGTTGAACTCGCCGCTCTTGAAGGCGCGCGGCCTTTACCGCTTTGCCTTCTTCGCCCCGGTGGTGGTCGGCGAGGTCGCCTATTCGGCGGTGTTCCGGCTGATGTTCAACCTCGATTTCGGCATCATCAACAAGCTCCTGAACAGCGTCGGCCTGCCCAAGATCGACTGGTTTTCCAACGTCACGCCGGCGATGGCGCTGATCATGATCGCGGTGACCTGGCGCTGGGCCGGTTACAATGCCATCATCCTGCTCGCCGGCATGCAGTCCATTCCCGAGGATGTCTACGAGGCGGCGACGCTCGACCGCGTCAGCAAGCTCAAGCAGTTTTTCTACATCACCCTGCCGCTCCTCAAGCCGGTCATCGTGTTCTGCCTCGTGCTGTCGATCATCGGCACCATGCAACTGTTCACCGAGCCCTTCCTGATCACCGAACGCGGCGGACCGGGCGGCGGCACGGAGACGCTTGGCCTGCTGCTCTATCGCCAGGGTTTCCGGTCGCTCAATTTCGGCTATGCCTCGGCCGTTGCCTACACCATGGCCGGCCTGGCGATCGCCATCACGCTGGTGCAACTGTGGCTGACGAGGGAACCGAAATGAGGTCGCGCTCCTCCGCCAGGCTGGGACGCAGCATCGCGCTGCATCTATTCCTGACGCCGCTGGCACTGATCTGGCTGTTTCCGCTGTGGATGATGGTGGTCTTCTCGACCATGCCGGACAACGGCATCTTCAGCCCCGGCATCGAGCTTTTGCCGCACGGCAATTTCATCGACAATTTCAACAATCTGCAGCGCGACACCAACTTCGTCGGCGCCATCGGCATTTCGGTCTCGGTGGCGGTGACCTACACATTCCTGTCGGTGCTGCTGACGTCGATGGCCGGCTGGGCGCTGGCCCGCTACCAGTTCTTCGGCAAGGGCGCGGTCGTCGCCATCATCCTCGGCACCATCACGCTTCCCTATGCGGTCGTGCTGATCCCGCAATTCATCATGGTGGCGCGCGACTTCAAGCTTGCCAACACCTGGGTGGCGCTGATCGTGCCGCCGCTGTTCAATTCGCTCGGCGTGCTGTTCATGCGGCAGAGTTTTTCGATGATGCCGGACGACCTCTTCGACGCGGCGCGCGTCGAAGGCGTGAAGGAATGGCGCATCTTCCTTTTCGTCGCGCTGCCCCTGGCACGGCCGATGCTGGCGGCGCTCGCCATCATCCTGTTCCTCGCCTCCTGGAACAATTATCTGTGGCCGCTTTTGATCAACAGCCAGCCCGGTTCGATGACGGCGCCGGTGGCGCTCGGCACGCTGATCGGCCTCACCAAGGTGTCGTGGGGCGGCATCATGGCGGGCGCCGTCATGCTGACGGTGCCGATGCTCGTCGTCTTCGTGCTGCTGCAGCGCCATTTCATCGCCGGCATCGCCGCCGGCGCGGTCAAATAAGGGGCAGAATGGCAACGGTCACGCTCAACAATGTCGTCAAGCGCTTCGGCGTCTTCGAGGTCGTCCATGGCGCCAGTATCGACATCAAGGACGGCGAATTCGTCGTCTTCGTCGGCCCTTCCGGCTGCGGGAAATCGACGCTGCTCAGGATGATCGCCGGGCTCGAGGACATCAGCGGCGGCGAGATCGCCATCGGCGGCAAGGTGGTGAACGATGTCGAGCCGGCCGACCGCGGCATCGCCATGGTGTTCCAGTCCTATGCGCTCTATCCGCATATGAGCGTCGAACAGAACCTCTCTTTCGGGCTGCGCATGACCGGCAACCCGAAGGCCGACACCGACCGGCGGGTGAAGCGGGCGGCCGAGATCCTGCGCATCAGCGAATTGATGGACAGGCGCCCGAAGAAACTTTCCGGCGGCCAGCGTCAGCGCGTCGCCATAGGTCGCGCCATCGTGCGCGAACCGCAGGTCTTCCTGTTCGACGAGCCGCTTTCCAATCTCGACGCCGAATTGCGCGTCCAGATGCGGGTCGAGATCTCTCGGCTGCACAAGGAACTCGGCGCCACCATGATCTATGTCACGCACGACCAGACCGAGGCGATGACGCTCGCCGACAGGATCGTCGTGATGCGCGCCGGCCATATCGAGCAGATCGGCCCGCCGCTCGATCTCTACGACAATCCCGACAACCAGTTCGTGGCGGGCTTTGTCGGCTCGCCGAAGATGAACTTCATCAAGGCCCATATTGTCGGGCACGATGCGCGTGGCGTGATCGTCGAACTGGCTGGTCAGGAGAAGACCCGTTTCATCCAGCCGCTGACAGGCGCTGTGCCCGAAGTGGGGAGCAAGGTCATCGTCGGCGTGCGGCCCGAACATTTCGGCAGTGCGGGAGAAGGTGGCGCCGACCTCATCGTCGGCATCGACGTGATTGAGCACCTGGGCGGCACGAGCTTTCTCTACACCAGAACGGCCAATGGTGAAGACGTGGTGATCCAGCGCGACGCGGCAAAGGTCCCCGATACGCCCGAGATCACCGTTTCCATCCGCAAATCCTACCTGTTCGATGAAAAAGGACTGCGGCTGCGCTGACCGGCCGCCCTTCCCAGCCTTCAAGGAGAATGACAATGACTGCAACCACGCCCATTCGCTGGGGCATCCTCGGGCCGGGCAGCATCGCCCAGTCCTTTGCCGGTGGCGTGGCCGATTCGCGCACCGGAAAGCTGGTCGCCATCGGCGCGCGCAATCCCGCCAAGCCTGGCCTTGCCGAGAGTTTCCCCGGCGCCCGCATCCTCGACGGCTACGACGCACTGCTCGCCGATCCCGACGTCGACGCGGTCTACATTTCCATCCCGCATCCCGGCCATGCGCAATGGGCGATCAAGGCGGCCGAGGCCGGAAAGCATGTGCTGTGCGAAAAGCCGCTGGCGCTGACCGCCTTCGAGGCCGACGCCATGATGCATGCCGCGCGCAAGGCCGGCACGTTTCTCGGCGAGGCCTTCATGTACCGGCTGCATCCGCAGACGCTGAAGCTGGTGGAACTGATCAGATCGGGCGTCATCGGCGACGTCAGGATGATCAAGTCGAGCTTCGGTTTCGCCATGCCGCGCTTCATGCCGGAGCACCGGCTCTATGCCAACGATCTCGCCGGCGGCGGCATTCTTGACGTCGGCGGCTATCCCGTCTCGATGGTGCGGCTGATTGCCGGCGCCGCAGCCGGAAAGCCCTTCGCCGAGCCGGATAAAGTGGTCGGCACCGCCCATCTTGGCCAGTCCGGCGTCGACGAATGGGCCTCGGCGCTGCTGCATTTCCCGGGTGGCATTGTCGCCGAAGTCTCCTGCAGCATCTCGCTCAACCAGGACAATGTTCTGCGCATCCTCGGCACCAAAGGCCGCATCGAAGTGCCGGACTTCTGGTTCGCCGGCGGCAACCGCGACGTCGGCCTGGGTCAGATCGACGTCGTTGCGTCCGATAGCACGCGCGAGACCATCAGCGTCAACGAGAAGCGCCATGTCTATTCCTTCGAGGTCGACGCGGCCGGCGAGGCCATCCGCGCCGGACGGCAGGAATTCGCCTGGCCGGGCATGGCATGGGCGGAAAGCCTCGGCACGTTGCGTGTGCTGGACAGATGGCGGGCGGCGGCCGGCCTCGAATACGGGATCGAGAAGGCCCAAGAACGTATCAACACCATCTCCGGCCGGTCTTTGCGGTCCGGCGGAACGGCGATCGCCAAGCGCACGATCCCCGGCCTGTCGAAGCCGGCATCGGTGGTGGCGCTCGGCTTCGAGGATTTCCGCACGTTTTCCTCGGGCTCGATCCTGCTCGACGCGTTTTTCGAGGCTGGCGGCAATCTGTTCGATACGGGCTATGTGTACGGCGCCGGCTATACGGAGAAGCTGCTTGGCGAGTGGTTGAAAAACCGCGGCGTGCGCGCGCAATCGGTGGTCATCGCCAAGGGCGCGCATTCACCGCTCTGCTATCCCGATGTGATCGGCAAGCAGCTCGACCAGTCGCTCGACCGGCTGGAGACCGATCATGTCGATGTCTACTTCATGCACCGCGACAATCCGGACGTGCCGGTCGGCGAATTCGTCGATGCGATGGATCGCGAGGTGAAGGCCGGTCGCATCCGCGGCCCGTTCGGCGGCTCGAACTGGACGATGGAACGCATGGATGAGGCCATTGCCTATGCCGAGCGCACCGGCAAGCAGAAGCCGGGCGCGCTGTCCAACAATTTCTCGCTGGCCGAAATGCTGGAGCCGATCTGGGCTGGCTGCGTCACGTCCTCCACGGATACGTGGAAGGCCTGGCTGACATCTAGGCAGATGCCGAATTTCGCCTGGTCGAGCCAAGGGCGCGGCTTCTTTACCGACCGCGCCGGGCGCGACAGGCTCGACAACGAGGAACTGGTCCGTGTCTGGTACTCGGAGCGGAATTTCGGCCGCCGCGACCGGGCGATCGAACTTGCCGCGAGACTTGGCAAGAGTCCGATCCATGTTGCGCTCGCCTATGTGCTCGCTCAGCCCTTTCCATCCATCCCACTGATCGGGCCGCGCACGCTTGACGAGTTGGACGACAGCCTGCGCGCCCTCGACATCAAGCTTTCTCGGGCCGATCTCGAATGGCTGGATGGCGGCGGTCTGCGCGCTGCCTAGTTTGCTGCCTGTCTAACGGCGGCGGTGTCAGGTCCCGTCATCGGAGGCCCTGACGCCGCGCCTGGCCGGGGTTCTCATGCTCGCGTACATGCCGGTGGTGCGGAATTGGCTTGGCGTAATGCCGTAGCAGCGGCGGAAAACCTTCGAAAAATAGTTCGCGTCCTCGAAGCCGCACAGGATGGCGACTTCCTTCACCGGCAGGAAGTCCGCCTTTGTCAGCAGCTTCGCCGCCCGTTGCAGGCGCTGCTGCAGCACGAACTCGGCGGGCGGCAGGCCTTCGCTCTCGGCGAAACAGCGTGAGAAATGGGCCCGGCTGAGGCCGCTGATCTGGACCAGATCCGCCACCGGCAGCGGCCTGTCGAGATTGGCATTGATGTGATCGATGACGGGCTGCATGACGCTCTGTTTTTCGGCAAAGGCGTGGGAGCCGAAGACATCGTCATAGAGTGCCATCGCAGCCTCGTAGGCTATCGCCGAAGCAGCACCCGGCGAAGCAGCCCCTTTGATCAGGCGCAGGCTGCAATCGGCAAGATGATCGATCGTCGCCGGCTGCAGCCGAAATACAGGACCAGAGACGCTAAGGATCGACTTGTGGATGCGCAGCGCTTCCTCGCCGTTCATCGAAATCCAGAAATACTCCCAGCGCTCGTCCTCAGCCAGCCAGTAGCGGTGGTTGTGCGGCACCAGCACCAGCAATGTGTCGTTCTTCTGCAGCCGGTAGTTGCGGTTCTCATAGCGCAGCCGGCCAGCTCCGCTGATCGTGTGCTGGAGCACGGTGAACGGTGTCTGGCCGCGCTTGCGGCCGTCCCAATCGTAGATCTCGTCCTCGCGCACCTCATAGCCCGTGCTCGTCGGCATGGCGTGCAGGCGCTGGCGACCGCGCGGCAGCGAGATCGTGCGCATGGATTGTCCGTTTTCTATCAAATCGTGCAGCACAAAATTACCCTCGAAAGCATAATCCTTCTCTGGTCGCGCTCGCGAATAAGCGCATAATCCCCGTCGAAAAGCGAGAGATATCCGCGGTCGAGGAGCAGACAGGGAGGTTGGCAGGCCGGATTCCGGCTTGTCCTGCATACATGTCACGGCATGTGGCTACAACTTCCCATTGTCATTCCTTGCCTGCAATTCGAATGGAATGAGGTGCGGCTGATGAGTTTCAAAATCGCTATCATCGGTGCGGGCAGCGTCGGCTTCACCAAGAAATTGTTCACCGACATCCTGTGCGTGCCCGAATTCAAGGACATCGAATTCGCGCTGACCGACGTCAGCGAGCACAATCTTCAGATGATCAAGGCGATCCTGGACAGGATCGTCGAGGCAAACAAATTGCCGACCAAGGTGACGGCGACCACCGACCGCCGCGAGGCGCTCGATGGCGCACGCTACGTCATCAGCTGCGTGCGGGTCGGAGGCCTCGAAGCCTACGCCGACGATATCCGCATTCCCCTGAAATACGGTATCGACCAGTGCGTCGGCGACACGATCTGCGCCGGCGGCATTCTCTATGGCCAGCGCAACATCCCGGTGATCCTGGATTTCTGCAAGGACATCCGCGAGGTCGCCGAGACGAACGTCAAATTCCTGAACTACGCCAACCCGATGGCGATGAACACCTGGGCGGCGATCGAATACGGCAAGGTCGACACCGTCGGGCTCTGCCACGGCGTTCAGCACGGCGCCGAGCAGATCGCCGAGGTCCTGGGCGCGAAGTCCACGCAGGAGCTCGACTATGTCTGTTCCGGCATCAACCACCAGACCTGGTTCATCGACCTGCGCCTGAACGGCCGTCCCATCGGCAAGGACGAACTGGTGGCCGCCTTCGAGGCGCATCCGGTCTATTCGCGGCAGGAGAAGCTGCGCATCGACGTCCTGAAGCGCTTCGGCGTCTATTCGACCGAAAGCAACGGCCATCTTTCCGAATATCTGCCCTGGTACCGCAAACGTCCCGACGAGATCACGCGCTGGATTGACATGTCCGACTGGATCCACGGCGAGACAGGCGGTTATCTCCGCTATTCGACGGAAACCCGCAACTGGTTCGAAACGGAATATCCGCAGTTCCTCGAAGCGGCGTCGAAGCCGATCGACCAGGAGAAGCGCTCCAACGAGCATGCCAGCCACATACTGGAGGCGCTGGAGACCAACCGCGTCTATCGCGGCCACTTCAACGTCAAAAATAATGGCGTGATCACCAACCTGCCGCAGGATGCCATCGTCGAGTCGCCCGGTTTCGTCGACCGTTTCGGCATCAACATGGCCGCTGGCATCACGTTGCCGGAAGCCTGCGCCGCCACCTGTATCGCCTCGATCAACGTCCAGCGCATGTCGGTGCATGCGGCGATAGCAGGCGACATCGATCTGTTGAAGCTCGCCGTGCTGCACGACCCGCTGGTCGGCGCGGTTTCGACGCCGGAGGAGGTCTGGCAAATGGTCGACGAAATGGTCGTCGCCCAGGCGGCCTGGCTGCCGCAATACGCCCATGCGGTCCCGGCCGCCAGGGAGCGGCTGTCGACTTCGGCGGTGAAGACCCGCGAGTGGGCGGGCGCCGCACGGCGCAGCGTTCGCTCGATCGAGGAATTGCGCGCCGAAAAAGCCGCGCTGGCGCAAGCCGGCTGAAACACCATGCGGTGATGGTGGATCCAAGGGAGGCGGATCCACTGCCATGAAGCCGTTTGAGTTCGAGGAGAAGCGGAGCAGGTAAAACTGCTCCGAATAAACAAGAGGGAGAGAGACAGTGAGGAATTTACGCAATATCGGCCTTGCTGCCGGACTGGCGCTGAGCGTCTCGGTCTCGGCACTCAACGCATACGCTAGCGAACCGACGGTTCCGCCGGCGCCGACACCGTTCCCCGCCGAGGGCAAGATCAACTATGTGGCGCGTGACTCCATTCTGGAGTTCAAGGCACTCCCCGAATATCACGAGCCCGATTGGGTCACCGAGAAATACGTCAAGGCCGGCAAGCTGCCGCCGGTGAAAGACAGGCTTCCGAAAGAGCCGCTGGTCTTCAAGACGGGCAACATGCAGGATGGCATCGGCGTCTATGGCAATACGATGCGCCATGTCATCGGCGGACGGCCGGAAGGCTGGAACTACGGTGCGGGCCAGACGCAAGGGTGGGGCGGCATCGATATCGGCCTTTCCGAATGCCTGACGCGCACCGCGCCGCTGTTCCAGGTCGAGGCGAAGGACACCGAGCCGCTGCCAAACCTGGCCAGGAGCTGGGACTGGTCGAAGGACGGCCACAAGCTGACGATGCACCTGGTCGAGGGTGCAAAATGGTCTGATGGCGTTGCCTTCAACGCCGACGATGTCATGTTTTACTGGGATGACGAGGTCGTTGACCCGAACGTCTCGCCGCTGAACGGCGCGACGCCGGAAACCTTCGGCGTCGGCACGACGCTGAAGAAGATCGACGACTACACCGTCGAGTGGACCTTCAAGGATGCGTTCCCGAAACAATATCTCTATGCGATGGCCTATGGCACTTTCTGTCCCGGACCCGCGCATATCCTGAAGCCGCGGCATCCGAAATATTCGAAGAACACCTACGACCAGTTCAAGAACGCCTTCCCGCCGGAATATATGAACCTGCCGGTGATGGGCGCCTGGGTACCGGTCGAATACCGGCCTGACGACATCATCGTCATGCGCCGCAACCCCTACTATTGGAAGGTTGACGAGAAGGGCAACCAGCTGCCTTACCTCAACGAGCTACAGTACAAGCTGTCGACCTGGGCCGATCGCGACGTCCAGGCGGTCGCCGGCTCGGCCGACTTCTCCAATCTGGAGCAGCCGGAAAACTTCGTCGCGTCGCTGAAGCGTGCGGCAGAGGCGAACGCGCCGGCCCGTCTTGCTTTCGGCCCCCGGCTCATCGGCTACAATTTGCGCATGAATTTTTCCGCCAATGGCTGGGGCAACCCGGACGAGCGCGGTCAGGCGATCCGCGAGCTGAATCGCAACGATGATTTCCGTAAGGCCGTCACCATGGCGCTCGACCGCAAGGCGCTCGGCGACTCGCTGGTCAAGGGGCCGTTCACCGCCATCTATCCGGGCGGCCTGTCGTCGGGCACCAGCTTCTATGACCGCGATTCGACCGTCTACTACCCCTTCGACCTCGAAGGCGCCAAGGCCGAACTGGCCAAGGCCGGGCTCAAGGACACGGATGGCGACGGTTTCGTGAACTTCCCTTCCGGCACCGCCGGCGGCAAGAATGTCGAGATCGTGATGCTGGTCAACAACGACTACACGACAGACAAGAGCCTTGCCGAAGGCGTCGTCGCCCAGATGGAAAAGCTTGGGCTGCGGATCGTGCTCAACGGCCTCAACGGCACCCAGCGCGACGCTTCCCAATATTCCGGCCGCTTCGATTGGCTGGTCCGACGCAACGAACAGGAACTGACGTCGGTGGTGCAGAACACCGTGCAGCTTGTCCCGGTTGGTCCACGCACCAGCTGGGACCATCGCGCGCCGGAGAACGGCGAGGTCGATCTGATGCCCTTCGAAAAGGACCTCGTCGACATCGTCAACAAGTTCGTCTCGACGCAGGACAATGACCAACGCGCCAGCCTGATGAAACAGTTTCAGAAGATCTCGACGGAACACGTCTACAATGTCGGTCTGACGGAATATCCTGGCGCGCTGATCGTCAACAAGCGTTTCTCGAACATACCGCAGGGCACGCCGATCTTCATGTTCAACTGGGCCGAGGATTCGATCATCCGCGAACGGGTCTTTGTCGCGGCCGACAAGCAGGCGAAATATGAGTTGTTCCCCGAGGAGCTGCCCGGCAAGCCCGGAGAAAAAGGTCCGATGAATTAGGTTTACCTCCCCTGACTGAGAGAATTCGGGCCCCCGCGCCCGCGCCCGCCCCCCCAAAAAAAAAAACACCCCCCCACCCAACAAAGAAGGAGATTTAAAAAAAACCACGCCCCCGCCACACACGGGTTGTGTGATCGGGGGGTG
>NZ_JAMYKW010000067.1:0-25903 GCF_040317555.1 Mesorhizobium sp. M1406 | reverse complement strand
CATCGAACTGCTCGTCAAACCCGATAGCCTGCCCCGGCTACAACCCATCCAACCCGTCGAATCCTCTGTGCACAGGTACTAGGGGGCGATCCCCATCTGAAACACGCGGGCTTTGTTTGGCCCGCGTTTTCGTTTCAACGATCGCTTTCAGCCAAATTTTTCTTTCAGCCAGGCCTTCGGCAGCGCCGGCACGAAATTGCCGTCGCGTCCGCTCATGTCGTCATTGGCGACCAGCGCGTTGAGGATCGCTTCCTCCACGGCCTGGATCACCGCGTCGAAAAACGGATCGATGTCTGTGTCGGGGATGAAGTCGGCACTGGCGATGCTGCCTGACGGCGCCAGAGCCGCCGCGGGATTAGCGGTCGAGAAGGCGAGAAAGATGTCGCCGGAGCTGTGATAGCCAAAGCCGCCGGTCATGGCGACGCCGAGCGGCACCCGGCGTGCCAGCCGCTTCATCTGGTGCGGCAGGAACGGCGCATCGGTGGCGATGACGGCGATGATCGAGCCCTTTTCGGCGCGCGGCGCACCTTCGCGGATCGTCGGTTCGACGAGTTCCGGGCCGGCACACAGGCCACGAATGGTAAAATTGTGTCGCTTGCCGAAATTCGACTGCACGAAGGCGCCGACGGTGTAGGCATGGCCTTGCCATTCGACGACGCGCGACGCGGTCCCTGAACCTGCCTTGAAGCCGAAGGTGATCATGCCGGCGCCGCCGCCGACGCTGCCTTCCTCGATCGGTCCGCTGGTCGCACCGTCGAGGGCTTGGGCGACGTGCTCAAAAGTCAAATGGTGGCCGTTGATGTCGTTGAGGAAGCCGTCATAGGTCTCCGCCGCCACCGGCAGGCCCCAGGCGCTGTCGAGCGCCGCCGGCAGCACGCTTTGCATCCAGCGCAGCGTGCCGTCGCGTGAGACACCGCAGGAATGCGTGTTGGTGATGGTGATCGGAAAGTTGAAAGCGCCGGTTTCCTCGACGATGTGCGAGCCGGTCAGTTCGCCATTGCCGTTCTGGCTGAAGATGCCGGCGAAGACCGGCGTGGCAAGGTCGGCGCACGGCCTGGGCAGGATCGCGGTCACTCCGGTGCGCACCGGACCCTGGCCGACGACGAGCGCGCCGTCGCCGGAAATCAGCGTCGCGTAACCGACCGCCACGCCGGGCACATCGGTGATCGCGTTGAACGGTCCGGGCCGCCCGTCGAAGCCGATGCCGAAACTTCGCGCGCGCGGCTTGCCGGAAGGCGTTGCCAGATGGTCCGGATTGTCGGTCATGGTCTCAGAACAGCGATCCCTGGTTGCCGGGCTCTTTGGTCCTGGCTGCTGGTTTGCCCACCGCCTTCGGTTTTGCCGTGCCGCTGGTTGCAATCGCATCGGCGGTGCCGTCCGCGAACTCAAGCGAAAGCGCCATTCCCGACGCCACCTCCGACGCCTGCTTGATCACCGCTCCGTCGGAGTCCTTCACCAAAGCGAAGCCGCGTGCCAGCACCGCCTTGTGCGACAGCGTCGCCATCAGCCTGTCGGCTTGGACAACGCGGCCGCGCAAACGCTCCAGCCTGAGCACCACGGCTTGCGTGCCGCGTCTGGTTAATGCTGTCAGGAAATCCCTCTGCACGCGTTGCCGCCGCGCTGTGGGCTCGATCGTGATGCGGCCCTGCAGCAAAGCCAGCTGCTGCCTGTGCCGCTGCAGCGATGCTCTGGCGCATTTTGGCAACTGGTCCGCCGCACGATTTAATTCCGCACGTCGGGCTCTTGCCAACGCACGTAGCGCCCCTTGTGCCCGCAAAAGATTGCGCTCGTTGGTGCGCCGCGCCTCGGCAATCCGCTGGGACAGCATCGCCGGCGTCAGCTTCACAGCGAAGAACCGTGCCCGCTTTCGTTCGGTGGAGACCATCAGGCCGCGGCCGAGCCTAGATGTCGCATCATCGAGGCGTCGCCGCGGCAGCGCTAGCAATTGATCGGGCGAGGGGAGAGCACGGGCGGCCGCACGGGCGGCCTGCCGCTTGCGTTCGAAATTGCGCAGGACCGCCGCCTTGAGCCGCGCGCCGAGGCTGGCAAGCGTGGCTTCAAGGTCCGCCTTCACCGGCACTGCAATCTCGGCCGCACCGGTCGGGGTCGGTGCCCGCACATCCGCGACGAGATCGATCAGCGTCCAGTCGGTCTCGTGGCCTACGGCCGAAATCACCGGAATCGCGGAGGCGGCAACGGCACGGGCGAGCGCCTCGTCGTTAAAGCCCCAGAGGTCTTCGAGGCTGCCGCCGCCGCGTGCCACGATCAGCAGATCGGGGCGCTGGATGGCGCCATCCTGGGCCAGCGTGTTGAAGCCGTTGACCGCGGCGGTCACTTCCGCGCCAGACGTCTCGCCCTGCACGCGCACCGGCCAGACCAGGATATGCAGCGGAAACCGGTCCTTGATGCGGTGGATGATGTCGCGGATGACGGATCCTGTCGGCGAGGTGACGACGCCGATGACGCGCGGCATGAATGGCAGCAACCGCTTGCGGCCGGTATCGAACAGCCCCTCGGCCTGTAGCCGCCGTTTGCGCTCTTCCAGCAGCGCCATCAGGGCGCCGGCGCCGGCCGGCTCCAGATTGTCGATGACGATCTGATAGTTGGATTTGCCGGGATAGGTGGTGAGCTTGCCGGTGGCGATCACTTCCATCCCCTCTTCGGGGCGGAACTTCAGCCGGCTCATCGTGCCCTTCCACACCACGGCGTCGAGCCGGGCACGGTCGTCCTTCAGCGCGAAATAGGCATGACCTGAGGAATGCGGCCCGCGATAGCCCGAGATTTCGCCGCGCACCCGCACATTGCCGAAGACGTCCTCGACCGTGCGCTTCAGCGCGCCGGAAATCTCGCTCACCGTGTATTCGGCGGCGTTGGTGCGTGATTCGGATGGTGCGTCGCTCATCGGCCGATTGGGGAACGGTTGGGCGCCCGCGTCAAGGTGGCCGCGCCAGGCCAGGCGTTCATAACCCGCATGCCTGACCCGCCTACCAACCGGGCAGGATCTGGTTTGGCTTGGTTCGCCGCAGCTTGCTGAAGGCGAGCGCTGCGAAATCGAATGTCCCGGTGTCTTCGCTGAGCGGCACGGAAATATTGTCCAGGCTCTCCGAAATATGGCGGGCGAGCGCATCGACGATCTCGGGCCGCGACGTCTGGCCGCGCATGATGCCGATACGGCAATCGGGCAGGGGACCGAAGCCATCGGCTTCACCCAGCACCCGCATGCCCGGCCGCAGCGCGCATTCCGGCAGCACCGAGATCGCCAGGCCCGAAAGCACAGCGGCGGTGATGACGGTGGCCGAGAAGCTGGTGAACAGGATGCGATAGTCGCGGTTCTGCTGGTCGAGCACCTCGACGGCGGCGCGCCGCCAGATGCAGTTCGGCCGGCCAAAGGCCATCGGCAGCGTCTGCTGCTCGTGCGTCGCATGGTTGGCCGAGGTGACCCACAGCAGCGGTTCGCGCCGCACCACCTCCGACTGGCCGCGTACGTCGTTGTGCGTCACCAGCGCCAGGTCGAGATTGCCGCGTTTGATATGCTCGACCAGCCCCGGCGTCGGCTCGCAGATGACGGTCAGTTCGACGCGCGGATTGGAGCGCGTGAACCGCGCCATGATTTCCGGCAGGAAACGGTCGGCATAATCATCGGGCGTGCCGATGCGGATCGTGCCTTCCAGCCGCCGGTCGTCGAAAGCCGCCAGCGTCTCGCGGTTGAGATAGAGCAGCCGGCGCGCGTAGGAGAGCAGCTTGTCGCCTTCCTCGGTCAGCCTGTTGGTGCGCCCGTCCTTTTCGAACAGCGGCTTGCCGATCCGCTCCTCCAGCCGGCGCATCTGCATCGACACCGCCGACTGGGTCCGGTGCACCTCTTCGGCGGCTCTGGTGAAGCTGCCGGTGTCGGCGATCGAGATGAAAGTTTGCAATTGATCCAGATCGAGCGGCGATTTCATCGATATGATCCATCACTAGTGTTGATGCCTAGGATTAGAAACATTCGTTGGATTAATCAATCGCATCATGGCAAATTCGCATTGTCCACATGAAAGAATGTGAATTGGGACCGGAACGGCCGCTGTCGCCAGCGCCGATTGTCTGGCCTTGCTCGTTCGAGTCTGAAGGAGACCGACAATGACCACGTTTGATTTCGCCACCGAGACCTCGCGCATCACCTCGCGTCCGGCCGTTGCGACGCGCGTGGCAAACACCATTTCCAACGTCTACCGCGCCTGGAAAAACCGCCGCGCCTTCTACCGCCTTGGCGAGATGTCGGATGCCGAACTCGCCGATATCGGCCTGACGCGCGCCGACCTGCATGTCGCCATCGACGTGCCTTTCGGCCGCGACCCGACGGCGATGTTGCGCGAAATTGCCAGCGATCGCATCGAGACGATCGAGGACATTGCCCGCAAGGTGGCTTGATCTGTCGCTTGTCGTTTAGGTTGCCGTGAACCTTTTCGAGGTTCGACGCGACTGAGAAGTATGCAGGCCCCGACTCCCTGCCGGATCCCCGCCGGCCCGCCTGCACTCTGCCCGGTCCTCCCAGGACCGGGCTTTTCTTTTGGCAGTCAGGCGAATGCCAGCTTTCGCGATGGCCTCGACCTGCCGAGCTCATGCGCAGCCTCTATCCAAGATGCTATGGCGTCCTGGACATTCGCGATGGCCTCTTCAGGGGTGTCGCCGTCACTCACGCAGCCTGGCAGATCAGGCACCAAAGCCGAAAACCCCCCTCCGTCCTCTGCAGAAAGTGGCGCAATGACGACCGGATATTCAAGTCTGTCCATCATGTCTCTTTGCCTCGTCGATCAATGCCACGAGCTTTCATCTGCTCCAGTCTCTCACCCACTGATTTCGACTACCGCTGGTCCATGTCCCGCTTGAACTGGTCGAAGATCGTTTCCACGCTTTTCTGGTAGTCGTCACGCTGCTGTGCGCCGGTTTCGAACATCTTGCCGAACAGGTCGTCGAAGGGATTCCTCGGCCGACCGCTCGGATTGGCCTGTGGCTGAGATGCCTGTCGCTGCTGCGGGGGCGCTTGAGGCTGTTGCGGCGCCGGCTGGCCGCCCGGGATGCCGAAGCCGCCACCGCCGCCTTGCCGCAGCATCTCCTCGAAGATTTTGCCGAGCGGATTATCGCCATAAGGGCTTTGCGTCTGCTGAGGCTGCGGCTGGCTTTGCGGCTGTGGCGCCCCGCCGCCGAACATGTCCTGCAAAACCTTGCCGAGCGGGTTGTCCATCGGGTTCTGGGGCTGCGGCGCCTGGCGCGGCTGCGGTGCCGGGGCCTGCATGCCGCCACCTTGCCGCATCATCTGCTCGATGATCTCGCCGAGCGGATTGTTGCCGCCACCGCCAAAGCCGCCGGCGGCTTGCATCTGATTTGTCGTCTGCTTGAACAGCCCGCCCATGAGCATCGAGGCGATCGCCGGCAGCATCTGCTGCAGGATCTGCTGGTTGACACCGCTCGCTTGCGCCGCCTGGCTGGCCACGGCGCGCGACAGATCCTTCGAGCCGAACAGGTGCCCGAGAATGCCGTTGCCCTCATCGACGCCCTGCGGCGAGAAGGCCCGGGTTGCGTCTTCGAAATACTTGGCGTGCTGGCCGCTGGCCATCGCGGTCATGAAGGCGCCGAGCCCATAGGGATCGGCGGTGTTTCGCTGCAGCCCCTGCGAAAAGGCCGGCAGCAGTGCGGCGACCGCCGCCTGCGTCTGCTGCATCGAGAGCCCGTATTGTTGGGCAAGGGCCTGCATGCCGTTGCCGTTCTGCGCCTGCGTCAGCATATCGAACAAGGTAGGCATCGGGCGTCTCCTCCGGAAATCCTCGCCGAAGAAGCCTAGTTCGTTTCCACTTCCGATTGAAGCGACTTTTGCCGATCGATCGGCTGCGTCAAATCCGAGGGGTTAATAGGCATATTCCATGAACACCGGCTCGATCGAGCCGCCCCAGCGGGTGTGGTAGGCCGACAGCATCTCCTCGGCGCTGGTGGTGCCGCGCGCGACGACCTCGTCGAGCGTGTTGAGGAAGGATGTCTCGTCATAGCCGTCGCGGTTCTTCTTGCCGCGGTTCTTCAGGCCCATGCGCGAAATGACCAGCACGTCGCGCGCGATTTCGCGCAGCGTGGTGTTGCGGAAGGGCGCGGAAATGCCTTGTTCCGGCACGGCATTGCGCATCGCCAGCGTTTCTTCATACGTCCAGCTCGAGGTCAGCGCCTCGGCGGCGTCGAGCGCTGCCTCATCGTAGAGCAGCCCCACCCAGAAGGCTGGCAGCGCGCAGATGCGCCGCCATGGCCCGCCGTCGGCGCCGCGCATCTCGAGGAAGCGCTTCAGCCGCACGTCCGGGAACAACGTCGACAGATGGTTTGCCCAGTCGCCCATTGTCGGCAGCCCGTCGGGAACTTCATTGCGCGCGGCCCCGGCCATGAACTGGCGGAAGGTGATGTGCGTCATGTCGTGATAGCGGCCGTCGCGGATGACGAAATACATCGGCACGTCGAGCGCCCATTCGACATAGTCGGCGAAACCGAAATCGGGCGAAAAGCAGAATTCGAGCAGGCCCGAGCGCTGGTTGTCGGTGTCGCGCCAGATGTCGCCGCGCCAGCTCTGCAAGCCGTTCGGGTGACTTTCGGTGAACGGCGAATTGGCGAACAATGCCGTCGACAGCGGCTGCAGCTTCAGCGACACCTGCATCTTGCGGCGCATGTCGGCCTCGCTCTCGAAGTCGAGATTCACCTGGATCGTGCAGGTGCGGTACATCATGTCGAGGCCCTTGGTGCCGACCTTGGGCATGTAGCGCGTCATGATCTCGTAGCGCGACTTCGGCATTTTCGGCGTCTCGGCCAGCGACCATTTCGGGCTGCCGCCGAGGCCAAGGAAGCGGATGCCCATCGGCTCGGCGATCTCGCGCACCTGCGCCAGATGCGCATTGCCCTCGCGGCAGGTCTGATGGATGGTCTCCAGCGGTGCCCCGGAAAGCTCGAACTGGCCGCCGGGTTCCAGCGAAATCGCCCCTTGGCCGGTCGGTTCGACCAGACCGATGATGCGGCCGTCATCGATGATCGGATCCCAGCCGAGCTTTGATTGCATGCCTTCGAGGATGGCGCGGATGCCGCGTTCACCGCCATAGGGGACGGGCGCGTTGCCGTCGACGTAGAAGGGGAATTTCTCGTGTTCGGTGCCGATACGCCACTTGTCGCGCGGCTTGTTGCCTTCGGCCAGATGCTCGACGAGTTCGTCGACACCTTCGATCGGGCGGAAATCGGTAGTATCGCGCGCCATTTGTAAGCCCTTAGCACATGACCCCGAAAATCTGCTTTGATTTTCGGAAAGAGCCATGAACCCAATGAAATGCTACAGCGTCCTTTGCGTGTCCGAAAGGACGCGCGGCGCTGTAGGACGATCGGACGATCGCCGGCGCTAAATGGACGAAATGTCAGCAGACGAGCAAGCGAAAAATCCTGAGCCACAGGTGAACGGGAATTGAACGGCGGCGACGGTTCTTCCTTCTCCCACAAGGGGGAGAAGGGAAGGGGTCGCTCACCAGTCTCCGATTGTTGCCTGGATCACCGCGAGCGCCGCCACCGCCGCCGTATCGGCGCGCAGGATGCGCGGGCCGAGTGGAATGGCGGTGACGAAGGGAAGCGCGCGCAGCATCTTGCGCTCGTCGTCGGAAAAGCCGCCCTCAGGCCCGACCAGCAGCCCAAGCTTGTTTTCCTTCACCGCCCGCAGCGCGGACAGCGGATTGTTGGTCGAGGCGTCCTCGTCACAGAAGATCAGCCGCCGTTCCTTGTCCCAACCGGTCAGCAAACGCTCGAATTTTTCCGCTTCGAGCACTTGAGGCACCGCCAGGATGCCGCATTGTTCGGCGGCTTCGACGACATTGGCGCGCAGGCGATCGATCGAAGGCTTGGTCACTTGCGTGTGCTGAGTGATGACCGGCTGCAGGATGCCGACACCCATCTCGACCGTCTTCTGCACGAGATAGTCGAGCCGGCCCTGCTTCAGCGGCGCGAAGCAGTAGATGAGGTCGGGCAACGGCGGCTGCGGCCGTTGTAGCGCCAGCACCTTCAGCCGCACCGCCCTTTTTGATTTGGCAGCGATAGCCGCCGACCACTCGCCGTCGCGGCCGTTGAACACCAGGATTTCGGCGCCTTCGCCGAGCCGCAGCACATGCAGGAGATAGTGGCTCTGCTGCTGACCGGCATCGAACTCGATGTCTGGCCGCAGATCGTCGGGCACGAACAGACGTTGCATCTTGTAATTGGCGCGCATCGCCGAGGAATGAGCGAGCCTGCCGCCGGCGTCAAGTCTCGACGGACGGATGCCAAACGGGTCGAAAGCCATGCCGCAGCACGGCGAGCGTCGTGGCCGGTGTCAGCAGCGAGAGTGTCTTGCCTTCGAGCAGGTCGAAATCGGCGGGCGGGCCGTATCCGGCAAAAGACCAGCGCAGTACCTTGCCGCCGCGCAAGGCATAAGCGTTGCCGCCATCCGCGACCATGGCGCCGTCCGACAGGCCGGCAAGCTCTTCAAAGGCCAACATCGCCAGCCTGCCGCCCGACGCCAGCCGCTCCTTGTGCAGCCGCTTGTCGACTTGCGGCGCGCGCGGCTCGGCAATGCCGAAAGCTTCGCCGAAGCGACCGACGAAATCCTTGGCCCGTTCGCGCTGGCAAAAGAAACAGGGGCGATGCCCGGCCGCCAGTGCCGTCACCTCGTCGAGGAAGAAAAGCTCGGTCCAACCCGCTTTACCGCCCTCCCGGTTGCGGCCCATCGGCTCGCGCCGCACATCGCGGAATTGGCAGACGCAGATAATCCAGGCTTGAAGCGCCCAGCGCTTCTTCAACAGCGTCTTCGTCTCGGGATCGTGGATGATGCCGCGATTGCCGGTGAACAGTCCACGCTCGGGCACGGCGTGGATGGCGCCGAACGGATCGACCCGGTTTTGCAGTGGCATATCTTTCTCTCCGAACGCGCATCTTGGCTGCAATGCGGACGGCATGATATCGCTCGTTGCATCTTTTTCCTGTCAGCAGGGGTTTTTCATGCGGGTGCTGGTGGTCCAGAACTACGACAATACCGGCCTTGGCCAAGTCGGCGCCGCTCTCGCGGAGGCGGGCGCCGATCTCGATGTCCGCTACCCTTACAAGGGCGATCTCCTGCCGGACGATGCGGCCGGGCATGATGCCATGGTGGTGCTCGGCGGTGGCCAGAATGCACTGGCCGACGATGAGTACCCCTATTTCCCGGCACTGCTCGAACTGACCCGCGATTTCGCCGGCAAGGATCGCGCCGTGCTCGGCATTTGCCTCGGCAGCCAGCTCGTCGCCCGTGCGTTCGGTGGCGAGAACCGTATCGGCGGCGCCAACGAGTTCGGCTGGCGCGGCGTGTCGCTGACGGCGGACGCCAAGGCCGATGCTGTGCTGGGCGCGCTGCCGGAAAACTTCCCGATCTTCCAGTGGCACGACGACACCTTCGTGCTGCCCGAGAACGCCGTGCGGCTCGCTGGCAACGATGTCGCCGAAAACCAGGCGTTTCGCGTCGGCCGCGCGGTCTACGGCTTCCAATTCCATTTCGAGGCCGACCGGCCGATGGTCAAGGACTGGAGCATGTCCTTTGCCCCGATCATCGCCGCGCGCCATCCCGACTGGGCCGGCAAGCTCGATGGCGAAATGGCCCGCAACGGGCCTGACGCGGATGCCGCCGGCCTTGCCATTGCCCGCGCCTGGGTGGCGACGATCTGAGCGTCCGCGCCTTGGCGCCTTGCCGCGTGACATAATTGGCACGCGGCGGCGAAACCGTTGGGGAAAACCGGTTTCATCCTTGGCTTGTGTCCGTCCGCCATCCTAGAAGGCGCGCGCTCCGCATCTCCTGTGCAACCGCGATGAACCTTTTGTGTGACCCGCGCGACACACCGTTGATACAGAACATGCCTAGAAGCGCGAAATCGTCGAAATTTTGAAGCGAATTCTCCGTTTCAACGCATTGGTAACCGCCTCGTGCACAGATGCACAAAGCTCAACAAGAGATGACCTCCGTGAAAGCAACGCTTCTGTCCTTTGCCATGTTGTCCGCCATCGTGCTTTGCGGACTGGGTATCTACGCCGCCGACGCGGCCAACAACCACAATGCCGTCGACGGTTACGGCGTCACCGCCTCGCTGCGCTAAAGCCGGGGCCGCGCCGCGAGCCGGAGCGTCCTCGGACGCGCAGCGCTCAAGCTGCCTTTATTGACCAGGTCCCTTGATCGTCATTGTCAGGATGCGTTTGTCCGAGCCGTCGACGACGAGCGCGGTCAGCATGCCTGATTGCCAGGCAAGCGTGTCGACATTGACGCGGTTGGCCATCACTTCAGCTTCCGGTACCGGCGTGTGGCCATGCACCACGATCTTCGGATAGAGGCCGGTGTGATTGTGGAAGACGTCGCGGATCCAGATCAGATCCTGCGGGTTTTGCCTATCCAGGGGAATGCCCGGCCTGATGCCGGCATGACAGAAGAAGAAATCGCCCAGCGTCACCGAAAACGGCAGCGAGCGCAGGAAATCGATGTGACCCCGCGGCACGGCCTCGACCAAGGCCTGATGTCCTTTGCGCACGGCGGTCTCGGCCTTGCCGAACCACGCGCTGGCGCCTTCGCTGATCGCCACGCCGTAGGACTGCGCGGTCTGGATACCGCCAAAGCGGATGAAAAGCCCTTCCGGGTCGGGGGTCTTGAGAAAATCGAGAAAGCCGATGTCGTGGTTGCCGGCCAGCATCAGATGACGCGGGTCGCGCTCGCGCGCTTCGATCAGGAAGTCGATGACGCCCTTTGAATCCGGTCCGCGGTCGACATAGTCGCCAAGATGGATGACGCGCCAGTCGGCGGGCGCGTCCTGCTCGATCTCGGCCTTGATGCGTTGATGCATGGCGGCCAGCAGGTCGGGCCGGCCATGCACGTCGCCGATCGCGTAAAGACGCACGCCGTCCGGCCCCTGCGCGTCGAGAAAATGGATACCGGGTTCCGCCAAGGTCTCGTCGTCTCCGTGGTCAGGGCTGTCACGGAACTCTAGCGCCGGAGCTGGTCCTTGCCCATGTCGGTGACCAGACGCTTTCCGCACAGCGCCAGCGTGATGTCCATCTCCTTGCGGATGATTTCCAATGCCTTGGTAACTCCTTCCTTGCCGAGCGCACCCAGGCCGTAAAGAAATGGCCGGCCGATATAGGTGCCCTTGGCGCCGAGGCAGAGCGCCTTCAGCACATCCTGGCCGGAGCGGATGCCGCCATCCATATGCACCTCGATCGTGTCACCGACCGCATCGGCGATCTCTTCCAGCACGCCGATCGACGATGACGCGCCATCGAGCTGGCGCCCGCCATGGTTGGAAATGATGATCGCGTCGGCGCCGGTCTTGGCCGCCATAAGCGCGTCTTCCTTGTCGAGAATGCCTTTGAGGATCAGCTTGCCGCCCCAGCGTTCCTTGATCCAGGCGACGTCCTTCCACGACAGATGCGGATCGAACTGCTCCGTCGTCCACGATGCCAGCGAGGCCATGTTGCCGACGCCTTTGGCGTGGCCGACAATATTGCGGAAGGTCCGCCGCTTTGTGCCGGCCATGGCGGCGCACCAGCGCGGGCGGATGGCCATGTCGACGATGTTCGTCAGCGTCAGCTTGGGCGGCGCCGAAAGGCCGTTGCGGATGTCCTTGTGGCGCTGGCCGAGGATCTGCAGGTCGAGCGTCAGCATCAGCGCCGAGCATTTCGCCGCCTTGGCCCTGTCGATTAGGTTGAGCACGAAATCCTTGTCGCGCAACACATAGAGCTGAAACCAGAACGGCTTGGTTGTCACAGAGGCAACGTCTTCGATCGAGCAGATGCTCATCGTCGACAGGGTGAACGGCACGCCGAATTCCTCCGCCGCCTGCGCCGCCAGCATCTCGCCATTGGCGTGCTGCATGCCTGTCATGCCGGTTGGCGCCAATGCAACCGGCATCGACACCTTCTCGCCGATCATGGTCGAAGCCAGCGAGCGGTTGTCCATGTCGACGAGCACGCGTTGGCGGAACTTGATCTTCTGGAAGTCCTCTTCGTTGGCCCGATACGTGCTTTCGGTCCACGAACCGGAATCGGCATAGTCGAAGAACATCTTCGGCACGCGCCGGCGCGCGAGGTCCTTGAGGTCGGCGATGGTCAGGATTTGGCTCATAGGCTTCCCGTTTCGATGGTTAGGAGCGTTTGCGTGCGGGTTCGGCATCGGTGGCGTCGACACGCTGCTTCAGCCTCAGCCGCGAGACGCGCTGCCAGTCGCCGCTGCGCTCGGCCTCTGCCATCGACCGTTCGACATAGGTGATGTGGTCCATCGCCGCTTGCCGGGCAGCGGCCGGATCGCCGGCCTTCACCGCCGCATGGATCGCCCGGTGCTGCGCAAGCAGCGCCTCGCGCGCGCCGGGCACGCTGAACACCAGGAGCCGGTTCTGGAACACGCCTTCCGACAACAGCCGGTAGCAGGAGCGCAGCGTGTGCAAAAGGATGATGTTGTGCGCGCATTCGCAGATCGCATGGTGGAACTCGACGTCGATTTCAGCCTCGTCGTCGAAATCGCCGGTCCGGTGCGCATCGTCCATGCGTGCCATGATCCTGTCGAGCAGCGCCATGTCGTCTGGAGTGGCGCGCCGCGCCGCGTATTCGGCCGCCACCCCTTCGATCTCACGGCGGTATTCCAGATAGTCGGTCACAGCCTTGCGGTGCATCGAGATCAGGTCCGTCACCGGCTTGGTGAACAGCTGGCCGATGACATCGGCGACATGCGTGCCGCCGCCGGGCCTTGTCGTCAAAAGGCCGCGCCCCTCCAGCGCTTTCAGTGCGTCGCGCAGGATCGGCCGCGACACGTCGAACTGACGTGCGAGCTCGCGCTCGCCCGGCAACCGGTCGCCGGTGCGCAGCACGCCTTCAAGGATGAGGCTCTCGATCTGCTGCACCACCTCGTCGGCGGTGCGCGAATGCTCGATCCTGGAAAAAATGTCGTTCAATTCAAATGCCTGGAAGGTGAACCGGTGTCGCGCAGGATAAAGCCTGCGCCGCCAACTGGTCAAATTATTTATCCAATTGGTCGAAGCGTGTCGATTTTGCCGCCCGACGCCATATTGTCTTCGTCTAAACTTTGCTGTTTGCGTCATCAGGCTATTGGCTCTAGAGGGACGCGAGTGCAAGAGGGTTCAGAGAAACCCGGGGGACAAGCCGTGTCAGACGACCCGTCCAATCTCGAGTTCCAGCCGCGCGCCAAGGGCAGCGTCATGGGGTTTCCCGCGCATGAGGGCCGACCCGGTGCGCTCGGCGAGGTCCATGCCCGGCCGCATCCGCTGATCGAAAAGCCGCGCGTGCTGGTGCAACTCGCCTTCATGACCGAGGGTGGCTCCGGCGTTGATCATGCCGTGCTTTCCGAACTGTCACGACGCCTCGGCATCGCCGCGCCCGACCGGCAGGCCCGCCACCACGCCATGAAGTGGGGCAAGGGTTCGCTGCGCTGGGAACGGCACACCGAATTCTCGACCTATCTGTGGGAAGGGCCGCTCTCCGAAAGCGGCAGGGCACAGGAAGATTCGCCATTCGGCAACGGGTTTTCGCCGCCCGGAACCGTCATCTCGGGCATCAGGCTCGAAATCCGCAAATGGACGCAGGTCAGCGAAAGACTGATCGCCGGCTTCGATCCGACCAGCCTGTGCTACTCGCTGGTCGAGCGCGGCAACGCAGCCATCGTCACCGACTTTCGCCAGGACGGTGACGGCATGACGCGCATGCTGGTGCTCGATCGCGGCCTGACCCCGGCGCGCACCGGCGCGCTGTCGCAACGGCTGATCGACATCGAAACCTATCGCACATTGGCCATGCTCGGCCTGCCGCTGGCGCTGAACCTGTCCGGCCGCGCCCGCCGCATCGAGGACCGGCTGGCGCAGACCACGCTGGAGATGAAGGTCGCTCAGACTCGCGACAGCCAGACCTTGCTGGCCGATCTCACCGAACTCGCCGCGGAACTGGAAGCGGACGCGGCGTCGAGCCTCTACCGCTTTGGCGCCAGCCGCGCCTATGACGGCATCGTCGGCGAGCGGCTGGAGGCGCTCGAGGAAGAAGCCGTGCCCGGCTACGACACCTGGGGCGGCTTCCTGCAGCGCCGCGTCGCACCTGCCATGCGCACGTGCCGCTCGGTCGAGGAGCGGCAAGCCAATCTGTCGCGCAAGCTGACCCGCGCCACGACGCTGCTGCGCACATGGGTCGATGTCGAGGTCGAGAAGCAGAACCGCGACCTGCTCGCCTCGATGAACAACCGCGCCCGCCTGCAGCTGCGCCTGCAGCAGACCGTCGAAGGCCTGTCGGTCGCCGCCGTCTCCTATTATGTGGTCGGCCTCATCGGTTATGTCGCCAAGGGCGCCTCGATCTTCGGCCATGCCTTCGCTCCGGAGGTCATCACCGCCGCCTCGGTGCCGGTCGCCATCCTGCTGGTCTGGTGGGGCGTGCGCCGTGTGCGCCGGATGCACTCCGAACCCGGCAAGCTGGCTGGCGAGTAGGACTGCCTCACCCTCCCCTCGTGGGGAGGGTCGGCTCATGATCGCAGCGAAGCGAAGATCGTGAGACGGGGTCCTCGTAAAGCGCCGCGCTGACCCCCACCCCGCTCACTTCGTTCGCGACCCTCCCCACAAGGGGGAGGGTAAGACAGCGGCAGATTGCCGCTGCGGAACCCCGTCTCGACCTTGAGACTGGATTCTCCGCCAAGGCAGGATTTGCAACCAGCGCGCTTCACTGGTAAAAGATTTTGACCAGTCAAGCGAAACGAGGCTGTTGATGTCCGGCCTGGCCATGCCGAAACCAGACGACGCGACGATGCGCCGGCGCGACGAGATCGTCGCCGACATGCGCATCATCGTGCCGGGCGAGGGTGTCGTCGACGCCGCCAATTCCATGCGAGCCTTCGAGAGCGATGGCCTGACCGCCTACCGGCAACTGCCGCTGGTTGTCGTTTTGCCGCAAACGGTGGCGCAGGTTTCGCGCGTGCTGAAATATTGCAACGAGCGCAACATCCGCGTCGTGCCGCGCGGCTCCGGCACCTCGTTGTCGGGCGGCGCGCTGCCGCTTGAGGACGCGGTGCTGCTGGTCATGAGCCGCTTCAACCGCATCCTCGCGATCGATTTTCCCAATCGCGTCGTCGTCGCCCAGCCGGGCGTCACCAATCTCGGCATCACCACCGCCGTCGAGCAGGAGGGCTTTTACTACGCCCCCGATCCATCCTCCCAGATCGCCTGCTCGATCGGCGGCAACGTCGCCGAGAATTCCGGCGGCGTGCACTGCCTGAAATACGGCCTCACCGCCAACAATGTGCTGGGCATCGAGATGGTGCTGATGAGCGGCGAGGTGGTGCGGCTGGGCGGAAGTCACCTCGATGCGGAAGGCTATGACCTGCTTGGCGTCATGACCGGTTCGGAGGGGCTGCTCGGCGTCGTCACCGAGGTCACCGTGCGCATCCTGAAGAAGCCTGAGACGGCGCGTGCACTGCTGATCGGCTTCCCGACCAGCGAGCAGGGCGGCCAATGCGTCGCCGACATCATCGGTGCCGGCATCATTCCGGGCGGCATGGAAATGATGGACCGGCCGGCGATCCACGCGGCGGAAGATTTCGTCCATGCCGGCTATCCCCTCGATGTCGAGGCGCTGCTGATCGTCGAGCTCGACGGACCGGGCGTCGAGGTCGATCATCTGATCGGTCTCGTCGAAGCCATCGCCTACAAGAACGGCTCGACCACCTGCCGCATCTCGCGGTCCGAGCAGGAGCGGTTGAGCTTCTGGGCCGGCCGCAAGGCGGCTTTCCCGGCGGTCGGCCGCATTTCGCCCGACTATTACTGTATGGACGGCACCATCCCGCGCAAGGAGCTGCCACGTGTGCTCGCCGGCATGCGCGAGCTTTCGGAGAAATACGGTCTCGGCGTCGCCAATGTCTTTCACGCCGGCGACGGCAATCTGCATCCGCTGATCCTCTACGATGCCAACGTGCCGGGCGAACTCGACAAGGCGGAAAGCTTCGGCGCCGACATATTGCGGCTCTGCGTCAAGGTCGGCGGCGTCTTGACAGGCGAACACGGGGTGGGCGTGGAAAAACGCGACCTGATGCCGGAAATGTTCACCCAGATCGACCTCGACCAGCAGATGCGCGTCAAATGCGCCTTCGATCCCAACCATCTGCTCAACCCCGGCAAAGTCTTCCCGCAGCTCCGCCGCTGCGCCGAACTCGGCCGCATGCACATCTCCGGCGGCAAGCTGCCGTTCCCGGACATTCCGAGGTTTTGAGGGACATGTCGGCGCTTGCCAAGGATCGCAGCACTTCGGCACTCGCGACTGGCGCGTTCTCCTCATGACCACCTTTACCCCAACCACGTCAGCCGAGGTCCTGTCCGCCGTCGCCTGGGCCGTGGCGGAAGAGACGCCGCTCGAAATCCTCGGCCATGGGTCCAAGCGCGGCATCGGCCGGCCACTGCAAACCGAACACACGCTCGACCTGTCTCAGCTTGTCGGCGTCACGCTCTACGAACCAGCCGAATTGGTGCTGTCGGCCAAGGCGGGCACATCGCTGGCCGACATCGAGAAGCTGCTGGCGGAAAACGGCCAGCAGCTCGCCTTCGAGCCGATGGACTACGGTCCGCTGCTCGGGGGCGAAGCT
This sequence comes from Mesorhizobium sp. M1406, assembly GCF_040317555.1. Lineage (NCBI taxonomy): Bacteria > Pseudomonadati > Pseudomonadota > Alphaproteobacteria > Hyphomicrobiales > Phyllobacteriaceae > Mesorhizobium > Mesorhizobium sp. M1406. Next base: position 9,252 of record NZ_JAMYKW010000067.1, on the reverse strand, counting down.
GGCAAAGGCACGATCGGCGGTGTGCTCGCCGCAAACCTCTCCGGCCCGCGCCGGCTGAAGGCGGGCGCGGCGCGCGATCATATTCTGGGCATCAATGTGGTGTCCGGCCGTGGCGAGGCCTTCAAGTCGGGCGGCCGCGTGGTCAAGAACGTCACCGGCTATGACATGTCCAAGCTGATGGCCAACAGTTGGGGCACGCTGGCGGCGTTCACCGACGTCATCTTCAAGGTGCTGCCGGCCGCCGAGACCGAAATCACGCTCGCCATCCGTGGTCTGCTCGACGACGCAGCCGCCGCGGCCATGGCCATGTCGCTCGGTTCGAGTGCTGAAGTATCGAGTGCCGCCCATCTGCCGGAGCGCATCGCCGCACGTGTGGCCAGTGGCAGTCTCGGCAACGAGGCCGCCACGCTGCTGCGTGTCGAGGGTTTTGGCCCGTCGGTCGCCTACCGCATCGCCGCACTGAAAACGCTGCTCGGCAATGCCGGGCCGCTGGAGGAGATTTCCGGAGAAATTTCACGGCTGATCTGGCGTGATGTGCGCGATTGCAGGCCCTTCGTCGACAGCAGCGAGAAACCGGTGTGGCGCGTGTCGATGACGCCGGGAGCGGGCCACCGGATGGTGCTGGCCTTGCGCATGCAGGCCGCCGTCAGCGCCTTCTATGACTGGCAGGGCGGCCTGCTTTGGCTGCGCATGGAAGAGGGCGATCCGGAAGCCGCTCTGCTGCGCGGGCTGTTGCGGAAACACGGCGGCGGCCATGCGACGCTGGTGCGCGCGGCACCTTCCCATCGCGCCGCCTTGCCGGTGTTCGAGCCGCAGGCACCGGCGCTCGCGGCACTCAGCCACCGGCTGAAGCAGGAATTCGACCCGAAGAACATCCTCAATCCCGGCCGCATGGCTTAGGACCAACGCGATGCAGACCAATTTTTCGCTTGCCCAGCTTGCCGATCCGCATATCTCGGAATCGGAAAAGATCCTGCGCAAATGCGTGCATTGCGGCTTCTGCACCGCGACGTGTCCGACCTATGTGACCCTCGGCAACGAGCTCGATTCACCGCGCGGGCGTATCTACCTGATCAAGGACATGCTGGAAAATGGCCGTCCCGCCGACAAGGAGATCGTCACCCACATCGACCGCTGCCTGTCCTGCCTCGCCTGCATGACCACCTGTCCGTCGGGCGTCAACTACATGCATCTGGTCGACCATGCCCGCGCCCATATCCAGGAGACCTACAAACGGCCGCTGCTCGACCGCCTGACCCGCGCCATGCTGGCCTTCGTGCTGCCCCATCCCAAGCGTTTTCGCACTGCGCTCAAGCTGGCGAAGCTCGGGAAGCCGTTCATCGGCGTCTTCGAAAAAGTTCCGGCACTGAAGCCGCTCGGCGCGATGCTCAAGCTCGCCCCGGCCTCAATCCCGATGGCTTCGCGAAGCGCTTCACCAGGCACCCATGCCGGGCAGGGGACCCAAAAGGGCCGCGTCGCCATCCTCACCGGCTGCGCGCAATCGGTGCTCGATCCCGCCATCAACGACACGACGATTTCGCTGCTGACCCGGTTAGGCATCGAGGTCGTGGTGCCGCAGGGCGAGGGCTGCTGCGGCGCGCTGGTGCATCATATGGGGCGGGAGCAAGCCGCCCTTGCGTCGGCCAGACAAAACGTCGACGCCTGGACGCGCACCATCGAGCAAGGCGGTCTCGACGCCATCGTCATCACCGCGTCCGGCTGTGGCACCACGATCAAGGACTATGGCTTCATGCTGCGGCTCGATCCGGCCTATGCCGACAAGGCCGCGCGCGTCTCGGCGCTGGCCAAGGACATCACCGAATATCTGGCCGGTCTCGACCTGCCCGAACCGGTGCGCAAGCCGGGCACCGTCGTCGCCTATCACTCGGCCTGCTCGATGCAGCACGGCCAGAAGATCACCCGCCAGCCGAAGGAGCTGCTGGCCAAGGCCGGCTTCATCGTGCGCGAGCCGCGCGAGGGGCATTTGTGCTGCGGTTCGGCGGGCACCTACAACATCCTGCAATCCGAGATTTCGGCAAAGCTGCGCGACCGCAAGGTGAAAAACATCGAGGCGACGGGGGCCTCGATCGTCGCCACCGGCAATATCGGCTGCATCACCCAGATCGCTTCCGCCGCGAAGCTGCCGGTCGTGCACACGATCAAGCTGCTCGACTGGGCGTATGGCGGGCCGAAGCCGGAAGGTGTTGTGGAAGAGAGCCTGATCGCCGCGGAATAGGGCACCCGTCCCGGCGCTATTCCGCCGCGAGCCTGTCGGCGGTGCCGTAGGTCGCCTCATAGAGCGCGCGCTGGCGGCTGAGCGCCACCATCGTGTTGCGCAGCAGGATGGCGACCGTGATCGGGCCGACGCCGCCCGGCACCGGGGTGATCCAGGAGGCGACCTCGCGCACGCTTTCGGTGTCGACATCGCCGACAATGCGGCTGGAGCCGTCGGGGCAGATCTCCGAATTGATGCCGATGTCGATGACGGCGGCGCCCGGCTTGACCATGTCGGCCTTGATCAGCCGCGGCTTGCCGACGGCGACGAACAGCGCGTCGGCGCGCCTTGCATGGGCGGCGACCGATCGCGTCATGTGGTGGCATACCGTCACCGTCGCGCCCTCGCTCATCAACAGGAAGGCGATCGGTTTGCCGACGATTTCCGAGTGGCCGACGATAACGACTTCCAACCCCTTGAGGTCGAGGCCGGTTTCCTTCAGCAATTCGACCGAGGCGGCCGCCGTGCAGGGGGCGAGGTCGAGCTGGTTGTAGACGATGTTGCCGATCGAAGCCGGATGCATGCCTTCGACATCCTTCAGCGGATGCACCGCCGCCTGCAGCGTCCTGATCGGGATGTGCGCCGGCACCGGCCGCTGGATGATGATGCCGGTGACGCGCGGATCGGCATTGAGGCCGTGGATTGCCGCTTCCAGCTCGCCTGACGTGATGGTGGCGGGAAAGCGCCTTTCATCGAAATCGATGCCGGCCAATTGTGCCTTGGCGCGCTGGTTGCGCACATAGACGTCCACCGCATCGGTATCGCCGACGGTGATCGAGATCAGCTTGGGCGGAAAACCCTCGGCTTTGGCGATCGCCGCGTCTTCGCGCACAGCGGCGATGATGCGCTGGGCAACCGGGCCGCCCTTGAGATAGCGGATGTCGTCTGACAGGGACATGGGTCGACTCTTTTGTCTGGTTGCCGCCCACATAGCAAAAGAACATCGGCAAGGGCAGCGCGAAAGCGAACCACCATGGTTTTTGCGCGACGCGCCAGGAAACAGTGTTTCGTTGCGCCTCAGGCCGTGGTCAAAACGGAAAGGGCAGCACGGTTTCCCGCACTGCCCTTTCTGACTGGCCGCATCCCCATACGGCCCGTCCCCCGTTATCTCCGGACTGGCCTCGAAAAGCTGGTTGCTTTGCCGGCCAAGTGATTCGCAAGAACTATCATATCACCTCGACCGTGGTTCCGACATTGACCCGTTCATAGAGGTCGACGACGTCCTCGTTGCGCATGCGGATGCAACCCGACGACACCGCGCCGCCGATCGTCCACGGTTGGTTGGTGCCGTGGATGCGGTACTCGGTCGTGCCGAGATAGAGCGCGCGGGCGCCGAGCGGGTTCTCCATGCCGCCGGCCAGATAGGTCGGCAGGTAGCGGCCCTTGGCGGCTTCGCGCTTGATCATTTGCGCCGGCGGGCGCCAGTCCGGCCACTCGCGCTTGTTGGTGATCTTGTGCGTGCCCGACCATTCGAAGCCCGGCTTGCCGGTGCCGACGCCGTAGCGCCGCGCCTTGCCGTTCTTCTCGATCAGGAAGAGGAAATTCTGCGTGGTATCGATGACGATTGTGCCCGGCTTCTGCGGGCCGTCAAAGTCGACCTCCTGCGGCAGGAAGATCGGGTTGATCTGCGGGCGAATGGCCACACGTTTCGCGGGTGGCTGCACCGCTGCCGTCTGTACCCGGTCGGGCTGTTGCGTAGCGCGCAGCCGCAACTGCTGCTGCACGATCTGGCGGTTCTGTCGCACGATGCCGGGCGCCTGGCCAAGCTGCAGCACCCAAGGTGCTGAAAGGTCGGGGCTCACCATCACCGGCGGCCTGTCGGCATAGCGGTCGCCAGCGGTTGAGGGCGTGACGCCGGCGGCAAACACAGCCACGGCGCCGAGCATGGGAAACAGAATTGTCTTCATCGGAACGCACCTTGATCGTCTGATAAACGGGTGGAACCGTCCTCCCGGTTCGGCGATCATTGGCGTGGAAGCAGCAACCGAAACATGAATCGGAATGCGTAAAATGCGCAAGTGTCAGTAAACCTTTTGGTGTGGTTACCGCCGGGTTCAGGAATCTGGTAAAGCCGCGGTAAATGCAGCGCAAGAGCGCATTAACGAACGGATTTTGGGCTATGGACAAGGAAAACACCGGCCTGCTCGCAGGCCCCGACGGCGTCGCGCGCTGCTTCTGGCACGGCAATCTGCCCGACTATCTGCACTACCACGACCATGAGTGGGGACGGCCTGTCGCCGATGACCGCAGACTGTTCGAAAAGATCTGCCTCGAAGGTTTCCAGTCGGGTCTGTCGTGGCTGACAATCCTGCGCAAGCGGGAGAATTTTCGCGAGGCCTTCGCCAATTTCGAATTCGACAAGGTCGCCGCCTTCACCGACAAGGACGTCGAGCGCCTGCTCGGCAATGCCGGCATCATCCGCCATCGCGGCAAGATCGTCTCGACCATCAACAACGCCAAGCGCGCCCGCGAAATGGTGGATGAGTTCGGCTCGCTGGCCGCCTGGTTCTGGAAGTTCGAGCCCGGCAAGGATGAACGGCCCGTGATCGTCGATCTCGCGCATCTGCGCGCCAACCCGACCACGGCGGTCTCGGTGCGGATTTCGAAGGAGTTGAAGAAGCGCGGCTGGAGCTTCGTCGGCCCGACCACGGTCTACGCCTTCATGCAGGCGATGGGTCTGGTCAACGACCATCTCGAGGGCTGCGTCTGCCGCAAGGAGGTCGAGAAAGAGCGGAAGGCTTTCAAGCGGCCGAAGTAGGGCTCAGGTGCCGTTGGCGCTGGCCAGCACCAGGCCGGCGACGATCGCCACCACCGTGGCCACTGTCGGATAGATCACCAGCAGGCCGGTCATCAACGCGTCGCGCATGGATGGTCCCTTGCCGGTATCGGCCGGGACTTCGAACGGGCCGGCAGCCTGACTGACCATTTTCGGAGCATGGCTGTCGGCCGGGCGCAGGCGTGCGGGCAGTTCGGCATCGCTGTCGATGGCATGGAATCTTGCTATGCTGGTCATGGCCGCGAACCCCTCAATTCGGCGCGTTTATCTGTTGCGATTGTGTCGGCACGATGCCGCGCGCATGGCGGGATTGTTTCATTCTCGGTGCGGTTTTGTTTCAGGGGGCGGCGCCTTTTCCCTTCTCCCACAAGGGGAGAAGGAAGAGCGCGCGCCCTTGCCGCACCAAGCAGCTTCGGTTAGGACACGCCCATTCGCGATATGTCATCGATTACTTAGCAAAAAGACTCATTCCATGGCCGACAAATCGGAAAAGACGAAAGCGCGCCTGCCGCGCGGTTTTGCCGACCGCAGCGCAGAGGACATCCGCGCCGTCGAGAAGATGATGGCGACGATCCGCTCGGTCTATGAGCTTTATGGTTTTGAACCGGCCGACCAGCCGCTGATCGAATACACCGATGCGCTTGGAAAATTCCTGCCCGACCAGGACCGGCCCAACGAAGGCGTGTTCTCCTTCCAGGATGACGACGACCAATGGTTGTCGCTGCGCTATGACCTGACCGCGCCGACGGCGCGCTTTGTCGCCGAGAATTATGAGCGCCTGCCCAAACCCTATCGCAGCTATCGCTCCGGCTGGGTGTTCCGCAACGAGAAGCCCGGCCCCGGTCGCTTCCGCCAGTTCATGCAGTTCGATGCCGACACGATCGGCACACCGGGCGTGGCCGCCGACGCCGAGATGGCCATGATGATGGCCGACGTGATGGAAGCGCTCGGCATCAAGCGCGGCGACTACGTCATCCGCGTCAACAACCGCAAGGTGCTGGACGGCGTTCTGGAAGCGATCGGCCTTGGCGGCGACGAGAATGCCGGCCGCCGGCTGACGGTGCTGCGGGCGATCGACAAGCTGGACAAGCTCGGGCCGGAAGGCGTGAGGCTTCTGCTTGGCCCGGGGCGCTGGGATGGCGGCAAGGAAGGTGAAGGCGACTTCGCCAAGGGCGCCGGGTTGAACAACGGGCAGACCGAGGCAGTCCTTCTCGCGACGGCGAGGAATACACAGGCTGGCCAGGATGCCATGGTCAGTTCGAACGCAGTTTACCAGGAAGGTGTCGGCGAACTCGCGACGATTGAAGCCTTGGTCAGGGCGGCGGGATACGGCGAAGACCGTATTGCCATGGACCGTTCGGTCGTGCGCGGCCTCGAATACTACACCGGCCCGGTCTTCGAAGCGGAACTGCTGGCCGAAATCCCCAACGAGGACGGCCAGATCGTGCGCTTCGGCTCGGTCGGTGGCGGCGGCCGTTATGATGGCCTGGTCTCGCGCTTTCGCGGCGAGCCGGTGCCGGCAACCGGTTTTTCCATCGGCGTCTCCAGGCTGATGACCGCGCTGAAGAACCTCGGCAAGCTCGACGCCTCGGACGTGATCGCGCCGGTCGTCGTGCTGGTGATGGACAAGGATATCGACAGCCTCGGCCGCTACCAGAAGATGGTTTCGGAGCTGCGTGCCGCCGGCATCCGCTCGGAAATGTATCTCGGCGGCGCCGGCATGAAGGCGCAGCTCAAATATGCCGACCGCCGCAACTGCCCGGTCGCAATCATCCAGGGCGGCGACGAGCGCGCCAAGGGCGAGCTGCAGATCAAGGATCTGATCGAAGGCGCGCGCATGTCGGCCGAAATCACCGACAACGCCGAATGGCGCGCCGCGCGCCCGGCGCAAGTGACGGTTGCCGAGGTCGAACTGGTCGCGGAAGTGAGGAAGATCCTGGCGGTGCAGGCCGCTGACCGCGCGAAAGGTGGCGCTTGAACACCCCCCTCTGGCCTGCCGGCCATCTCCCCCGCAAGGGGGGAGAGTGGATGTCACGTGGGCTTTCGCCAATCTCCAGCGTTGAAGGAGCGGCGCTGAGCCTCAAGCTGCCGATCTCCCTCCTTGCGGGGGAGATGGCCGGCAGGCCAGAGGGGGGTGCCTCGCGCCCATCCGATCGATGACCTCCCGCTACCCCGCCATCGCGGCCGACATCACCAACCTCTTCGCCACCCGCAACACCTATGCGGTCGAGGTTGCCGTGCTGCAGCCGGCCGATCCTTTCCTCGACATGGCCGGCGAGGATCTGCGCCGCCGTATCTTTCTGACCGAAAGCGAGACGGGGCAGACATTGTGCCTGCGGCCGGAATTCACCATTCCGGTCTGTCTCGACCACATAAGTTCGCAGGCCGGCACGCCGCGCCGCTATTCCTATCTCGGCGAGGTCTTTCGCCAGCGTCGCGAGGGCGGCAACGAGTTCTTCCAGGCCGGTATCGAGGATCTCGGCGACAGCGACACGGCGGAAGCCGATGCCCGCTCGCTGGCCGACGCGTATGCGCTGCTGTCGCTTGTGTTGCCTGGGCAGGCGCTGGCAATCACGCTCGGCGACCAGACCATTTTCGAAGCTGTGCTGGCCTCCCTTGGCTTGCCGCGCGGCTGGCGCATGCGCCTTGCCCGCGCTTTCGGCTCGGCACCGATGCTTGAGGCGGCACTCGCCGATCTCGCCAACCCGCCGCGCAACGGCCAGCTCTCCGGCCCGGTCGCCGCCCTCGTCCTCGACGGTGATCTAGAAGGTCTTTCGGCCCACATCGCCGGCGGCATGGAAAAGGCGGGGCTGTCGGCATCCGCCGGACGCCCGCCATCCGACATCGCGCGGCGGCTGATCGAAAAGGCCGAACTGCGCAGCGTGCGGCTGTCGAACGAGGCCTTCGCGGCGCTGAAGGGTTTTCTGGCGATCGACGTGCCGCTCGATGGCGCGGCCGAGGCGCTGGCCTCCTTCGCCAGCGGTGCCGGGCTTTCGCTCGATACCGCGCTGGAGAAGTTCGCCGCCCGTGCCAAGGCGATCGAGGCGCACGGCCTGCCGGCTGGAAAGATCCGCTACGATGCCGCCTTCGGCCGTCCGCTCGACTATTACACCGGCCTTGTTTTCGAAATCGCGGCTGGCAATGGCGACCGGCCGCTGGTCGGTGGCGGCCGCTATGACCGGCTGCTGACCTTGCTTGGCGCGAAGACGCCGATCCCCGGCGTCGGCTTTTCCGTCTGGCTCGACCGCATCGAGGCGTTGCGGGAGATGGCGCCATGATCACGCTGGCGATCCCGTCGAAAGGCCGCCTCAAGGAGCAAGCGCTGGACGTGCTAGCCAAGGCCGGCCTCGCCGTCAGCCTGCCCGGCGACGAGCGCAAGTACCACGCCCACGTCGAGGGCCTGGACAATGTCGAAGTGGTCTTCCTGTCGGCGTCCGAGATTGCGGGCGAGATCGGCCAGGGCACGGTCGATCTCGGCATCACCGGCGAAGATCTGGTGCGTGAGAACCTCGCCGATTGGGAGACCCGCGCCGAAATCGTCGCCCGTCTCGGCTTTGGCAGTGCCGATGTCGTGGTTGCCGTGCCGGACATATGGCTCGACGTCGACACCATGGCCGACCTTGATGACGTCGCCGCCGATTTCCGCCAGCGCCACGGCAGGCGGTTGCGCATCGCCACCAAATACTGGCGGCTGACCCAGCAATTCTTTTCGCAAAAGCACGGCATCCAGGTCTATCGCATCGTCGAGAGCCTCGGCGCCACAGAAGGCGCGCCGGCCGCTGGGCTGGCCGATGTCATCGTCGACATCACCACCACTGGCTCGACGCTGCGCGCCAACCATCTCAAGGTGCTGGGCGACGGCCTCGTGTTGCGCTCGCAGGCCTGTCTCGTGGCGTCGAAGAAGACACGGGCGGCGGCGGATGAAGCGATCCTGCGCGACATTGCCGCGAAGATGAGCGCCCTCCCTCCCCCTTGAGGGGAGGGTGGACAGCCGCCGAAGGCGGATGGACGGGTGGGGTCCGCGGTGACGCACTCCATCTTTTCAGTCAAAGCCAGATAGAGGTCGAGGCAGTTGAGATGACCCCACCCGCCTCGCTTCGCTCGGCACCCTCCCCTCAAGGGGCTAGCGTGCGCACACATTTGCTTCGGGTTGATTTTGCGAGGCGAGAACGAAGCCGTCTGTGATGGCGTTGAAGCGTCT
>NZ_JAMYKW010000066.1:0-26101 GCF_040317555.1 Mesorhizobium sp. M1406 | reverse complement strand
ATCCCCATAGCGCCGAAACCGAGCCTCCATCCCGCGGGTTCTTTCCCTGGAGGCTTTCGGACGCCGGCCCGTCGCCAAGCCAACACGTTGTTGGCCGGCATCCGTAACCCTACACAGAAGCGGTCGTCGAAGCTCAGAAATCGGGTCCCTCGAAATATTTGGCCTTCAGCCATGTATTCGACGGTCCGCTCCTGTAGCGGCTGTCGGCGCGCTTCGAGATAATGCTTTCGAGCCCCACCTTTTCGATGGCACGAAAAATCGCTAGCGCACTGCCCTCGAAATGCTCGCTGTACTGGATCTTGCCGAGGCCGTGCTCAACCAGTTGCCACAGCGCCTGCTTGCGCTTCAGCAGGGGCAAGGAGCCTAGATTGCGACCGTCGAGATGGAGGATGTCGAACGCTACGAACACCAGCCGGCTCGGTTCGTTCCAGATCGCGGCTTCCAGCGAAGGGCAATCGGGAGCGCCCTGCTCGCCTGGCACAATGACCTCGCCGTCGATAATGGCAGCCCGGCATGGCAACTCGACAGCCAGCGCGATGGGCCAGTATTTCGTGGTCCAGTCACGGCCGTTCTTGCTGTAAAGACGCACACCTCCTTTATCGATGATGATCTGCGTTCGGTAGCCGTCAAGATTGACCTCGTGAAGCCATCCCTCATCTTCGGGCGGCTCCTTGACCCGAGTCGGGATCTGCGGCGGAATGAACTCCAGCCGGCCGCCGTTCACCTTGGCACGCTTACTCAATGACCCCACCTTTGATCGCGCAGCGGCGGCTGTTCGGCACAGGCAGCCCGACATCCCCCCAACCTGGACGCCTGCCGCCTGTGCCGAGGCCCCGCCGAGCCATTGCGAGCATCTGCGCACCAAGCCGGATTGTCGTTAGCTTCGCATCCACATACTTGTCCTGGCGTACATATCTCGCTCGTTGCGGCGGTCTTGCACCACGCAGTCTTTTGGCTAATTTCGAGCGACCTGATTAGTCCATCAAAAGCACCACAGCAGGATGCAGCTTCTTCAGATTCGGCAATGATTTTGATTGCCAGGGTATGTCGGGCGTTCCACGCACGACGAGTCGGACATCGGGATGCTTGCGCACCTCGATGGTAAATTTCGCCAGCAGGTTGATGCCGGAAGAGTTGAGAAAGTGAAGGTCCTTCAGATTGAGCGTAATGGAAGCGGGATTCGAGGCAAGCACGCTGGTCGCCAACGCCATGATAGGCGCACCGGCGTCGGAACTGGCAAGCCGCATTGCACCGTCGAAAAAAATTTCGCTTCCTTCAGTCCATACGCGGTAGTCGTCTGTCTTGATTTCCATAGCCTAGCTTCGTTTCATTTAGTTGTGAATTTGCGAGATCGGAATGGAGGCATATGTCTCCACATAAATCCGATCGCTTTCGTCGGTGGCGCTGAATATCCAAGCCAGGCGCGCGCCGTAGTCGCTCATCAACGTCAGTAATCCAAGTCCGGAGCCTCCTACGTCGGGGTTCGCGGCATTGGCTTCAATTCGCTGTATCAGCAGGTCCATGGGGTCGCCAACCGTGATGTCCGCCAGGAGACTTTGGAACTCGGACGCATCTTCACCATCGACGTCATTCGACACCTTGAGCTTGAAGCATTCCGAATCCATCGACGCCTCAATCAAGATCTCACCCGGTGCGCGAAACTTGACGGCATTTTCGATGAGTTCGTTGACCAGATATCCAATGCTGTGCCGCACTTCCACGTAGTCATTGCGGGACGACCGGAAGCGCAACGCGAAAAGATCGGCGATGAAGTCCGAGGTCGTGGCACAATGACGCCAACTCAAGTCGAGAGGTCCGTCGAACAGCCGCACGCGACTGACGCTCTCCTTCATCCCGATTGCAACGTCAGGGGTCCCGAACAGCGTTGTCATGGCTATGTGTGCCTTATGATCACGAGGGTGATGTCGTCGTGGATCTTCTGGATCCCGATATGGGCCATCAGATCGTCGATGATGCCGGTCTTGATGTCCTCGGCGCTGCTGCCGTGACGCTTTTGTGCGCTCTCACAGAGGCGCTCGAATCCGAACAATTTTCTGTCTTGGTCTTCCGCCTCGGTCACTCCGTCCGTGTGCAGCACGATCACGTCGCCGCTCCCGAACACGATGTCGCGCGTGGCAATGAACTTCGAGATGTCATTCTCCAGGCCAACCGGCAGACCCAGATCCATCGTGTCGATACGTTCGACGTCCCCGTCCGCACGCACGACGAGAACGTCCTCATGCTGGCCGGATAGCGTGACCCGCTCATCCTCGAAGTCAAGGAAGGCCAGCGAGAGATGCTTGCCGGTGTTCGTTCGCTCGATGTTTTTGTAGATCGCTCTGTTCAGCCGATCCAGAAACTGGTGCGGATCCCGCTCGTTGGTCTCCTGCAGCGCGCGTGCAACGGATTGGACCATGAGCATCAGCACGCCGCTCTCAAGACCATGACCGGTCACGTCGCCGATGCCGATTTTGACCCGTGACCCGTTCTGCAGGACGTCATAATAGTCACCGCCGACCTCGTCGGCCGGCCGCATGTAGGCCGCGATCTCCAGCCCCGGAATCGCTTCGAGTTCGAATTGTTTCGGCAGGACCATCATCTGTATCTGCCTGGCGACCGCGAGTTCGGCGCCAAGACGGACGTTCTCGTCCTGCAGCTTTTCGTTAAGTGCGGAAATCTCCTGATTGGCGTCCCCGAGTTCCCTAGTTCGTTCGTCGACGAGTTGCTCGAGGTTTTCCGTGTGAAAGCTGATCTGCTCGGCCATTCGGTTGAAAGCGATTCCCGCCGCTCCAACCTCGTCGCGCGTTGGAATGCTCACGCGGACCGAATAATCTTTGGACTGGAGCCGCTGGGCGGCGCTGGCGAGCGCCCTGAGACCCGCGGTGATCCGCTTCGAAATTCCGAGCACGGCGGCAAAAACTATCAGAAGCGAAACGACGATCGCGGCGACCTGAAAAAGCAGGATACGGTTGGTTGCGCGGGAAATACTCTCCTGCGCGGCAAACAGGGACGCATAGATCTCCCGTTCGGGAACGACGATCCCGACCGACATCGTTTCGGACTTGATCGGTCCCGAACTCCACAGATTGGTTGGCTTCAGTCTTTTGAGGACAACAATGTAGGGTACGCGTTCGCCCTTGTCGTCGAGCATGATATGCTGAATGACACCGTCATTGTTCAGGTCGAGAGGCAGCGACGCGATAGCCGGCTGCGTGCTTCCCCGCAGGGACCTCTCCAGGCCAGTGACGCCCTGGCTGCCCGCATCGCTCGATGACGTCAGGCCGATGATTGCTTGGCCCGACGGATTGATCGCCACCACGTTGCCAGTCGACATCGTGAGAAAGCCGAATCCGGTTTCAGCGATCTTCACGCGTTCGACGACTTCCGCGAGTTGGTCGAGAGTGATGTCTGCTCCCGCCGTACCGGCGATACCGGTGTGATCGCGCGTCCACAGCGGACGGAAAAAGCTGACGATCAGCTTTCCCGTGATTGCATCGGTGTAGGGCGCTGTCTGGGTAATGTCGTCGGGGACGGGACGAGAGGCTGCATCCCTAGCCCATTGCTGCCATGAACCGTAGATACCCGGAAAGAAGAACTCCCAGAATTCCGCCTTGTTGTGGCCCGGATAGAGCTTGTCGAATGTCTGTGCCTGGTCCGTATACGGCACGGTCCTGAATATCGGCCGTTCTTTTGGACCAATATAATACATCTGCAGTTTGGACGATCCGCTGGCCATGAGCGCCGGCGCAACGAGGTCCAGGACGGTGCTGTCTTCTATTTCCTGCTGAACGCTTGGCAGCGGACTGTGGTCGGCGCCCAGCAGGTAGCCCCAGACGCTAACCACGGAAGGCGCGCCCGGCAGGTTCTGTGCCCAATCGCCCCGCGCGTCATAGACGACCTTTACCGAGCCGGGAGCCTGCTGCGAAAGGGTGGCTCCGACCTGTTGCTGCCTGCTTGGATCGTCGATCTGGGCCTGCAGCACGCCGGCCAGCGCCTTGACGTCCCCATGAACTCGATCGAGCAGCAGGTCGACGCTCAGCGCTGTCGATTCGGCATAGGAACGAATGTATTCCTGGTTTGCGGTCGTCAGGCCCTCACCGACTTCCGATGTGGCATCGCGCGACAGCTTTTGAACGTTCCAAAGCGCCAGGCCACCGCTCAAAAGGAGGTCGAACAGCACGGCGCCGCCAACGACCAATACGAATTTCGCTCGAAAGGAGCGCAGGCCGAAGCGCGGCGTACCCTCATCCTCGGCTTTCATTGCGGCCGTCGCCCCGATGCGACCCAGATCGGCCAACCCGCATAACCCTTGGGGTGGAGCGCAGCGAAAATGTGGTCCTCGAAGCCCTGCCGAAACCGCGCGACGAACTCCGGTCCATCACCGCGTCTGGTCGCCATCTCGCCCGCATAGACATCCGCCCAGGCTGCGATGACATCGGCGAAGTCCTGCGGATCGCCGTCCAGATTAGTGACCATGAAGGTCTCCACAAGGATGTCTTCGAATCCGGCTTCCACCAGGTATCGCCGACTCTTGGGCCCAAGCTCGACGTCCATCTCGAAATGCCCGAACAGCTTCGCCACCTCGTCGTAGGTCCAGCGAATGCTTTCGGCGCGCGGCTCGCCGAGGCAATGCGAATTCTTTTCGTTGGTGATATAGACCCGACCGCCTGGCTTGCATATGCGGTAGAGCTCCTTGAGGATGAGTTCAGGGCGATTGAAGATTTGCAGGGAATGTCGGCAGGTGACCAAGTCGAACTGAGCTTCGTCGAGCAGCATCTCCGACGCATCGCCATACGTATATTCGATGCCCCGGATGTCGAACTCCCGCATCACTCGTCGAGCATAGTTCAGGCTTGATCTGGAGTGGTCGAGGGCGACGATCCGCGATGGCTGGAACTCCTTCTGCGCGAGCACAGCGAAATCGCCGATCCCGCAACAGATGTCGGCCATGACGATCCCGGGCCTCATCCCGTGTCGCGGCAAGATCGCGCGCTCGTGGCGCCATGTCATCTTTGTCTGAGTACGCAGGATCGGTACGAACCCGCCTTCCTCTAGAAAGCCCTGGCCCGGATAGAATTCGGTGTCATACTCCTCGACGGTGATGTTCGGTTCAATTCCGCTCAGGCGACCGAATTTTCGCGAGGTCCATCCGACGACGCTCGACGTGATGACGACGAATTTTAGATCGGGTCGAGCGCGACAAGCGTCGATGATGATCCTCGAAAAGGCGTGAAACGCGGCGTTGTTCATCTGCGTCAGGCGCCTGACATTGACGTAGAGAACGCCGCGCACACGGCCGATCGCATCGCGAAGCAATGCTATGCTGGGTCCAAGCTCATCGATCGCCTGAGGCCGCACCACGCCAGATATGGAGAACTCCTGGTTGTTCGCGTCGTATTGCGCCTTAAAGCGCGGGAGAAGGTCGTAGGGGCTCAATTTTGCAAGCCCTCGAGCGGAAGATCCACGACAAGCTTGATTGCATCGCCATCGGCCTCCTCGATCCAGAGTGTCGCGTTGTAGTCGACAGCCAGTTCCAGGAGCATGACCTCACGGCTCGGCGCGAGATCCCCAGACACTGAATTGAGGTATCGCTCTCTGGCCTCTATTCCTGCAAGTTGCGACACGGCTTCTTCGTAGAATTGGCGCTCTTCCGGTACGCAAGGAAATGTCAACTCGATCCTATCCGTCGCGCCATGGCGAGACACCCTGCATGCCAGTTCGCCATCGGCATGGCGCGTGCGAAAGGCGACTTCCAGCAATTCGTTGAAGGCGGAGGAAAAGAGATTTGAATGCCGGACCGAGTCGGACCTGTTCTGGCTGATCATCCGGGCCATGTATGTCGAGACATAATCGCAGTGTCTCCAAGCGGAGACAAAAGCTTTGATTTCCATGTCGATCTGGACCATGGGTTCAAAGGTCGGTCCGCCGCCAGCCAGGTCATGATGAACAGGTCCCATCGGCATCCTCACTTGTTCCATCAATATTGAACCCCCGCGGGGTGATGGCCTCCGCGACGAAAAGATTCACCGCCCGTGGTCAGTCAGTCTGGCACCGACCCAAAGAATTGCGCGGTATCCGCCTCGATCGTTCTACAAATCTCCACTTCATCGTTAACAAAGGGTTCAAGGCGCTAGTGCGCCCGATTTGATTCCTGCATCGCTCGTACTACCCTCGGCGGGGACCGCTTGATGAAATCGCTGATCGCCTCGGCTCCGAGCGGCCGTCCTAGGTAATTACCTTGCAGGCAATCGCAATTTTCCTTGATCAGCCAGCGTGCCTGTGCCGATGTTTCGACTCCCTCGGCAGTGACATTTATCCCTAGGCCGTGCGCCAGATTCATGATCGATCGGACGATCGTTTGGCTTTTGAGGTTGGTCTCCAGGTCCGCGATAAAGTACTGATCGATCTTCAAAGTGTCGAAGGGAAAGTTCTTAAGGTAGCTTAACGACGAGTAGTATGTTCCAAAATCGTCGAGCGAAATTCGTATTCCCAGGACGTTCAGGGTATTCAACGTATCGATATTGTCGATCGTCTTCTCAAGCAGGACCGTCTCCGTTATCTCAAGTTCAAGTCTGTCGGCTTCGATTCCAACTGCGTCGATGATCTGGGCGACGATGTCCGTCAGCGAACCGCTAAGGAACTGAGCTGGTGACAGGTTCACCGCGACCGTCAGCGAGGAAGGCCACGTCAACGCCTGGCGACAGGCTTCCTCGAGCACCCAACGCCCAATCTCGTCCATCAGACCGTCGGCTTCGGCGATCGGTATGAACACGCTGGGAGGAATGTTTCCGACCTCAGGGTGCCGCCACCGCAGCAGCGCTTCGAAACCGATCACCGACGAGGGAGGCCGAATGAGCGGCTGATACTCCAGATAAAGCTCGCCCCGCTCCAGCGCGGTTCGAAGGCTGCGTCTCAGATTCTCGCGTTGCTCAAGCAAGAGCAGCATCGAACGGTTGAATGTTCGAGCGCAGCCGCGTCCATCTGTCTTGGCCGCGTAAAGGGCAATGTCAGCGGCTTTCATCAGTTGTTCGCCATCGGTCCCGTGCTCCGGCCCGAAAGCAATTCCGATACTCGAGCCGACGAAGACGGGAATGCCGTTGATGACGAACGGGTTCTTGAATGCGTCGACCAGCGATCCGGCGAGGCGCTCAGCTTCAGCTGGCTGCTCTTTCCCCAATTGGATGACAGCGAACTCATCGCCTGCATACCGGTATGCGGATTCGCCGTCGTGCAGCGCGTCGCGGATACGACCCGCCGCGAGTTGAAGAAGCGTATCGCCTGCTCCATGCCCGAGCGTGTCGTTGACTGCTTTGAAATCGTCAAGGTCGATCTGCAGCAGGGCGGCTTTCGGCTTCAGTTCGCCGAGGGCCGCCAGCGCTTGCTGCAGCTGCTCGCCGAATCGCCGCCGATTCTGCAGTCCGGTCAGCACGTCATGCGTCGCCTGATGGAGCAAAATTACATGCTCTTGCTCGTCCGTCACGCTGCGCCCATCGCGCTCCCTTGATTCAATGATTCCCACACCATTTGCAGCGGCGAAAACAAAAACGGACCGCAGCACTTCGCCCGATGACCGCGGCAAATCGATGCTTGCCGGTGAGCCGCCATGGAACACGCGAAGAAACTCGTCGCGATACCTCGCATCGAGGAAGCTCGGGTAGATCTCCCAAAGGGCGGCACCGGGCGTCACCGCGCTTCCGTACATGCCCCTGAGCTTGGTTGCGTAGTGGGTCAGACAGAAGTCGCGGTCGTAGAACGACAAAAGTTCGGTCGTGTTGGCCAAAAGGTCAGCGAGAAGCGCTTCGCCGGGACGTCGAACATCGCTTGAGGAAGGCCCCTCACTCCCCTTGCCGACGCCTGATGCCTCTGGAGCCAAGAGCCACCTCCATAAGCGGCGCAAATCCACGTCGCCCAGTCCAGAAATAACATAACTATCAAGCTTGGCAAACTTTTAACTCGCGGTCTTAACAAGTGCAGCATACGGCGCAGGTGCAATGCGTGCTCCGCTGTGGTTCTCAGCGATAATAATCAACAGCCACAGTTGGTTAATAAGTCGGGAATTGTTACGAATTGGCTATATGATTGATGTCGTGGTGGACGCAACACGAAATATTCTGGTCCATGATGCGGCGTGGCCTTCCTGTTTTGAGCACGTCCCATCTCAACCATCGCCGAACTTGTGCTCAGCTTCCGAGCGCTTTGAGCCAACCTTCAAAGGAAGACGCCTTCTCGTGTTCAGCAAGCGAAACAGAGTGGGCGGGGCGCGGTAACACCACGGTACCGCGGCCTTCGCGGGGGCTGTAACCGAATTCCTTGCTGAATGCTCGGCTGAAATTAGCCGCTGAACTAAACCCGAAGGCCTCAGCAATGTCGACGATTCGCCGGCTGTCCGCCGGATCGCTAAGCGCAATATGGGCTGCCAGAAGTCGGCGACTTTGTATGTAATGGAGAACACCACCGCTCGGTTCGAACAATTGATAGAGACGAGAGCGCGATACGCCGAGCGCCCGGCACATTGAATCCGGTGCCAGATGGGCCGCATCCAGATTGTTTTGGACGTATCGACGCGCTCGCTCCATCAGCGCGACACTCACCAATTGTTCGGCGGCCGCGGCATGTTCCGCCGGAGGCGCGAGGCAGGCAATGATCATGCTGCGTGTCGCGTGTACGATGCGGGGCAGATCTTCAGCCGTGAGACTGCGCAGTCTTGCTTCTATGCTGTTGACGTAGTCGACAAAGAGGTTGGCAAAGTTGCCGGACATAATTGAATTGTTTTTTGCGTCGAGGGTTGACGCCGTATCAGAGAACAAATCACGCGGCAGATAGAGAAACAGGCTTTCCGAGTCCGTTACCCTCCCGCGAAACGGGTAGCCAAGCGATCTGAACTCCAACTTGCCCGGCTGGTTTTCCGCAACGCGGCGATCGACCTCCGTCCACGACCGGCCTGTACGTGGCAAGACGATGTACCAGTGGTCGATCGAACTGGATCGGAGCTTCGCGGCGGAACGCATGTAGCTATGTGCCGGCGCGCGCTGTTGAACCATCAGCATGCCACCGAGATTCCAGGCTGTGTGGTCGGCGGGAAAACCATCGTCCGGCGATTTGTCATCCGGCAACCTGACCTCGACAAGCGGCGCCATTTGCGCTTGCCAAGCGGCGAATTGATCCCCTGGCGCCAGTTCGAGCGTTGAAAAGGGCAGAGGTTCGAGCGCCGGCGCGAACGATGGAGCGGCCTCATTGCGGGGTTGACCTTCGCGCGACCAACGACGTCGATCACGGTCCCGCGGCTGCCTCGCAGGAGCCTCGTCTTGCCTCTTAGTGTCCATCGCGTGGTGCCATATCCGAATCGGGTATGCCCATGCCCCTCTCAATCATGTGGTGTATTTCGGGCATCTGGCAAGGCTGGCGGAACTCGAGTCGACCGAAACGGTGATCACGCTGGATTACAGCAAGAAATGCATTCCGAGATAAGTTTCTGGATGCGAAGATAACGACACTCTTCGACCTGATGCGTATAGAATCTGGCATCGTGAAATAGTAGTTGAGGATGGTCACCAAATGAACACAAAGCTCAACAGCAAAGATCGTCGCAAGATAATTCTTGAGGGATATGGCAACAATGAGCCGTTGAAAGCTATTGCGGCAAAGATCGGGTGCTCGCTGGCGAGTTTGAAAGTCACCGCCAGCAAACTCGGCTGTACACGAACTGCGAAAGAAGCGGCGGAATTTCGACGCGGATTTCACGTCCCGGAAGACAAGCGGCAAGATTACAACCAGCTTATGATTGCTGGGCAATATAGAGCTCGTGAGTGCGCGCTGATTTTGGGACTCCTAACAGAACAATCATCAGGCAGCAGCTAAACTGATTCCAATACACCTGTGGACGGTATTGTCACTTAATCATTCCATCGTGTCAGCGGTTCATCAGTAAAAAGCCCGCCGCAAGGCACGGGCGACGGGCCCTGAAAGGTTCGCACAGATGCTGCGTCGACGTTTCAATCATTCCTGCCTCAGCCCTCACGATCTGGCTATTTGCGAACGCGTGTTCGATCGGGTCTGCGCGAATGAACATCTCGACCCTTTGGACCCGGACGCCGAAATCCTGGCAGTGATGGTCGTGGCCATTTTTCAAAATGTTCACACCAGCGAGCGCGAACTGCTGGAGGCGGTCAAGTGTCGTCGGCAAAAGGCTGCGGGTACCGGACATTAGTACATGTCGCCTAAAAGTGCGCAGCGGTTTTAGTAAAGCGAGATGGAAGCAATAACCTAAGGCGTCGCATGAATCCGTTCCGCGCCCAAAGCAGCTGCTTGCGGCGGTGACCGAGGCGCCGGTTACCGCATCGTGTCGTCGGCAAAAAAGCGACGTTGCGCTCTCTGCTTTCACATCCGGGTATGCAGAAAAGTCCGGCGGTCAAAAATCGACCAGCGGCGTGTCCACGATCTGGTGCTCGAACAGCAGCCAGAACGGCGATCCCCGGGATTCGGAGTACCAATGCTCAAAAATCGCAAGGGCCTCGCCGATATTGGTGGCGGGTTCGTCCTCGGGCAGTTTCGCGGCCTGGAACAACGCAAGCGCAACGGGACCAAAATGCGTGATCGCTTCCGTGCGCGCCTCGCTGTCCGCATTCCAGCCGAGCCGCAAGCGCAGGACGGCCAAAGCGCTGGCCATGGCGATCTCCTCACTTTCCGCCGAGGCCACGGCGTCCGAGATCGCCTGCATGAGGTTGAGCCGCCTGAAGGCGAAAGCGCGCTCCTGTTCCAAAACCGCGATCTGATTGGCCGCTTGTCGCCTAAAGCTTGCTTCGGTTGTCCTGGCGGTCTCAGCCGTCGTTTTCAGGTCATTCAGAAAGGAAGCCGTCGGGTTCATCTTGGCTCACTGGGATGGCGGAAGAGAGTGGGAGTCGAACCCACCAGAGACCGACTCGCGGCCCCTCCCGGATTTGAAGTCCGGACGCCCCACCGGGGACGATGCTCCTCCAGAAATTTGCGCCATCGGCGGCTCACCCTCGCCTGTCAGGCGGAACAGGTCCAGCCTGCGCCTGTTCAGACGGCGCAAGTCTCCCCGCCGCATCGTCACGCCGTGCCGATCGAGAAATTCGAGGATATGGATGGCGACCTTGCGTCCGCTGCCCACGCGATCGCGAAATTGAGCAGCGGTGAACTCGTCTGTAGGCATCGACGCAGCGAGGTCGCGCGCGATCTCGACGATCTGCGCCAACGCCTCGCGCTGGAAGAAGTGGTCATGAGCGACCTCGTGGACCTTCCCCATGCGGCCAGCAAGCTTCAGAAGCCGCCGGATTTCCGTCTCCGGCGCGGCCAGCGCCTCGGCAATATCCCACACTCTTGGCGGATGGAACCGTTCGGGTCCGCCGATGAGAGGCTGGATTTGCAGCCAGAGAGTTTCATCCTTTGCCGTCAGGTGCGCCTCATGACCGGGCAGCCGCACCCAGGCACCGTCCAAGGCAACTTCTCCAGCGTGCGAAAGGCTCCGCAGAACTGCCGTGAAAGCGGGCGCCGGCAGACGTGGATCAAGCCCAATACGCAGTCTCTCCATTCCCACGCCCGGCAAATCCGGATTGTCGGCATGGAAGGTCTCCAGGGTCGCGGCCAAGTCGCGCTTGAATCGCAACCAGCGCTCCGGCGACAGCACGAGAAGCATTTCTCCCACGGCAAAATGGACAAGCCCGAGTTGATCGATCAGGCCTTCCGTCTCGCAGTCACTAAGCGCCCTGTCGCGAGCGAAAGCCTTCAGGTCGAAATAGTGGGGCGGCGCATCAAGGAGTGCGGCGGCGGCCAGTTCGGGCGCCAATAGCGCATGGGCATCGAGTTGGATCAGCCGTTCCGGCGCGCGGCGTTTGCGGCTGGGCGCCCGCAGATCGAGAAAATATCCGCCGCCGATGGTTCGCTGCGCGGAGGTGTCGCGCACCACGTAAACGTCGCCGGCAGCGGCCGCGATCGGACTGTCCAGCACCAATTGAACATTGGCCGTGCCGCCAGGCCCGATCGGTTCGTCTGCGAGGAGTACGATGCGTGCCCCGACGTCCATCGCGGCATGGTGGAGCCGCACCGGAAACCATTGGCCGATCGGCTTGCGTTCATCCGGCAGAACGCGAAGGCTTGCATCGATCCGGTCCGTCGGCGCGTGAAGCTTCGGATCGACAATCACGTCGCCGCGCCGGATCGCCTCCTTGATAACCCTTTCGCCGGTCAGATTGAGCGCGCAGCGGTCTCCCGCCCGACCACGTTCAGCCGGCCGGTTCTGGGCGTGGATCGATCGAACCCGCGCAAGCAATCCCGAGGGGCTTACGACCACGTTGTCTCCAATACCGAGAGAACCCGAAAGCACGGTGCCCGTCACGACGGTGCCCACGCCGCGCAGCGTGAACGAGCGGTCAACCGCTAATCGAAAACGGCCCGAAACTGCACGCCGGGCAAGACGCGACGCCTCCTCGAACAAGAGATACCTGAGTTCATGGATACCTTCGCCTGTAACGACCGAGACGGGAATCAGGGGGGCCTCGGCAAGCATCGTCCCGGCAACTACTGCGCGGATCTCGCTCGCCACCGCGGTGCGGCGCTCGGGACCGGCCAGATCGCATTTCGTAAGCAGGACGGCGCCGCGCTTGACACCGAGCAGATCGACGATGGCGAGATGCTCCCGGGTTTGCGGCATGACGCCGTCGTCGGCGGCCACCACGAGCAACACGAAGTCGATGCCGCTGGCGCCGGCGAGCATCGTGTGTACGAAACGCTCATGCCCGGGAACATCGACGAAACCGATGCTGTCCCCACCCGGCACCGGCAAATAGGCGAAGCCGAGATCGATGGTCATGCCGCGTGTCTTTTCCTCCTGCAAACGATCGGTGTTTATACCGGTCAGCGCATGCACCAGCGCAGTTTTGCCATGATCGACATGTCCCGCCGTGCCGACGATCATGATGCGGTCTCCGGCAACGGCGCGGCGGCGCGACGCTCGGCCTCGGCGGCATCGCCCGCGCTCAATTCGGCCCGCACCGCAGCCAGATAGCGGCTGGCAAGGGCGCTGCCGCCTGCCTCGGCACGCAGGAGCCAAACCAGCGCCTCGACCGCGTCAGCCGGCACGCCCGTGCCAAGATGGCAGGCGGCGCCGAGCATTGCCTGCCCTTCGGCGTCTCCTCGCATGGCAGCACGGCGCCACCAGCGGACAGCCTCGTCCGGATCGCGCGGCACGCCGAGCGCATTGTGATAAAGCATGCCGATCCGGGTCATCGCGGATGCGATGCCCTGATCGGCCGCGGCAAGCGCCCAGCGTCGCGCCTCGCCGGCATCGGGAGCCATCACTTCCCCCTCCAGCAGCATCCAGCTCAGCATATCCTGCGCGGGTCCGTCGCCAGTTTCCGCTGCGGCCCGATAGAGCTCGGCCGCCCGGCGAAAGTCCTGCTGCACGCCTTCGCCGCGGAAATAGAGCGACGCCAGATTCCTTTGCCCGACAGGATCCCATGCCTCGGCTGCGAGCGTCAGCCAGCGAAGGGCCATATCCACATCACGCTCGACGCCGAGCCCTTCGGCGAAGCAGGCGCCGATATTGTTCTGAGCGCGGGCAACGCCCCGGTGAGCCAGCGGCTCCCATATGGAGAGAGCCACGGCATGATCGCCTCGCCGCGCGGCTGCGAGGGCCTCGGTCATGCGTGCGGCCACAGGCGTCTCGGCTGGGCGGCGCGCGAGGCGGTCAAGCCAGCGCATCGGTTCCTCCCGGATTTAGGCCGGCTAGATTGGCGATGAAGGTCGCCTCGTCTTCCAGGCAGCGGAAATCGAGCACGAGCGCCTGGTTTTCGATGCGCCCGATCACGGGGACGCCCAACCCACGCAGCCCAGCCGCAAGGGCTTCGAGCGCCCGGCCGCTCCCTGAGCGCGGCTTGAGAGCAAGCCCGGCGCTTGGCAAAGTTTCGAGCGGCAGCGCGCCGGATCCGACTTGGCTCCGGCACTCCACCGTGTCGACCGCAAAGGCTTCGCCCACGGCGTCAGCAACCAGGGGAGCAAGGCGCTTTGCCTGCGCTGCAATCTCCCTCACCGAGCGCGAGAGCAGCCTTAGCGTCGGCAGGCGCTCGGCCAGGCGGTCGGGGTCGCGGTAGAGCTTCAACGTCGCCTCGAGCGCGGCCAAACGAAGCTTGTCGACCCGAAGCGCCCGCTTCATCGGGTTGCGGCTGATCGCTGCCAGCAGGTCCCTGCGGCCGACGATGAAACCCGCCTGCGGACCGCCAAGCAGCTTGTCGCCGGAGAATGTGACGAGATCGGCGCCGTCGGCGACCGCCTCGCGCACGGTCGGCTCGCGCCCAAGGCCGTAGCGGGTTAGATCGACCAGCGTGCCCGAACCGAGATCATGGACCATCGGTATCCCATGCTCCTTGGCGATTGAAGCGAGCTCGGGTGCCCGGATCTCAGCCGTGAATCCTTCGACCCGGTAGTTCGATGTGTGCACCTTGAGGATGAGCCCGGTCTCCGGGCCGATCGCCTCGACATAGTCGTTGCGATGCGTGCGGTTGGTGGTGCCGACCTCGACAAGCCTGGCGCCGGCGCGCGTCATGATCTCGGGCATCCGGAAAGAGCCGCCGATCTCGATCAACTCGCCTCGCGAAACGATCGCTTCGCGACCGAGCGCCAGCGTGTTGAGGACGAGAAGGACGGCAGCCGCATTGTTGTTGACGACGGTTGCATCCTCGGCTCCGGTCAGCTCGCAAACGAGCGATCGAAGATGATCGTCCCGTTCGCCGCGCTCGCCTTTCTCGACATCGAATTCGAGAGCCACCGCTTCGAGCATCGCCAGCCGAACAGCCTCGACCGCCTCTTTCGCGAGGAGGGCTCGTCCTAGATTGGTATGCAGCACCGTTCCGGTCAGGTTGAAAACGGGGCGCAGGGAAGAGCGTTCGCCGTCCCTGAGCTGCAAGAGCGCGTCGCCGGCAAGATCATTTGCCTCCGGCACGACGGCTCCGGCATTGCGGGAGGCCATTCGCGCATCGGCGACGGCTCGGCGAATGGCCTCCGCCGCGGCCTGCCGCCCGAAGCGCTCGATTGCGGCCGCCGCCAGCGGGGTCCTCAGCACTTGGTCGACCGACGGAAGATTGCGCAAAGGGTTTGCGGATGAAGCGGTCATCCTATCCTCAATAGCCAACAAGGAACGGATTGAACGATCCGCGGCGATGGCCGCCCTCGCGGACGAGCAGGTCGAGGCCGAGCGTCGCCACGTCGTCGGCGACCGGATCGAGAGCCGGATCCTTGTATTGGTACAGGATCTTTACGTAGCAGCCGCATGCATCGCAGGTCTCGGCCTTGACCGTGCCAGGACCTCCCTCGATTTCCTGATAGCCTATGCCCTTGGTCGAGCCGCACAGCGTACATTTGATGCGGACGTGGTTCCACAATGTTCCACACAGGGCGCAGGCGCAGAACCGCGCCCCGTGTGCGCCGTGCCAACCGACGATGATCGAGGATACGGGCGGCCCACCGCAGGCCGGACAGGCGCCGTCGGCAACCGGAACGAGCTTCGAGCTGTCGAGACATGCCGCGAGGCGGGCGAAGTGAACCTGCAGCGCGGCCGCGACATAGACATGCTCGGCAAGCGCGTTCATTGGGATCGCATCGGTGAGCACATTGCGCACCATGGGATCGACCCCGGACTCATCGATATTCGCCAGCCTGTCCAAGGCGGCTGCGGCCGCCTCGGGTTTTTCGATCGTGGCAGCCACTTCGAACAGGCGGCCGAGCGTCATTCCAAGGGCGGCATCCGAAGTGAATTGGTTGCGATCGAGCGGCGGCATACCGAAGGTTCGTGCGCGCTCGCGCGCCTCCGCGGTCGGCAATTCGCTCTCCGGCAAGCCGTCCTGGATGCGGTGCTGCGCATCCGTCAGTGCAGCGAGGAAGCGGAGATAGGGGCCGAGCTGGTGGTCATCCGCCAACACATTCAATCGCTCGGAGCGGCGAATGAACAAGGTCCGCGGATCAGGCAGGCGCGCAAAGGGTGGGGCCGAGACCTCGCCGATTACAGTCGGGTCAGGGCGTGACGGATCTTGTTGCCTTGGCATTTCAACCTCACGAACCTCACGGGCCACGTGGTCGGCTAGATACTGCTCCAGAGCAATTCCACGAAAAGTGTATAACGGTTTTCCGTCCGGAATTGCGTAAAAACAAAAAACCCGCTCATTCGGCGGGATCCGATCCCGAACGTCCGTCCGACTTGCCTGCGATCAGTTCACGCAGCCATTTGCGATGGTGCCGCCACGCCCAGCCGCCGGTCACCCGTCCGCGCGTCATGGCGGGAATGGTGCCGCGTACCCAGATGGCCGAGTAGAAATGAATAATCCAGACGCCGATGATCGCCACGGCAGCGATCGAATGAACAAGCAGCGCTACCCGCTGCTGGCCGATCGTGGTGTAAGCGGCGAAATATTGTTGCCAGATGACGATGCCGCTCGAAATCAGGATGACGATGAGGATCGACATTGACCAGAAGACGAGCTTCTGGCCGGCGTTGTACTTGCCGACCTCGGGGACGTTGTCCTCGTGATTGGACAATACGTCACGGAAACGGGCGAGCCACGTTCCGTCCTCGGGCCTCCACAAATTGGCCTTCCAGAACCGAAGGAAAAGCCCAAGGAAGCTAAAGAAGAGCAAGACGCCGATCCATGGGTGAATGAAGCGCGTGAACTGGCCGCCGCCAAACAGCCCCGACAGGAAGAACAGGCTCGGGTGAAACATGGCAAGGCCGGTCAAGGCGAGCAGGATCAGGCTGGCCGCCGTGATCCAATGGTTGATCCGCGCGCCCACCGTGTAGCGATCCACGATGACTGGCTTGCCGGGATGTACCTGCTCGTTCGGCTTCACGTCATACGCGGCCATTGTTTTTGCCTTCCGTCAGCTCTTCGGCATGCTCCTCATCCGTCTCGGAGACCCTGTTCGGTCCCATGACCAGATGGTGAAGCAGGCCGACGCCGGCCGCCACGCCGAGAATGGTGAGGCCGGCATATTTGGTCACGCCCTTCCACGCCTCCACCAGCGGACTGATCTTCGGCTCCTTCGGCAGACCCGAATAGAGCTCCGGCTGGTCGGCATGGTGCAGCACATACATCACATGCGTCCCTCCGACGCCGGGCGGATCGTAGAGGCCGGCATTCGAATAGCCGCGCGATTTCAGGTCCTTGATGCGGCCGTCGGCGTGCTGTTTCATCTCGTCTTTCGTGCCGAACACGATCGCCTGGGTCGGGCAGGCCTTGGCGCAGGCTGGTCCCTGGCCGACAGCCACGCGGTCGGAGCAGAGCGTGCATTTGTAGGCCGTGTGATCGACTTTGGAGATGCGCGGAATGTTGAACGGGCAACCCTTGATGCAATAGCCGCAGCCGATGCAGTTCTCATGGACGAAATCGACGATGCCGTTCGAATACTGCACTATGGCGCCCGGCGCCGGACAAGCCTTGAGGCAGCCCGGATCAGCGCAGTGCATACAGCCATCCTTGCGGATCAGCCATTCGAGTTCGTTCGTCTCGGGATTGTCCCATTCGCTGTAGCGCATCAGCGTGAACATATCCGGCGTGAGATCGGCAGGATTCTCATAGACGCCGGCATTGAGGCCGATCTCCGGATGCGTGTCGTTCCACTCGATGCAGGCCGTCTGGCATGCCTTGCAGCCGATGCATTTCGAAACATCGATGAGCTTGGCGACTTCCGTCAATTGCTGCTTGGGCGCGGGAACCGTCGAGGCAGAGCGGCGGATGAGGTCCTTGTCGGAAAAACGCGGTGCGGTGTCCGTCGTCGAAGGATTTGGAAGTGGAGGAAACATGGCTTACTCCTCCTACGCTACCGGCCCGGCGATGGGCTCGATGTTGACAAGGAACGCCTTGTATTCCGGCGTCTCGATGTTGGCGTCGCCGACAAAGGGGGTGAGCATGTTGGGGCCAAAGCCTTTCTTCGCCGCTCCCGTGAAGCCCCAGTGCAGCGGTATTCCGACGATGTGGACGGTCTTGCCATCGCAGGTGAGCGGCCTGATCCGTTTGGTCACCATGGCCTTCGCCACAACGGAACCGCGCTTCGACCAGACGCGCACCCAGCCGCCTTTGATGATGCCTTTCTCGGCCGCAAGCTGTTCCGAAATTTCCACGAAAAACTCCGGCTGCATCACCGCATTGGTGATGACGTGCTTGGTCCAGAAGTGGAAATGCTCGGTCAGTCGGTAGGAGGTCGCCGCGTAGGGAAACTCCTGCGAAGCCGATTCGGCGAACTGGGCCATATCGCCTTCGAACACCCGCGCTGCGGGGTTGCCGCGGACTTTGGGAGCTATCGGGTTCGCGATGGGCGACTCGAATGGCTCGTAGTGCGCCGGGAATGGTCCGTCGCGCATCATGCCCCGGGTAAAGAGGCGCGAGACGCCTTCCGGATTCATGATGAACGGGCCTACTTGATCGGGCTTTGCCGTTGGCAAGATGTCGGGGACATCGTAGCCCGACCATTTCGTGCCGTCCCATTCAATCACCTTGCGGCTTGGATCCCAAGCCTTTCCGCTGAGGTCAGCCGACGCCCTGTTGTAGAGAATGCGGCGGTTGGCGGGCCATGAGAACGCCCATTTGGAATAGGCGCCGGTTTCGTCAGGATCGGTGGTGTCCCGCCTGGCCATGTTGTTGCCGTTTTCGTTGAAGCAGCCGGAATAGATCCAGCAGCCGCAGGAGGTGGAGCCGTCGTCGCGCAGCGCGGCGAAGCCCGGCAAGAGCTTTCCGGCCTCGGCCAGTACCTTTGTCGGATCGGCCGTGTCGGTTACCCTGGCGAGCGCCCTGCCATTGATCTCCTGGGCAAGCTCCTCGGCCTTCGGATCGCCGGGATCGGCATAAGGCCAGTTGAGCTTGACGATCGGATCCGCGAAGGCGCCGCCTTCCTTGGTGTAGAGCTCCTTCAGGCGCAGATAGAGCTGCGCCATGATCCAGGTATCGCGTTTGGCCTCGCCGGGGGGCGTGCCGCCGGCCCAATGCCACTGCAGCCAGCGCCCCGAATTGACCAGCGAGCCGTCGTCCTCGGCGAAGCAGGTGGAGGGAAGCTGGTAGACTTCCGTCTGAATCTGCGACGGATCGACATCGTTGTACGGTCCGTGGTTCTCCCAGAACCGGCCCGTCTCCGTGTCCAACGGATCCATGATGACGAGGTATTTGAGCTTCGAGAGGGACTCGATTACCTTCTTCTTGTTCGGAGCTGCCTGTAGCGGGTTGAAGCCCTGGCAGAAATAGCCGTTCATCTTGCCCTGGTGCATCAGCTCGAAAGCCCGCAGCAGATCGTAGCCCGGCAGGTCGAGCTTCGGCAGGTAGTCATAGGCGAAGCCGTTCTCCGGCGTTGCCGCGTTGCCCCACATCGACTTCTGGAAGCTTACGAAGAACTTCCTGTAGTTCTGCCAGTAGCTCATCTGGTTCGGCCGGAGCGGCTTGAAGCCTCGGGTCGACATGTAGGCTGCCAGATCGACCTCCTTCTCAGTCGGCAGCGTCAGATAACCGGGCAGCAGGTTCGACATCAGCCCGAGGTCGGTCAGCCCCTGGATGTTGGAGTGACCGCGAAGCGCGTTCATGCCGCCGCCGCGTATACCAATATTGCCGAGAACAAGCTGCAGCATCGCCATGGCGCGGATGTTCTGCGAGCCCTTCGAGTGCTGGGTCCAGCCGAGCGCGTACATCGAGGTCATCGCCTTGGTCGGAGACGACGTCTCGGCGACCATCGCGGCCACCTTCAGGAACCGCTCCTTCGGTGTGCCGCAGATGCGCTCGACCATCTCCGGCGTGTAGACCGCGACATGCGCCTTGAGCAGATTCCAGACGCAGCGGGGATTGGCCAATGTCGCGTCGACAACGGCAAAGCCGTCCGTGCCTATGTCATAGTCCCAACTGGACTTGTCATAGTCTCGCTTCGCCTCGTTATAGCCGGAGAAGAGGCCGTCCTGATAGGTGAAGCCCTCCTTGACGACATATGTCGCGTTGGTGAAGGCCTTCAGATAGTCCCATTGCACCTTATCGTTCTGGATGCAGTAGTTGATCAGCCCGAGCAGGAAGGCGATGTCCGTTCCCTGGCGGATCGGCGCGTAAAGATCCGACACCGAAGCCGAGCGCGTAAAGCGCGGGTCGATGACAATGAGCTTGGCGCCGCGGTTGGCCTTCGCCTCTGTGACCCATTTGAAGCCGCAAGGGTGCGCTTCCGCGGCATTGCCGCCCATGATGACGACGAGGTCCGTGTTCTTGATGTCGGTCCAGGAATTGGTCATTGCGCCGCGGCCGAATGTTGGGGCGAGACTCGCCACCGTCGGGCCGTGTCAGACACGTGCCTGGTTGTCGAACACCAGCATGCCCGCGCTGCGGACCACCTTGTAGGTCGCGAACGCGGTTTCATTGGTCGAAGCCGAGGCGGCGAGGAAGCCGGTGGTGATCCACCGGTTGACCGTCACACCGTCATTGTTCGTCGCGACGAAGTTCTTGTCGCGATCGTCCTTCATCAGGCGGGCGATGCGGCCGAGCGCGTCTTCCCAGCTTATCGGCTCGAACTTGTCCGAGCCCGGTCTGCGGATCATCGGATGTTGCAGACGGGTCGGCGACTTGACAAACCCGAGCAGGGCCGACCCTTTGGGGCACAAGGTGCCGCGATTGGTCGGATGATCAGTGTCACCCTCGATATGGGTGATCTCGGCCGGCTCGCCCTTTCTGAGATCGCCCTTCGAATACAAGATTATGCCGCAAGCCACCGAGCAGTATGGACAGGTGTTGCGTGTTTCGGTGGTGTTCGCGAGCTTGAACGGCCGTATAGCCGCCGCGTGTGCGGCCTCGCTATCGCCGAAGCCGAGGGCTCCAAGCGTAGTACCGGCGAGACCCGCGCCTGCTGTTTGCAGGAACGCGCGTCGAGAAAGATCGATGTTCATGGGTTCCTCCCGAAGCCGATGCCCACAAGGCAACTCGAACCAACGGTCAATCCGACTAACTAGTGTCGGACCAAATAAAATCAATGCCAAAGAACGAGGCGCGTACGGTGCAGCAAACGTGCCCCTCCGAACCGCCTTCCTGCAACAGGTTTGTGCCCGCAAATCGGCATTGTCTATTATTGTTGAATATTCTTGTCATCTTTTCGTGACCGCGATTGCGGTTGACGAAAACGAACGCATTACCATAGAGTAAGGCGTGGCGATGAAACAGCTCCCGCGGGTCGGGGCGCCTTCGATCGATACCCGATGACGGCGATGCCTCGCACGCCGGATACGGCCCTTGCCCTTCCCAACTCAACGAAATCCGCTGAGAGCAAGCGTGCTCCAAACGTGCCGTGCGTTGGGCGATCGTATTTTCCATTTCGGTTGACTTTGATCCCTACTAAAGCGTGCCAGCAGAGGAGGCTCGACGACCATGGCAATCGCCCTCTCGCCTGAAATCACCGAAGCGCCCGCTGTGCGCCTGACCAGCCTCGCCCATGGCGGCGGTTGCGGCTGCAAGCTGGCGCCGTCAGTGCTGCAGCAGCTTCTCGCCGATCCGGCGGCTGCCAGTCCCTATCATCAACTTCTCGTCGGCACGGAGACCGGCGACGATGCGGCAGTCTGGCAGCTCGACGGCGCGACTTGCGTCATTGCGACCACCGACTTCTTCATGCCAATGGTAGATGACCCCTACGATTTCGGCCGGATTGCCGCAACCAACGCCCTGTCCGATATCTATGCGATGGGTGGCCGGCCGATCATGGCGTTGGCTATTCTCGGCATGCCTCTCGACAAGATCCCGACGCTCATGGTCCGCGAAATCCTGAAAGGTGGCGAAGCTGTCTGCGCCGACGCCGGAATCCCGGTTGCCGGCGGCCACTCAATCGACTCGCCGGAGCCGATTTACGGCCTCGCAGTCATCGGCACATGCCGACCCGAGGATATCCGACGCAATTCTGACACCAGGCCGGGTGACGCCTTGATCCTGACGAAAGGGCTCGGCGTCGGTATCTATTCCGCCGCCATCAAGAAGCAGGCGCTTTCCGAGAGCGGCTATCGCGAAATGATCGCCTCCACCACCCTTCTCAACCGGATCGGATCGGAGCTGGCGCAGGACGCGAGCGTCCATGCCATCACCGACGTGACCGGATTTGGCTTGCTCGGACATGCCCTCGAGATGGCACGCGGTTCCGGGTGCACGCTGATAATTTGCAGCCACGACGTGCCGCTCTTTTCCGAAGCTGCCTCGCTCGCGGTCGACGGCCATGTTACCGGCGCATCGCGGCGCAACTGGGCGAGCTATGGCGACGCGGTAAGCTTGCCTCCCGGCATGCCCGAGTGGCGACGCCATCTTCTCACGGACCCACAGACTTCGGGCGGCTTGCTGGTTGCTTGCGAGACCGACCGCGCAGCGGCGCTCGTCGAGAGGATCGTCGCGGACGGCTATCCTTCGGCTCGCATCATCGGCCATGCCATGCCCGGCGCGCCGACAATAGTAGTAGAGGCCTGAACGGCCGCTCCGCTTCCCGCCGGTCAAGCCCGGCGGCCACCGCTCTGCCAGTCCCCCTCGCAGCCGAGCTGCTGGGCTGCCGCCTAGTCATTCGCTGCGAACGTCGGCTTCCATCCCGATAGCGCTTCGCCTTGGGGCCCTCGTAGTCGGCGATGCTCGTGAAGCCAACGCTCGATCGAGGTGTAAGGGACTTCAGTCTTAGTTGAGCTATTGCTAATATGCCGATAGCTTAGCAGCGCGGGGACGATCCTGGCGCTCGTAGCTCAAACAGGACAGAGCGGAGGCTTAAATGGGCGATGATAAGCTCTGGCATGGTGCTATTCACGACCATCAAGTCGGATATTTCGCTTCGGAGAACGGCTTGACTACGGACCTGGCTTGGGAGTTGATCCTAAAACACGGCAACAACCGAAAGGCCGTGATTAAAGCCGCGCAGGGTTTAGTCAGGCAACATGGCCGACCAACCCCCTGCTCCCCTGTAGAGCCCCCGCCGCGCTTGGCGAAGAGCGTGGGCCGAGGAAAGCGGTAGCTTGCAACACGTCCTGCGACTTTGGCGCTTTTGAATACGGCCAAGGACAGGATGCGTTTCGGCCCCCGTTCCACCGGATGAACAGCGAGCTTGTTGAGTACTTCAACCGAGGGGCGCTCCCGGGCAGAGGTCGTTCTTCGGCCCAATAGCTCACGATGAGACATCGTCCCACACTGGAAGTGGCTACCCCAAATAGGTGATGCGCATATTCGATACGATGAAAAGTATTGCCGTAGCCGATTGACCCAAGGCTTCACACCGAAGGTGAAGAAGCGGTAAGGCCCGCCTGTCGAGGCAATGGAACATTAGGCGTCACTAATAGTTACCTTGACGGCAGGGGTCACCTACGCCTCCGCAAGCCCGGCGATTCCCTAGGGACGACCCGCTGCTGCCGTAAATCGAGCGACAGCGCTCAAACCGGGAGAAATATCATGCAACGGTTTATGTTCGCATCAGTTGTAATCGCTTTGTCGGCTGGCCTGTCGTTGGCACAAGCCGCCACGCCCGTTCAACATAAACAAGGTATCAGAACGAATTATGGTGCGGCCGGCGGCATGAAGCTTGACCCCACCATAACGGGCGGCACATCGAAACCGAATGCGGTAAAAGATTGTGCCCCCGGCCAGCAGACCGGCAGTGCACAGCCCACTGGTCAGGCGACAGCCGACGCGAAGGGCGCCGCTCCTGGCCAGATGAAAAAGACAGCTGCGGGCTGTGAAACATCCCCGCTGCTTCGCCAATGATACGGATCGAGATATTACGTCCGAAGCGGCTCGAGTGGGTGCCCAGCCGCGCGGTCTGGCTTTAGGTTGCGGCGAGCTTTCCGACGGATTTTCGGCCAATTTGGCGAATCTCCGATCTTTTGGCCAAAGCGGTTTTTCCTGCCAGCTCATCGCGATCATTATTTGTGATCGCTCGGCCATGCGTCGCAGCAATCGCATATCTGAAGAGCTACGAACTCGCCGGCCCTTTCACCGGAACGTTTCCATCCAGCCTCGATCTCCGGCCCATCTTCGCTGCCGGCATGCGCACGAAAGTCGGGCGCGTAAAGCTACGAATCGCGGGCCACTGGCGAGCCGCAGGTCGGTGGGTTCAGGCAATGCTCATTGAAAAATGGGCCGACGACTTTCTGCTTGGCTCAGCGGGTTGTCGCTTTCAATACTACTGGCAAGCGATTTCAGGAGAAGCCGGTGTCGTGCTCCGGCCCACCTTCCCCTCATTTGCCTCCCTGCGGCGGGACACCCAATTCCGCTGGCAAATCTGCCCCAACGCCCCGCAAATGGCGCCGCCACCTTTCCGGGCGCTGTCAGCCGCTCAAGTGTATGGCCCCTTCTGCGAGACAAATGCTCAGCGTGAGTTGGAGATGATCCAGGCGAAGGTCATTGCGTTGACGCAACTCGCGAAAGCGGTTTCGATTTCTTCCACGGGACCAGTCGCCAGGGTCAGCAAACGCGCCATGAGCCACAGAGAGTTGGAGCTTCCTCCCCGTGGGTCGAAGGCTGTGAAGCTGCTCCGTTCAAAAGGTCGGAGCGTTAAGGCGTCAGCTAGAAACGATAACGAAGCCCAACAGTATTCGCGTTGGAGCCCTCTCCCATATTTCCAAACGTACCACCGGCGCCGGATCTGTGGTGGAGTTGATAGACAAGCTCGACGTTGGGAGCTTGCCTTAACCTGAAAGAAAGCTCGGCGCCGATGAAACCAAGGAAAGACGCGTCGCCGTCGTAATAGACCTCGCGCTCGCGTTCGATTTCGGTGGTTCCCGTAACGGCACTCAAACCGGCCGTCAGTGCTGGCGCAATCGCCAGATCGCCGATGACAAGGCCCTGGTGACGAACCCTAACCCCGGCCCAAACTTCCCCTGACGTATCGTCATCCTCGCCAAACCTTACGGCGGCCCCGGTCACACCGCCAAGAACGAAACCAGCGCCAATATCGGCGAAGTCGCGGCCGTAAGCAGCTCCGATTATGTAGTTGTTCGTATAGTCGGCGCCGAAGACGTTGATCGTGTTCCCAAATGATCCGGCCGCAAAAACGCCGCCAAAAAAATAGACGTCGTTCTTCGCCGGTTGACCGACAGCGAAAGGATCTTCGGTAGCAAAATAGATGAAGGGAGAACTGTTGTCGGCGAGAGCGGAAATGATGGGACCGGTCAGGATCAGTGCGGCCAAAGCTGCTTGCACCCCGCGCATTCACAAGCTCCGAATCAATCCCTCAGTTGTCATCTTTCATCCGGCATTTGACGGGAAGAAGCAAGTTCCCTGCTCCACGAATTGGATGGAGTTCTATCCCATTGCTTGACCAAACCTTCTTTCCGAACTGCAGGTCGCTCAGCAAATCGGATTCCCCTTTGCCGGCACTACCTACGGGATCTGGTCGAATGAAAAAGCTCGCATCTTCCGTAGCGTTCGGCCCGCTCCGACGGTCAAGAGAGCTGCGGATCCAGACGACGTTGCGCCGCCCGCTTGCCGACCCCAAGCACGGCGAGGTGATCCGCGAGGATCTGCGCGCTGGTCTCTCCGCTGTTCGGATCTGGATGCAGGAGTTCCTGCGCGAACTCCTCGGCCCAGGCGCTCGGCACGAGGGCAAACCATGAGCACCGACGCCTACCGCCAAATCTTCCCCGACACATTCATCAGCCTTCCCGCACGACTTGATTGGCGACCGATCAAAGCCGCGGGCCAAAAGCGCTTGACAAAATAGCGTCGGCCCGCTCAATTTCGACCCATTCACCAGGGGAGTCCCGGCAAGGGGCTGAGATACTGCTGGCTTTCGCGGCGCAGTGACCCGTTGAACCTGATCCAGTTCATACTGGCGTAGGGACGGTGCAAGCGCTCTGCGGGAGTTCACGCCCGAGGTCCTATTTCGGCAGGTCCACAGAAGCGTCTTTTCATCCTTCCGGCACAGAACTGGGTCTCCAATGCATGAGCAAAGGAGCCTCAAGATGAATGCCCTCACCCCCGCCGTGTCGACAGGGCCGCTGCCTGCCTCACGGAAAATCCACAAGTCTGGCGTCCTCCATCCGCACATCAAGGTGCCGATGCGCGAAATCTCCGTCCATCCGACGGCCGGCGAGCCGCCCGTTACCGTCTACGATCCGTCGGGCCCCTATACCGAT
>NZ_JAMYKW010000065.1:0-26559 GCF_040317555.1 Mesorhizobium sp. M1406 | reverse complement strand
AGGTCAGTCGAGAGCAGATGGCGGAGAACCGTCGCCGGATTCTGGATGCGGCCAGCCGGCTGTTTCGCGACAAGGGTTTCGACGCGGTCAGCGTGGCGGAAGTGATGAACGCCGCCGGGCTCACCCATGGCGGCTTCTACGGTCACTTCAACTCGAAGGACGACCTGATCGCGCAGACCCTTGCCCATGTCCTCGCCGCGGACTCAGGCGTAGGGGGCGATCTTCGCGCTTATGTGGGGTCCTATCTTTCTCCCCGGCATCGCGACAACTGCGCCGGCGGTTGCCCGACGGCGAGCCTTGCCGCAGCCATCCGCCATCAGGCCCCGGCTGCTCGGTCGGCCATGACGGAAGGCCTTCGGTCGCAGATCGACCGTATGGGCAAGGCGCTCCCGGAACTGGATGCGGCAGACGGACGCCGCGCGGCGATCGGAAGCTTTGCGGCGATGGTGGGGGCAGTGATCCTTGCCCGGGCGATCGATGATCCAACGTTTTCGGATGAAGTGCTGGAACAGACGCGTGCTTGGGTTGATGCGGGGCTTGGTAGACAGTTTGCCAGCCAGCCGGGGCCCTCTGCATGAAGCCGAGAGCGCGCTTAGCGTCGCCACCAAGGGCTGGTACCCATAGCGGGCGACACGGACCTCACAAATGCGTCCGCGCCGCGTCTTTCCCTGCCGCGAGGATCCGATCGGACAATTCGGTCCCTTTCACAGCGCGAGCCATTTGAAGCGCACCGATGACCGTCGCAAAGACAGCAAGCGCCAGGCCTTCCGGGTCCTTGGCCCGCGGAAGTGCCTCAGCCAATTGGCGCACCAAAGCCAGCAAATGGTCGGTATAGGCGTCGCGCGTTTCAGGTGGCTGACGCGCCAACTCCGGCAGCAGCGCGGCTGACGCGCAGCCCTTTCCCGGATTGTCCCGATGCTCGGCCGAGAGATACGCCTCTATGGCCATCTCCGGGCCACCCGAGGCCAATGCTTCCGCCATCTGCTGCGCCTGAAGCTCCATGGCTGCCGCCACGCTTTCGCGGACAAGCTCCGCCTTGGATTGGAAGTGGGGATAAAACGCGCCATTCGTCAGCCCGGCGTCGCTCATGATGGTCGCAAGTCCGGACGCGGCTATGCCGTCGCCGCGAAAGCGGTCGGCGGCTACCTCCATGATCCGGCCGCGTGACGCGTCTTTCCGGCCCTTTTCGTAGCGCATGGCTGCTATTCCTCCTTGCTATTGCATTATAATCATAATCTGATAGTATGACTGTAATTCAACGGGCACAAAAAAGCTAGCCCCCATGAGTTTGGAGCACGAAATGAATATGAATTCGGGAAAAACCGCGATCGTTACCGGAGCCTCCTCGGGCATTGGCCGCGCCAGTGCCGAGGCGCTAGTGCGGGCAGGGTTCACTTCGGAACGAGCCGCCGCAAGGCCAACGGCCCGGACGGGGTGACCATGCTGATTTGCGACGTGACCGACGGTGAGGCCGTCGCCGCACTTGTCTCAACGGTGCTCGCGCAGACCGGCCGGATCGACCTGCTGGTCAACAATGCCGGCGTCGGTCTGCTTGGAGGCGCCGAGGAATCCTCCGTGGCACAGGTGCAGGCCCTGTTCGACGTCAATCTGTTCGGTGTCATCCGCATGACCAATGCGGTGTTGCCGTCGATGCGGCGGCGCGGCGAAGGACGCATCGTCAATATCGGCTCGGTATTGGGACTCGTGCCGGCGCCGTATTCAGCGCATTATTCAGCGGTCAAGCACGCGCTCGAGGGCTATTCGGAATCGCTCGATCACGAGGTTCGTGCCTTCAATATCCGCGTCTCGGTCATCGAGCCGGCATTCGTCCGCACCGTCTTCGACCAGAACGGGATCGAGCCGGATTCTCTGTTGAAAGAATACGATCGGGCTCGAGCCGGGCTCGAAGCGCTCCTTCGCGATGTGATGCCCGTAGCCGACCGACCGGAAGTGGTGGCGCAGGTGGTCGTCAAGGCGGCGACCGAGGCCAATCCGCGACGGCGCTATACTGCCGGCAAGGCAGCGCGGCAGGTCAGCCTGCTGCGCCGCTTTGCCCCCGCGGGAATATTCGACAAGAGCCTGCGCAAGCAGTTCCGCCTGCCGGTTTGAAGAACAGCGAGCAGAAGGTTTCACGCACATGCGATTAGCAACGACAACGCAATTGCCCGGGCCCCACCAGATGGAGGTGCCAAGCATGACGCATGGATTCAATCAGTCGCCCCGCTCACGGGCATCGTTCCAGGACACGCCA
Organism: Mesorhizobium sp. M1406; assembly: GCF_040317555.1. Lineage (NCBI taxonomy): Bacteria > Pseudomonadati > Pseudomonadota > Alphaproteobacteria > Hyphomicrobiales > Phyllobacteriaceae > Mesorhizobium > Mesorhizobium sp. M1406. The sequence goes on along the minus strand of NZ_JAMYKW010000065.1, from coordinate 24,308 downwards.
ACGCGCTCGGTGGATGTCGGCGGCACGGCGTTCGTCTACCGGGAACTCGGCCCCAAGACCGGCGTACCGGTGATCCTGCTCAACCATCTCGGCGCTCAACTGGACAATTTTGATCCACGCATCGTCGATGGCCTCGCCGCGAACCGTCGAGTGATTGCCTTCGACAACAGGGGCATCGGTGCTTCGGGCGGCAAAACGCCGTCAAGCATAGCCGGGATGGCACGGGATGCGGTCGCCTTCATCAGGGCGTTGGGGTTCGAGCAAGTCGATCTCTTCGGCTTTTCGCTCGGCGGCTTCGTGGCGCAGGAGATTGTGCTGACCGAGCCCACGCTTGTGCGCAAGCTAATCCTGGCCGGCACCGGGCCGGCCGGTGGCGAAGGCATCGACAAGGTGACGCCGTTGACGATCATCGACATGATCAAGGGGGCGCTTACTCTTCGGGATCCGAAATACTATCTCTTCTTCACAAGGACGGCGAATGGGCGCCGCGCCGCCAAAGCTTTCCTGCAGCGGTTGACGGAGCGCCAGGCCGATCGCGACAAGCCGGTATCGCTGAGCGCGTTCGGCGCCCAGCTCAAGGCGATCAAGGCTTATGGACTGCAGGCGCCGCAAGACCTGAGCGCCATCCGCATTCCTGCCTTGGTTGCGAACGGCGATCACGACAGGATGGTGCCAAGCGGCAACACCCACGATCTCGCCCGGCGTATCCCTAGAGCGCAACTGGTGATCTATCCCGATGCCGGACATGGCGGGGTTTTCCAGTACCACGCCGATTTCGTCTTGAAAGCCCTGGCCTTCCTTGATGCCTGACGCCTCTCGTCCGGGCGGTTCCCTCCCGGAGCATCAACAAACATTTTCAGAAAGTCACTGCCATGAAGGCATTCGTCGTCGACAAATATAGCAAGAAGGACACTCTGCGATTGGCCGAGATGCCGGAACCGGAACTCGGGGATAGCGATATCCTGGTCGAGGTCCACGCCGCGGCGGTGAACCTCCTCGATTCCAAGGTCAAAACCGGAGAGTTCAAGCTTATCCTGCCTTATCGCCGGCCCTTCATCCTGGGCCATGACGTGGCTGGGACGGTTGTCCGCGTGGGATCGAAAGTCCGCAAGTTCAGACCCGGCGACGATGTCTATGCGCGGCCGCGCGATGGCCGGATCGGGACATTCGCCGAGTTCATCGCCATGGATGAAGCCGACGTGGCCTTGAAGCCCAAAAACCTCAGCATGGAAGAGGCGGCCTCGATCCCGCTGGTCGGTCTGACCGCCTGGCAGGCGCTCATCGAAAGGGCAAACCTGAAGAAAGGCCAGAAGGTCTTCATTCAGGCTGGCTCCGGCGGCGTGGGGACATTCGCCATCCAACTGGCAAAGCACCTCGGCGTGACGGTTGCGACCACTGCCAGCGCAGCCAGCGCAGACCTGGTCAAGGGGCTCGGCGCCGATGTCGTCGTCGACTACAGGAAAGATGACTTCGAGAAAGTCCTGTCGGGCTACGACGTGGTCTTGAACAGCCAGGACGCCAAAACGCTTGAAAAATCCTTGAATGTGCTGAAACCGGGTGGGAAGTTGATCTCGCCGGATCCCGACTTTGCCCGGGAAAAGGAACTGAACCCCGTGCTGAGGCTGATACTGCGACTGTTGAGCCGCGGTATCCGGACCAAAGCCAAACGCCGGGGCGTGGGGTTTTCGTTTCTTTTCATGTGGGCGCAGGGTGATCAGCTGGGCAAGATCACGTCGCTCATCGAATCCGGAGCAATCCGCCCGGTTGTCGATCGTATCTTTCCGTTCGAAGCGACCAATGAGGCTCTGGCCTATGTCGAGACAGGACGTGCCAAGGGCAAGGTGGTCATCAAGGTCAAATAGCAGTTCCCTTTTTTGGAACGCAAGACGGCCTATATCCGCTCATGGCGCTACTTGCTCGTTCCGGTGGCCGCCGACCGACTGTAAGAAGCGAGCGAGTTCGGGTGCCTCTTTCAAGGCAGGTTCTGCCCGACAAGAATCACCGTTTGTTCTCCCTAAGCGTTGTTTAGCGTACTTTCAAGGCGATGCCCTCTATTATCGTGGTCGAACAAGGGTACGTGCTGCCTCTGCCCCCGCCGTCAGGATGCGGTCGGACAGTTCTGCGTCGTCAACCGTCCGGGCCAGTTGCAGCGAACCGATAAGGGTTGCGAAGACAGCCATCGCGACGCTTTCCCGGTCGGCAACCTGTGGATCGAGTTGATCGGCCAGTTGATGCACCAGGGGCCGTACATGCTCGGTGTAGAGGTGACGCGTCTCGGCTGGCTCACGGCCGAGCTCGGACAGCAATGCCGAAGATGCGCATCCAATGCCGGGGTTGTCCCGATGCGCAGCCGACAGATAGGTGTCGATCACCATGTCAGGCCCGCCGGCGACCAGCAGTTCCGCAATCTGTTGTGACTGTTCTTCCAGCGCCGCCGACACACTCTCGCCGACCAGCGCCGCCTTCGATTTGAAGTGCGGATAGAAAGCCCCGTTGGTCAGGCCGGCCTCGGTCATGATGCCGGCTAGTCCGGTGGCGGCAATGCCGTCGGAGCGGAACTTCTGCGCTGCAATCTCCACGATGCGGCGCTTGGATGCCTCCTTCCGGCCCTTTTCGTAGCGCATGTCTGCTCCTGCGTTTCCACCATTGCATTATTATCGTAAGGTATATAAGTGATTGCCATGCAATAACACGTCGCTGGTAAGAGTTCCAGCGTTTGGAGACAGCGATGGCCTCAGATTCCAGAAAAACCGCGACAGGGACCCATGGTCATATCGATGTTGAAGAGCACGGCAAGGTACTCGTCGCTCGTATCGATGGAGGACCGCATGCCTTGTTCGATGCTGCGCTTACCAAGCAACTAAAAGAGCTCGTTGATCGCGCAGACCGTGACCCGAACATTCATGCAGTCGTCTTCACTGGCACGCACCCCGATCGATTCTTGAGCCACTCTGATGTTACGTGGCTCCAACAGGGTGGTATCGGGTTCCCGCCGATCAACACGCGCATCGCCGGAATTGTCACTCGCATGGCGAGACTCATCAATAGAATCCCGATCGTTAGAACGCTTGCGGGAATGACGCGACTCAAGACGCTTTTGCAGCTCGATAGCTTTCACGCGACTTTCCTGAAGATGAATGCAAGCGGCACTATCTTTGTCGCGGCACTCAATGGCTCAGCGCTTGCCGTTGGCGCGGAGTTCGCTTGGGCGTGTGATTTGCGTATCATGGCGGACGGTGACTTTGTCATCGGCCTTTCCGAAGTCCTACTCGCGCTTACACCAGGCGGTGGCGGCTCCCAGCGACTACCTCGCTTAATTGGCGCCCAGCGATCGTTAGCCGCCATTCTCGAAGGCAAGCCGTTCACGCCAGCAGAAGCCCTCGCGCTTGGCGCAGTCGACGAGGTCGTTCCTCAGGACGAGGTGCTTGCACGAGCCATAGAACGCGCAGAATATCTGAGCCGCCGACCCAAGCAATCTCTTGGGGCGATCAAGCGATCCATCTACTTTGGCAGCTCGCTCCCGCTGGAAGAGGGCCTGCAGCTCGAGCATGCTGAGTTTCTGGTGAGGGATCAGTCCAAGGAAGCTCAGCAGTTGATGCTCAACTACATTGCTGCGACGGAAGCGACCGGCGAGCTGCCACTTATGGACCGGAAGATCTATGCGCGTGCGCTGACCGCGGGGCGTTTGGGCGACTAGCGGCTCCAGTCCGCTTGTGTCACCCGCCCGCCATCGAGGGCACTACACGCGGTCGGTCCAACTGGCTGACCGTCGATTAGCCCTGCTTTGATCCATTCAAGCGTTCGCTGACGAGTGGCGTGGGCGCGCGGCGGCGCTGAATAATGCGCGCCAAGGATATTGGCCGTATTCCGTCGAAAATCCGCAGAGCGAAACTGCCTTGACTCTGCCAGCCGCGACGGGTCAGCTCCGGATTGTTGATGTGACTCCCTCGACGGCAGCTTTTGGGAAATCGCTGCGCCAGCCGGTTTAACCCACGATGGTTGGAGCTGGCGTTGAGGCATCCTGACCTCGTAGTGTTGATCGAGAGTGGATCGAGCTAAACAGAAGCATAGTCCTCGGCCGTCAATGCTCGCGGCTATTCCTGGAATTGCGCCCCCACCTTCTATTGATCGGAGGCCTGACCAAAGTCTTATTTTATCGGCGCAAAGGTCCTATGGAACCGCATTGGTTCTGGGAACGATCCCCGGATGTTCTGTATTTTAGTCAATACTCACTTAGAGAAACTGCTGGGAGCGAGTATACTTTAGCTCAGACTAACGGTTCCCCTTTGCCGGGTTTAAGGCGAAAAAGTAATAAGAAATGGAGGGCGAGAGACACGAGCATAATGTCGTTGAGACGTCAGGGGGTCGGCGCGCGACCATAAGCGCCGCTGGGGGGAAACGCGATGAATGCTACCAGTTTGCAATTGCTCACATTTTCGCCTTCAACGACAATAGGGCGGTGCAGAACCTGACCGTCTATGGCCGGGTGCCGCCGCAGATGACGCCCTCGGCCGGCGTCTATACCGATACAGGTCACGATCACGCCGTATGCCTGGCGGTCGTAACCGATCACAAATTCCTCGGAGGCGCCGTCCAACTTGCCTTTCAGGCCGGCCTCGAGTGCCGCACCGCTACCATCGACGAAGGTGACCAGCGCCGACAAGGACACAGCCGGACGGCGCAAGACGGCTGGGGCTAAGTGGCTCGCCTCCAAAGGCTAACCTGCCTTGCCTGCATAAGAGTTGAACGCACCGCGTCCACCATGCTTGCTGCGTAAAGGGCGAGGTCGGCTTTCCGCAAGAGTTCGTCCAACGAAAGACCATCATCGGGCGCAACCGATATCCCAATGCTGGTGCCGATGGACACCGTGCACCCGCAGACCTCGAACGGCTCCTGCATTGCCGCCACCAGACGACCTGCCAGGACCGCGGCACTGACTGGCGATGAATATCGGTCTGCACAATGGCGAACTCGTCGCCGCCGAGACGAGCGACCGTGTCGTGCTCGCGCCGCTTGCACTGGCCTTTTTGGCGTGGCGAGCGCTACGAACTGTCGACGCCAATAGGTCGGAACGTTTCCGGTGCTGCCAAGAGACATGCCTTTGGCCCGCCGAAACTTCGTCCATCCATCGCGCAGGCCCTTTGGCGGGCCAACTTTCTGCCAGGAACCATTCCGTCCCGGTTGGGTTCGGCGTGTAGGCACATGTTCCGAAAGCCCCGAACATGACAGAACTTGATCGCTCAAGGCAGAAGGCTATTGCCGAAATCGTGCGGCGTTGGATGGGCACGGAAGTCCTCCGCCGGCACCTGCGCAAGCTCCTCAACTGGCGGTTCGAACCTGATCTGCCGCCCAACGTTGCTACATTGGTTGATGAATTGACCGCACAGGACCCGATGCCAAGCGGGACGACACACAATCACAGCGCTAAACACTCTGCCCCCCGATGACGCAGCGATACAATATGGTAAAAACGCCTGAAGGCACGTGGGACATCATCGACATGTTCACCGGCATGCCTGTTGTCGAGGTGGGTGTTCCATTGATCGACATGCCCATCGATGAGGCCGACGATCTGGTTGATCTTCTCAACTTTCGCGACAGGAAGCGGCGGCAAGACAGCTAAGGCCACCGAGTCTGCCATATTGGCCCTAGCGGCCCGGCGTCGAGGGTGGAGGGGCTGGCGCTGAGCCTAAACCGGTACGGGGTACTTCGCCTGCTGCATTAATATGTGCTTAAGCTAATGTACGTGCAAAGGGGTTCTTCAGACGGGTGTTCAACGCTGTTGCACCTGCGCGAGCAGCGCCTCAACCATAGGGAGCATGTTTCTAACGATGATCGCATCGCCCGCTGCATTTGGGTGGTCGTTGTCCGCTTGCAGCAACTCCCGATGCCCAGTCACGCCCTCCTTGAAGTCGGCGTAGAGCAAGTCTCCATGCTTGGTCGCCAGCTCGGAGAACATCTTTGAAAAGGGCTCGGCATAGTCAGCCCCCTGCCCAGCAGACAGCATAGACGAGCAATAGTCATAGGCCGCGGTTCCAACCACCAGCACGGGAACGCGCTTCTGGTCGAGGATAGTCAGAATCTGGTCGAGGTTCGCGCGCGTATGATCCAGGTCGATACGAGCGCAATCGTTCTGACCCAGTTCAACGATGACAACGTGGTTTGCAGGGTTCGCCTGCAGGTCAAGGCCCTCCTTGGATTCCGCCAGCCAAGCGAGACCCCGTTTGCTGGTCCCCGTGTACCCCACCTCGGCAATTGTCACTGGGTGCCCGGCAGCGTTCAGCCCAGACTTTAGCTTGGTCGCAAAGCTCTCAGTGGGAGCTACTCCACCGCTGTTGATGTAACTGTCGCCGAGGGTGACGATTGTCGGAAGTGCATCCTCGGCATCCACGTTGCCGGCTAACCCCAACATTGCGGAAAATGCGGCAAGGGCCCCAAACGAAACGTCACGCACTTTTGTCATGGTCTACCTCCCTGCGGGACCATTAGGGCCTATCCTGGCCTAACGTCCATGGCAGTCTTCTCAGGGATGATCGTCTCCAGGAGCAGGCGCAGTGCCGGAATGTCCCACTGGCCGTCGCCTAGCGCATAAAGCAGGGCGCCGTGTGTCTCGTCGGGGTCGACCTTGAAGGTCTGATAGAAGGAGCGGCTGGCCGCCACCAAGCTCAAAGCCGATCTGAAGGCGCCTTCGCCTCCCGTTCGGCCCTTGTTACACACTTGCCGGCTTCGTGTCCCGAATTGAATCGAACCGGCGCGTCACGACAACGTGCCAGTCGGACCGTTCGGTCGGAACCTGCAAGCGCGTATAGCTGCTGACGTTGCACGCCAGCTAAATGATCATGGTGGGCTGGCGACGCTAGGTATCAATGGCGGCAAATCGTCGAAACGGCATTTACCCATTAGAGCTCGGCCTGGCGGGCATTCTTTCCGCAGCCAACACCCGTCCGCGCACCTCATTGCCCAGCGTCGCTATCATCGGGACAGCGGTTGCGGCGCTGTATTTCGGGCGCGAAGTGTTCCTGCGGATCGCCATTGCGCTGCTTTTGACCTTCGCGCTTGCGCCCGTGGTGTCGGCTTTGAAGCGCGTCGGCATTCCCCGCCTTCCCGCTGTCATCGTCAGTGTGCTCGGTGCTTTCGCGGCACTCGCTCTGTTCTCTTTCATTGCCGCATCGCAGGTTAGCGAACTGGCGCAGAACATCCCGGCCTACCAGACAAACATCCTGACGAAGATCTGGTCGCTCAAGGAAACGGAGCAGGAGGAGGGATCATTGCCAGATTGAGCCAGGTGATCGAGCGCGTCGCGCGATCGATCTGCAGGAAACGTCGCCGCCCGCCGCCGACACGCCAAACCTCGACGACAGCGCACACGAAGAAGCGGTCGAAGAGGATGAGCCGGCCGCCGCCGGGTACGGCAAGAGGGATGCGGGAAAAGAAACAGCCGGGGAGGGCAAGGAAGCCGAGGACGACAACGGGGTGCAGCCACATGCGGCCGGGGCTGAAGCGCCATGCCTGATCCAGCGCGCCGGCCATCAGCCGCTTGCCGAAGCCACGGCCGATCAAGGAGGGGAACAGGGCGCTGCTGTTGTACAATTCGACCATGCCGAGATACGCGCCGGCCTCGTCATGATGTAATAGAGATGCTGGCGCGGAACGGCAAAATGTGCCGCGATCTCGGCATCGGACATTGCGGAAACGCGATCCCACAGCCCAGGGCGCGCCGATCTCGAGGAAGATTGCCCGATGGGAAGCGCAGTCGGGCATTGTGATCCGGGTCAACGCCAGAGGTTGCGCGAGATCGGGCTGCGGAGCGCGCGCCTCCATTCACGTCACCGGATTGGCGAACTTGCCAAGCCACAGGCGCCGGTAGCCAATGGAAAGATCGGTGATTTCGGCTGGCATCGTGTCTTCGCTGATCAACGCATTCCTCGTCATGTCTTCCAGACAGCAGTATCGGCGTGCTGCATCCGATGCGAACTCCCAGCGGCATCGAACGGGTGCGTGGCCGATATGGCGTTGGGCTGGATTTCCTCGGCAAAATCTATCCTCGAGGAGCCGATCCAGGAGGTGGACGGTAACATGCGGGCGGCCAAGGAGCGCACGACGAGCTACATCGGCCGCTACAGCGCCAGGCTACATATCGGCGAGGCCTTCATTTCGGAAATCGATCTGCGCAAGTAAAGGAAATCCATCCCATCGCCGCGATTCCCCTCCTTATGCGGCACAGGTGCCGAGTATCGGGGTCATCGTTTTCACATGCTCATCAATCCGCTCGAGCACCTTCTCCGGAATAACGGCCCGTTCCGGAAGGCTCCACCAATGATCGTTGACGCGCTCGACGACCTTGATCACCGTCCTCAGCACGGCCGGCTCTGGCAGCCTTGCACGGTTGGCCAACGCCTTCCATCGAGGGGCAGCGAGCGCCTTGAAGGAGCGTTCGCCGCCGAGCGAGAGCGCCATCGAGTCGGCGGGATTATAGGGCACGGTCGACAGGACGTCATAAATTGGCGCAAGCTCTGGCTTGTCGCCCGTGCCCCGGTAGATCAGCGACCAGTTTTTGAGGTGCATGTCGCCGTTGCCGGTGATGACCGTCAGCGCCAGACGGCGCACGAATTCGAGCGCGGCCGTCGGCGAGACGGCCGCGCTCATGGCTGAGGCAATGTCATGATATGCGGCGCCCTCATATTTGCGCGAGGGATAGACACCGAAAACCTGCGCGAAATCCTCGATATGGACGCGCTCACGACCAGCGACGCGATCGAAGCGTTTGACGAGGAGAACCTTGCCGTCCGACAGCGTGTCGAACTCCTCGGGAATTCCCTCGAAATCGGATTTCTCGACAAGCTCGCGCTCGGGCACGTCCATGCCGATCGCCGCCGCCAGCGCTAGGTTGGCAAACTCATTTTCAGAGACGCCGGGGAACGCCGACGATGGAAATTTGGCGATGTACTGGCCTTGCTCGTCGCCCATAGGCAAGGTCAACCCACCTCCCTTGCCGGTGTTCTTCATCACAGAGAGTTTCATCTGTACGCCCGCGAGCGAGAACCGGGCTTTTGGCCTATCCTTTGAGGCATCCTCGGCAACCGCCGTCGTGGCATCGCTCGGCAAGACACGCACGGCGCCGGGAAGATCCGCACCCAGCGCGGCCAGCAGATCAAAATCGTTTCCTGCGCGCACATTGCCTGCGTGGTGTTTCTCCATCGCTTCGCGCAGTTTGTCTTCTGGAAGAAGGTTGGCGAAGAATGCAGGTAAGGCCCCGGCAAGAGGCTTTGGATCCTTCCGCAATCCTCCTGCCGCCGCGCGGAAAGAAAGGCTAAGGATGGGAAAGCCCCCGGTCGCTCGATAGGCGTCGTCGAAATTGAACGCATTGAAATCGCCTGGCGTCCTGACGATCGTTCCGACCTTCAGATCGTTCAGCAGCACGTCAAGGGAGGGGATGGCCTTGGGTGCTTTAAACATTCGGGGGACGATCATCCTCGTCGGGTTGGGAAACAAAGGCGGGGAGATCGTCGTCATGCGGCCGCAGCAAGGACTTGACGGCAGGAACCATGGACTGTGGGATCAGCATCATTTCCAGGCCTAGGGCGCGGGTGATGTTCATCAGGGTGGTCGCACGTGCCGCGGCTGCGCCCGTTTCGATGTCGCGATATCGGGGACGCGATATGCCGGCCATGTCGGCGACCTGCTCCTGCGTCAGCGACGCGGTAAGCCGCGCCTGCTTCAGCAGGTGACCTATTTCAAGCAGGGCCGCAGATTCCGATGGCATGGTGATACTTATGCGTTTCATTCCAGACTGGTTTGATACGCATAAGCATCTTTTCCTCCATTAATGTCAAGGAGTCTGATCTGTTTGAAGATCATTTGTGATATAAATGAACTGTTTGGGGATCGCGACGCAAGAAGTTGCACGCTGGTCATCCCTCAAAGAGCGGCAAATGGCCGGCGCGACTTTAGGCAACGCTGCTTCACTAGCAGCCGGGCCGGCCATCTGCAGTACGCTGGGCCGAGACCGCACACTGCCTGCGAGGGATCCGGCAAGCGCGCCGCTATTCGGTCTTTGCCGGCACTTCTTTCTTTATAGTTTGAGTGTCCGCAGCCTTCGACATATCGGCCTTCTCGACGCTCGCTGTTTTCTGCGTTTCGACCGATGCCTGTACCTTCTCGTGATATGGGCAATCGGCATGGGCAGCGGATACGGACAGGGTCAGCGCGGCGGCCATTGTGAGGAATGTTTTCATCGTCTCCTCCTCATTCGTTGAAGACGCATCGTAACCTGTCTGGTGCCGACCCGAAAATCACATTCCAACTCTAGGCCAAGGGGTACTTCAAGACCCGGTCGACTCCACGCCCCGCACCAACAAAGACGTCATCCCGCAGGTTTTCGGATTATTTTTAGGGCGCGGAACACTAATGAAGCGCACTGCGGAAGGCACTGGTTATCTCTGCGATGATTGACAACACACCGGCCGCGACTGCGATGAGGCGACGATCATCGCGCCGGGGATTGCGAGGATCGGACTATGAAAGACAATATTCGCCATTACATGGAGAGCGCTGTGACCCTGGACTACATCATCCCGACCGTCGACACAGCGAACGGGGATATGATCCTGGTGTTCAAGACCGAAGACGCCAATGGCGGGCGCTCATTCCGCATGTATCCCGAGAGGGTGCGCAGTTTCGTTCCCATTTCTCCCTGACGATCCGGTAGAAGGCGAACTGACTCCCTGAAATCATTCCGCACACGAAACGATCAAGCCACTGCCTCACGGTGACGGGCTTTTTCGTTGCCATCATCGGCCGGCGTCGAGTTCATCCCCGAGAATGGCGGCGGCGCTGGCGTGAGGCTGCGGAAAAGATAAGTCGCGCGTTATATTTTCTGCTGTGCGATGCAGAACCATAGGAGTACGATCGAGGTCGCATTGACGAATACTCGACTTGGCAACTATATGTCGGTAATGGGCATAACATTCGCTGTCTCGGTCGCGAACTTGTTTCTGATATTCAGCTTCGCTCACACAGCACCAGCTTCAGCAAAACTGGCGCTAGCCTTGTCAGTTTTTAAGATATCCTGTTTCGGCGCTCTCGCAGGAAGGTCAACTCTCCAGGAGATCAAGGCACTCAACCAAGACTATATCGAGGCGAAACTGGAAACCCACCACGCGAGGTACGCCGCCGAGGTCCCGACAGATTTGTTCGCCCCGTTGACGGTAGGTCTCCTCGTCTTGATTGGGTTGGTACAACTCTGGATGCTGTTTACTATTTGAGGCGACTGATCGGGTCGTAGAGCAGCGCCTGGCGGGCTCAGCAAGAAGATATTGGTAGCCGTTCGTCGTCATCCACCGAGCGCGGGCAGCCGTGACCGTTCATGGTGAAGATGCGGACCTTGCCGGCGTCAAAGACGATCTGCGATCGATAGCCGTCGAACTTGACCTCGTGAATCCATCCGCCCCCCTCGGAAGGTTCCTCTACGAGCGGCGGAGCGCCGCACGGAAAAAGGCCTGGTGGCCCGTGCCCTGCCTCCCCCGTCAGGGCGCTGCGGCATTGTCAGGTTCGCAAGGCGGCTGGCCTTTGAAGTCACGAGCAAGGCATCCATACTCGTCGAACGTCTGCCCGGTTTCCCTCGCAGCTTTGGCCATACCGCAGCCCGATATGGCCAGGCAGGAGAGCAGAGCAATCGCAGTTCTCTTAGCGAGCATCGATTCATGTCTGTCTCGGGGTAACTTAAAAGCAAGGATTCCCGTCCGGAAAAACGCGAGGCTGCATTGTGACTTCTCTGACATCTGACATTCCTCTGACAGCTTCGTCATAAGGCTTCGAACATCCTCCCGGCAGGGCTCCAGTCCCCTATTGGCCGGCGCTGCGGGACAGGAGAAATGGATCGGACGCGGTAGCCGCCTGAGCCTGGCGCGTGCGGGTGATGCCCCCATCTCCCGTCCGGACCGCACCGCGTCCTTAAAGCCCATTTAGCATGCCATTGAGGTGTGAGAGGGTAACATGCCAGTGAACGACGAGCGCAACCAACCCCTCCGCCGCTCGTTGACCCTGGTTGATCCCAGCACTCCAGGCCCTGCCGCCTTCCCACAGGCGGGCTTTTTTGATCTCAGCAAGATCCTCAAAGGCTCAGAGCAGCAGGTGAATTGCCAGAAGCTCGATGATCAGCAAAACGGCGCACACCGCGCCCCCAAGGGCATAGCCTCGCCAGTACTGGCGGATATCCTCATCGGTTTGGAATGCTTCTACCCAGAGCGCTTGAGGGGCGAGGCCAAGGCAAATGGGGACCGGCATCGTGGCGGGCACGACTGTATCACGCGCTAAGGCAGGTCGATCCGACATGCAGGCGGCCCTCTCGACCGCGAACAAGTCAGCATATTAGTTGTCTCTAACTAATGGCGCAATCGCCTTCGACTGTCCGACGTGCACAGGCACACATTCGCCGGTCTGTATGACATCTGCCTTGCTCTTACCAAAGGGCAGCGGGTCGTCGGCAATGATCTGGATGCGGACGACAAGAACATGGTCGTCATCACCGGCGCCAACCAGGGCGGCAAGTCAACGTTTCTGCGCGGGGTTGGCCTTGCGCAATTGATGATGCAATGCGGCATGTTCGTGCCGGCGGCCTTTTGCGGCAGTGTCTGTGATGGCGTCTTCACACACTACAAGCGCGGGGAGGATGCCACGATGAAGAGCGGCAAGCTGGACGAAGAATGAGCGAGATCGTGGATCATATGGCATCCGGCTCAATGGTCCTGTTCAACGAGTCGTTTGCCGCGACGAACGAAAGAGAGGGATCGCAGATCGTAACCCAAATCGTAAATGCGCTGACCGAGGAGGGATCACGGTCTTCTTCGTCACGCATCTGTACGAGTTTGCACATGATCTTCACGACACGAAACGGCCTGGCGTGAAATTCCTGCGTGCCGAAAGGCAGGCGGATGGCTCACGAACTTTCAAGTTGAGTGAGGCTGAGCCGTTGCAGACAAGCTACGGCGAAGATCTGTATCATAGGATATTCGAGGCCCCTTCGACCGGCTATGAATCCCACCAGTAGTAGCATGCATGCCGCAAGTCCAAGCACGCGGGGAGGCCGGGTCGTAGAGGCAGGACGATCTGAGGACCTTTTTGACAATCCGCAGAGTCCACGTCTTCGGCGCTTTTTGATGCTGTGCATGCCCGGCCACGTGCGTGATGATCTACAGTCCACGTTAATAGCGATAGGGACGAGGATAAACTAATCCGTCACTTTACACGCGGAAGATCGTTTGGAATGCGAACTTCGCAGGCGACCGCAGAATGAGCTCGGCTCTTCGCGGGTACCACTCTCCACAATGCGCCAAACGCGGCCGCTCTCGTAGGATAGCGAGTAGCCACCTGCGGTTATTCTCGGACGGGAGAAACCCGATCGCTGCCCCAACGAGATTGCCGCTCTCGCGGCTCTTCAAATGGCGCGCAGCCAAGCCTCCCAACGCGGGTCGTACATGACATCGCGTGCGCGCATATACTTCCAGACACCGTATTTCTGTAATCGAAATCCCACGTCTTGAGCTTGCGATTCACCACCGCCCAGGACGCCCATTTGACGTCGGCCAATGCGCGGTTGAGCATAACGCGGGCGACAATATCAGGTCTGATCGAGCCATAATATTGCTCGATCAGCTCAAGGATGAGTTTCTCTTCGTAGAACATTTCCGCAAACAGGACGCCGAGTTCGTAGGCGCGCTCATTGTTGGAAGCGAACTCGTAGTCGATCAGCTTCATCGGCAGCTGGTCCGCGGTGCCGCCGAGGCTGATCAGGAGTTTGCCGGGCATCGGGTCATTGAAGCAGGGAACGAGATCCAGGCCGGACGCCATGAATGCGGATCTGGCTTGCTCGTAGCGATGTTCGATCCACGGCATGGCAGGCGGAAAATGCGAGCCGAGCTGGCGGCCATGGTCGATGTGCTCATCGATCATGTCGAAGATGGTTTTAGTCAGCGACAGCGCCGGGCTCGCGTGAACACGGCGATAGATGTCGAGAACCGCGCTCTGGATCGCGGCGTTGGAGAAGTCCGCATTCGTACGGGCCCGATATCCCTGGAGGAATTCGCTGATCTCGACGCCGTCGACAGGGTCGAAGAACACGACCCGAGGGCCTACGCCAATGGCATGCGCGTTGCGTGCGGCCTGGTTGGCGACCACGCGGTCGACGAACATTTCCGATCCCGCGCCCGGGACCTTGACGAAATAGATTCGGCTGTCTCCGGCGACCTCGACGACCCAATTCTGGTTCATCAGGCCACCGACGAGTGCGCCATAGCGGATATCGCGGCCCTGCCATTGCGGCACCCGGCCGATGACCTGTTCCAGCGTGCGTTCGTGATCGTTGGCTGCCTGGCCAAGGGGCTTTCTGACGGACATCAGATCCTCCGCAGCGCTTGGCCGAAGCGCGGGTCGCGCAGGGCCATCCGGCAACGCAGGAATCGCCAGCTGGCGAATTTGTAGAATTCATGCGTATCGCGCGACGACTTCGCCGCAACCAGCGCCCCGATCAGGCCCCAACGCAAATCATCGGCGATTCCGTAGAGCCACGCCCGGTTGAAGGCTCTTTCGTCGAAGCCGCCGGTCATGCGCGAAAAGGCGTCGCGGGCTTCGGGCACCTCGTCGAAGGCCTCGACAAGAAAACTGCCGAGATCTTCCAGCGGATCGGCATTGGCCGCCCGGTCCCTTTGCCGAGCTCAGCCACCTGTTCGGCCGGCTCGACCCAGCGCACCCCACGACGAAGTCGGTCCTGAAAGTGGTTGCAGGCACGATTGAAGACATCCCAGTGCACCGGCTGCATGCACCCGACGCCACCGCCTGGGGACGCGCCGGCATGCTTGCCGGCCTGCTGTTCCGGCTGAGCCGTCTGCCGAAAGGGGAGGGGCATGAACGCCGCTTCCTCAACGATGCGCTGATCTTTCACCAGGCCGGTCTGCTGGGCGCGACGGTCCTGACCGGCAATGTTCGGGATTTCGATTACCTCAACCAGCTTGTTCCGTCGGTGCGTGTGATCTTCTACCGACCGGTGACAGACTTGCGCCCGCAGGGTTGAAAGCGTCTGTGGCAGATATGCCCGTGCACCGTGATCGTCCACCCTCTTTTAATGACCACCAGTCTTCAAAAAGGTCGCTGACACTCTCCTGCGACCGTTGAAACGCGGGCGACAACGGCCATTTCTAACGTAAGGACAAAAACGAGCGATAATGCCTCCGCGCGTTCGACTGGGGCACGTCGCATCGTGGCCTGCATCCTTCGCTAGGGGCTGCCTTCGCCAATTCCTGCCAGCCCTTGCAGCTGGGAACTGCATCATGCGGAAACCATCGGGGGGTGACCCCGCTGACTTTCATGACCTGTGATTCGCTCACGCACAGATGGCATCAGTCGAACAACCTTCGCCTGCCAGTGAACACTCAATGCCCAATCGATTGCACTGTTTGTCAAACAAGCGCTGGAAACATGGTGCTGTGCGTAGAAGCAATCCGCCTGCCCATCACCACTGGGGCAGGAAGTCCGATCGATCCCCGTAATCCGTTATTTCACCGGGCCGCGTGCTGCGCGAACGTCCGCCGGGCGAACGGAGCCCTTGGTCTCACCGAAGTGGGCCAGAACGAAATTCGCAAGCTGAGCAACCTCAACATCTGAAAGGATGGGAGCGAATGCCGGCATCGTTTCTCCTGTTCGACGCTCTTCGTTCGATGAGCCCTGCAGGATTACCCGCAGCAGATTGGCCCCCTTCGGATCGGCGAAACTATGGGCGCCGTCGATTGCCGCGCGCGGGTTAGATTTGCCCAGGGCATCCCACCCGTGACAGGCGGCACAGGCGCCGGCAAACAGTTTGCGCCCGGGATCATCGGATGTCGCGGAGATCTGATCGAGACCGGAATTCGTGCGAATATTTCTGTCCACGCTTAGTGAGAGACCGGTGGAAACGGCGGGCACTGTTCGCAAATATGCGACGATGGCCTCGATGTCGGTTTTCGGAAGCTTGCTCAAGCTGAGATCGACTGCCTCGCGCATAGAACCAGATGCTGATCCATGGCCATCAGAATGGCCACTGGCAAGATAGTCCGCAATCTCGCCGTCAGTCCACCAGCCGATGCCGGTCTGGTTGTCGCTTGTGATATTCCAAGCTTTCCAGCCGTCGACCTCGGCCCCGGACAGAGCTTTGCTTTGCACCCGCTGAAACATGAGGCCACGAGGGGTATGACACTCGCCGCAATGGGCGAGCGCCTCGACGAGATAAGCACCCGTGTTCCACTGCTGGTCGTGCGCGAGATCGGCCTTCATTGCGTCGTGCGGGACGAAAAGAATTTTCCAGGCTCGCATCAAGTAGCGCTGATTGAAGGGGAAGGCGAGTTCACTCGGTCGGGATGCAGCCGCCACGGGCTGAAGCGTACTGAGATAGGCTCGGATGGCTAGAACGTCGTCGTCGGAAAGAAGCGCATAGGACGCATAAGGAAACGCCGGATAGAGATCCTCGCCGTGTTTTCCAACTCCCGCCTTCACGGCACGGACAAATTCTGCGTCGCTCCAAGCGCCGATCCCTTCGACCGGATCAGGCGTGATATTCGATGAAAATATTTCTCCGAACGGAAGCGCAAATGCGACCCCTCCCGCGAATGGCTTGCCGCCTTTCGCCGTATGGCAAGCTGCACAGTCGGCGGCGACCGTCAGATACCGGCCACGTTCCACCAGTGTCGTACCGGTTGGCTGCCTGCTGCTGGCAGAGACCTCATTCAGACCGTGGGGCCAAAAGAAGAATGCCGCCGCGCCCGCGGCGCAGATCACGGCGACCACAGCCACCGAATAGATTGCTTTATGAAATCGCGTCACGGCCGATACCTTTTTGAATTCGACTGACTGAGCGAGCCCGGGTTACCGGGGCCTCGGCTTGCCGAACACGATGCGTCCCCATTTAGGGCACGATCTCGTAGCCAGTTGTTCCGGGGGTATATTGTAGGATTCAGGCCCGGGACCGCCGGTCGCTGCGAACTGGCTCCTTTGAAACCCACGCAGCGCTGGATGATACAATTCTTGGAGCCCGTCGTTGAGTATCCAAGCGCGAGGCGTGGTCCGTCCGTGCATGCGCTCCGCTGAGGGAGCTGTTGCCGACGATCCCCAAAGCGAGATGAAAAATCGATGAAAACCCTGATGGTCAACGATCGTCGTTACGAGGTGGACGTTCCCGATGACATGCCACTCCTCTGGGTCTTGCGGGATGTCATGGGGATGACCGGTACGAAATACGGCTGTGGTATCGCTCAGTGCGGGGCCTGCACTGTCCACCTCGACGGCGAGGCCGTTCGGTCTTGCCAGATTACGATGGCAATGATTTCCGATCAGAGGATTACCACCATTGAGGGCGTAGGTTCGACTGAAACCGGCAAGCGCGTGCAAGCCGCGTGGCTGGATAAAGAAGTCGTCCAATGCGGATACTGCCAGTCGGGCCAGATCATGTCGGCGGCGGCACTCCTGAATGTTCAACCACTTCCGTCAGATGAGGACATCGATGACGCGATGGCCGGCAACATCTGTCGATGCGCAACTTACATGCGAATTCGTGAAGCCATCCACCAAGCTGCATCAGTGTGAGGGTCCGATGATCGAAAACCTTGTTTCACGCCGCGGGTTCTTGAAGGGAACCGCGCTTGCGACCAGCGGCCTTCTCCTCTCGTTCGGGCTGCCCGGCGTTCTGCGCAGTCGTGCCGCGTTGGCCGAGAACACGGCGCCGAATTTCGCTCCGAATGCATTCATGCGGATCGACGGGGACGGGGTCACGCTCATCATGCCGCACACCGAAGTCGGGCAGGGCATCTATACTTCCAGCGCCATGTTGTTGGCCGAGGAGTTGGAACTCGAGCTGGATCAGGTGAAGGTTGAAGCAGCGCCTCCGGACCTGTCCAAATACATGGATCCGATCTTGCACGATCAGGCGACGGGTAGTTCGACATCCACTCGATCGGATTGGCTACGCCTGAGACAGGCCGGTGCTGCCGCTCGGCTTATGCTGGTTGCCGCAGCGGCCGCGCGCTGGGGGGTGGATGCCGCCACGTGTCGGGTCGAGAAGGGCATTATCCGGGATACTTCCTCCGACCGAGCGCTCTCCTATCTCGATGTCGCCACCGAGGCCGCGCTGCAGCAGGTCCCACAAGCGATACCTTTGAAGAAGCCCTCAGAGTTTCGACTGATCGGCACTCGAGCCAAGCGTCTCGACACGCCGGCCAAGGTCAACGGCTCTATGGTCTATGGAATAGACGTCCGCGTGCCGGACATGAAGCATGCCACGCTTGCACTCAGCCCCGTGAAGGGAGGTTCGATCGCCTCGATGGACCTCGCTGCCGCGCGAGCAGTTCCTGGCGTCATTGAGATCGTGACGTCGGCCGGTGAGGCGGTCGCTGTCATCGGCGAACATATGTGGGCTGCGAAACAGGGTCTGGAAGCTCTGCAGATCGAGTGGAACGCGGGAGTACATGGAACGGTCAGCACCGGTTCGATCATTGCGAAGATGAAGGCCGCCTCGCAGTATCAAGGGGTGGTGGTCCGCGACGATGCGAACGCTGTCGAAATGATAGAGGGCGCCGCGATCAAGTTGTCGGCGGTCTATCAGTCTCCATTCCTTTCACATTCCCCGCTCGAACCTCTGAACTGTACGCTCCATATTCGTGATGATGGCGCGGACCTTTGGGTGGGCACGCAAGTACCGGTTCGAGCCCAATTGGCCGTCGCCCATGCGACCGGCCTGGCTCCCCAGAATGTCACGGTGCATAACCTGCTCATGGGTGGGGCGTTCGGCCGACGGCTTGATATCGACACGATTGAGGTCGCTGCGCGTCTGCTGAAGGACATCCGCTATCCCGTCAAGCTCGTTTGGACGCGCGAGCAGGATATGATGCACGACTACTACCGGCCCTATTACTATGACAGGGTCGCCGCGGGCCTGGACAAGCATGGGAAGATCGTCGGTAGGACGCATAGGGTCACGGGTTCGTCCATCTTCGCCCGATGGGCGCCGGCCGCTTTCAAGAACGGGATAGATCCTGACGCAGTAGATTGTGCCGCCGAAACGCCCTACGACGAGACTGCCGTCTTGGCGGATTACGTTCGCGACGAGCCCGATGGCATGAATACAAGCTGGTGGCGCGGCGTCGGGGCGACCCACAATCTCTTCGTGATAGAAAGCTTTGTCGATGAGATGGCCCACGCCGCAAAGCTTGATCCGCTCACTTTTCGCCGCCGGATGTTGACGAAAAATCCCCGCGCTTTGGCGGTCCTTGATCTTGCGGCCGAAAAGGCAGGTTGGGGCAAAAGCCTGGCGCCGGGGCGGGGGCGTGGAATCAGCCTACAGGTGGCGTTTGGCAGCTACCTCGCCCATATCCTTGAAATCGAGGTCAGCGCAGATAACACGATCCGGCTGCTTCGTTCCGTAATCGCTGTTGATTGCGGCATCACCATCAACCCCGATACTGTAAGAGCGCAGATGGAAGGGGGCGTCCTGTTCGGACTGAGTGCTGCGATGTTCAATCAGGTGACTGTCACGAATGGCGCAGTGGACCAGGCGAATTTCGACAGTTATCGCGTCCTGCGGATCAACGAGGTCCCTCGGATAGAGGTTTACCAAGTCGTAAGTGACGAAGAGCCTGGAGGCGTGGGTGAGGCAGGAACAGCCGCAGCGGCAGGCGCGCTGGGGAATGCCATCTTCTCGGCCACAGGTAGACGAATTCGCTCGCTTCCGCTAGCCTGCAACCTGATATAACTAAAAGCTGCCCAGCATCGTAACTGGGCGCTTCCGCATCCTTGCCGATCTCATCGTGTGAACACGGCCCGAAGTAAACTCCGGGGTGCGTCATGTGCCTGATCAAGGTGCGCGCGGAACTCCGGAAGTCGCGGATGCAGTATCTATAGAGGCTTCAACGCTCATGCCCGGTCCAAGGCGCTCCGCATTCGCCTGATCCGGGTCGATTGCGATCTTGACTGAAATCCGTTGTGGTATTTTGGTGAAGTTGCCAATCGCATTGTCTGTGCGCAAGACGGAAAACTCCGAGCCGGCGGCAGGCGATACCTCCTCAACCGTTCCCCGAAAACGCGCGCCGGCAAGCGCGTCGACAGTGAACAAGGCTTTTTGACCGGGTAGGATAGCCGCAGTCTGTCCTTCCTTGAAATTGGCGATCACCCAACGGACGGAGGGAACAAGGAAAAGTAACTGGCTGCCGTTCGTCACGTACTGTCCTCGTCGGGCGCCTACGTCGCTCAGCCGGCCTGCTTCCGGGGCAGTTACAACCGTGTACCCGAGATTAATTTCGGCCATCTGCAGCTGCGCACGCGCGCTTTCGACACTTGCCTCCAAGGCCTTTTCATTGATTTCAGCGGCAGCTTTGGTCTGCACTGCACTCTCGCGGCCCGCCTGCGCTTCCTGAAGCCCTGCTGCTGCTGTATCTTTAGCCGCACGTGCAGTGTCTTCGCTGCTGATCGAGCCTGAACCCTGCACTGCCAGGTAGGCCGCTCGACGAAAGTCCGCATTGGACTTAGCCAACTGAGCCTTGGCGCTAGCAATCTTTGCGTCGCCGGTCACGATATCGGCCACCCGCTGCGCGATGGTCTGCCGATTGCTTGCGAGGTTCGCAAGAGAAAGATCCAGATTGGCCTGTGCTTCTGCGACTTGGGATTTGTAGATGCGATCGTCGATCCGAAGCAGTTCTTCGCCCGCGGCGACGTTCTGATAGTCGCGTGCGGTGATCCGGTTGATGTAGCCGCTCACTTGCGGGCTGATTACGGTCGTGTGGCCGCGGATATAGGCATCGTCGGTCTTCACGATTGCCGTCGCGAAGGGTGGCAATTGCCAAGCCGCGAGAATAGCCGTCACCCCGCCAGCGACGAGCAATAGCGCGATCAGGTAGGACGGGAAACTCGTGGCCGCCGGGCGCCAAGAGCTCGGAACCGCGCCGGCCGGAGTTTGCAAAGGGCCGCCCGGAATGCCTTCGGTTGCAAGGGAAGGAGGTGTGCTCATGAGAGATTTCTCCGGGCTTGTTTGAAGACCGCGATCAGGACCACGCTGAGAAGCATGAGAAATCCAAGGGTCGCGACCAAAGAAATGGCCAGATAGACGTCGTTGTAGGCCGCCATTCGAGCGTTCAGGAGAATCTGCTGTGATAGTGCCTGGACACCTTCCGCGGCTCGTAGCGTGGGATCAGCAAGGACTGCCGAGTATTGTGAAGCGAGCGTTGAGGCGGTTCTCATCACCGTCGGGTCAGACCTCTCGACCTGTGCCGCAAAGTTCGCGAGATGATATTGCTGAGCGTGAAACAGGTAACTCTGCAAAAGAGAATTGCAGATCAGGGTTCCGACCGATTGAGTAATGCCGAAAACCGCGATGAAGCTTGTAAGCCCCACACCCCTCCTGATGAGCACCTGCCCGAGACCGAAAATGAAAACCGGGCCAAAAAACATGGTGGTCGCCACACCCATCATCGCCTGAGATACCATCAGCTGCTGCCCCCTTGTTTGAAGGCTCGAGGATGAATCGAGAAATGCGGCGGTCGCAGCGAATGCCAGCGAGATCAGGACGAGAAGGGGGAGGCGTGTCGGGGAGGCGAGGGCAGCGCTCGTTAGAAGACCAACGCCTGCACCGGCCAAAATGACCAGCGTTAGCGGTCTGAAGTCGTCGTTGGTGAGACCGAAGTCTCGCAGCATCGAGATTACACCGACCGCTTGTTCCGATTGAGCGAGCCGGCAAATAACGGCGATCATAGCCCAACGCACGAACGTGCCCGCGCTTAGCCATCGCACATCGATCAGCGGGCGCGCCCGGTGATACTCGATGGCAGCCACCAGCGCCAAGCACGGTAAGGCCGCCGCCAGGCACCAACCGATCCAGGATACGTTCGTCCACCATAGATAGCTCCCGACACCCATCGCCGCCCCGAAAAGTCCGATACCCGCCGCGTAGAGGCCGAAGGTCAGGGCGTCGAGCAGTTCAAATACCCGGGCCCTGATGGTTGGCGGGAGGCGGACGATCATCACGAGACCCAGGCTGACAAGGGAAAGTCCGAGCTCGAACAGATACAGTCCGCTCCAGCTATCAAATGCCAGGAAGTCCTTCGGAATAATCCACGCGATAGGCAGGGCGAGCTGAGGGGTGCCTAGTCCAAGCGTGACGGCCATCAGCCGACGTGTCGCGGACATCGCCTGGATCATGTAGAAGACACCGAGCGTGCTCATCGCTGAAGCACATATTCCGCTAGCCGCTCGCACAAGGATCGCGCTGGCCAGACTGCTGACGAGAAGGTGCGCGGTGATCAGGACGGCTTGCAAGGTAAGGAAAATCAGACAAAACGATCGTATACCAAACTGTTGGCGATATTTGACGAGAATGCAGCCGGTGATAGCATTCGTCACCAGGTAAACTGCGGGCAGCCAGGCGATCTCGCTGGTATTAAGTTCCAGCGCGCCTTGCAGGTAAGGCAGGTTCGCCGACACGAGGCCGTTGCCCAATGCGCCTGTCATTCCCGTGATCAGTGAGGTGATCCCGTAGATTGCGCGTCTATGCGGCGGATGAACAGGCGTCCCCGGAGATCCGGGGACCGGAGGGCGTTCGCTTTCCGCATACTCGAACGGCTCATCGTCTTCGAAGAAATGCCTGCGTCTTTCACTCACCGGATTTCGGGTGCTCAACCACCCTATCCAGCCGCCCACCGTCGACAGCACGAGCACACCCTTTCCTTGGATCCATGCCTAGCACCAAGTTGGTCACCAAGCTTGACGAAAGGATAGCCATGACCGAGACGGACGATTGCACAATCGTGCCCTTTCGTTCTGCGGCTAGCTCCGAGGCCGAAACTTCGGTTGTGGCATCATGATGAGACAAGCACGCCGCATCATTGTGTTCGAAGCATTCGGACGCCGGTATGAGGCCCTGCTGGACAATCGTGACTATGTCTAGAGCGCGACCCTGGGCTGCGTGAATTCGAGCAGTGTCGCCTCCCCCTGGAAAATATCGCCGTATGAGACCCCACCGAGGCTGCCACTGCATTGATACCCTCGGTGCGACGAGACCTGTCCAATTCGGTTTTTAAAAGGTGATTATCTGACCGTTTCAGACAAATTTGGACCTCATGGGGATCGAACCCGATCGGATCCACCAATTCGCTCGACAAGGAACGCCTTACGTTTCGGATTGTCCGGTCGATGTCCGCCGGACACAATTGTCGGCTCTCAGCTCGCCTGTCAGAAAAGGATCTCTTATGCGCTCTTCCTCAGCAATCGCTGCAACTCTTGCCGCGGCATCCCTTCTGGTTTTTCGACCGGCGTTCGCCGCCGAACATGTTGAGGTTCGGAGCCTGGATTGCGACGTTTCCGCAGGGATCGGCGTCATCGTCGGCTCACAACAGGATATCGCCTGTGTTTTTAAGCCGTCGGCTTCCGGCGCGTCAAAGTCCTATATCGGTAAGATTACCCGCGTTCGGCATTGATGTGGGCGAAATAAAGGCCGCCAAACTGGCTTGGCTGGTCTTTGCCCCTGCCAATCGAAATGAGAGCGCCTTGTCTGACACCTATGCTGGCGTTAGCGCGGATGCTGCGACCGGGCGTGGCCTCGGGGCCAAGGTTCTTGTTGGGGGCGAGCATGGCACGATTTCGCTGCAGCCGATTTCCCTCGAAGAGGATCAAGGTTTCAATATTGCAGTGGGCATCACGTCTCTGACGGTTGGGCAGCCGACTGATCATTCCGGTTGGCTCGGAACGTGTCTCAGGCGCGATCGATCATCGGGCAAACTTTGGGCGCTTGGCGCCGGTGCGCAAGTCCGCCCGTTGACCCGACTGCCTCCCCGATCATGCCATTACGCTGCCCCTCGGACCCAAGTGTTGAATAAATCCGACGAGGAAGAGGCCATGACTACGATTACCCCAACCGAAGCCTTGGCGAGAGCTTTGAAGCGGGCAAGGGCCGAGAGACGACGGCACTTCGCGGTTGCCGCAATCTGCGGGGTCGCGGCAATGACAGGAATGGCAACGCTTCTCTTGGTTCCACCGCCATCGCTTGGGACCTTGGCAGGCCTCGTGTTGGTAGCGGGCTGGCTCCAATTCATCGAAGCCGCAACAAGCCGCGACACCGGATCTCGTTGAATCGCATCGTTCCGCCGAGAAGGTGAAACAGGATGACTGATTTCCATTTCCCGTCAATGAGACCGATTGCTGCCTCAGCCGAGCAACCGGGACTGCAGTCGAACCGACAGTATCGAGCCTTACCTTTTGCGGTATCTTTTTTGGCACTACGTGCAAATTTCGTGCGTATTGCACCC
>NZ_JAMYKW010000064.1:0-26769 GCF_040317555.1 Mesorhizobium sp. M1406 | reverse complement strand
GCGAGTGACCCGCGGGGCGACATGGTCCGGAAAAAAGACAGGAAACGCTTGACCTCACCAACCCCAATCAGAGAAGCCTGCTAGGTCTTCCTCACTCGGAAAAAGTGCTCGATTTGCCAGCGCTGCGTGTACAAGCGACATCGGCCAGGCCGCGGCGGAGCAGGTTGCCGCATGGGTGGTCAGGAGCAGCCAATGCAGCGGGTCCACGCCGGCGGGCGCGGCCGTTTGCGACTTCACCCGCTGCAGCCCACGCTGTCTGGCAGGCCGTTCCTCGCGCAGGTTTGCCGGACCATCGCCTGACCGAAGCGGATGCCAGGTCATTCCTTTCATCAAGCCGCCGGCATCTGCGTGTGCAGAGATTTCAAAAGGCCCTTATCTGCACCGGATCGAGATGCAGCTTGTCCCAGAGCACCACGCGCGGCACCGTTTGTGCTCGCCACGCTGTCAACTGCCATGTCCCGGAAGAACCCCATAGAATCATCATCAGCGGCAGTGCGCAGCGCGCTTCTGGCGTGGCGATAACGCGGCGAAGGACGCCGCGGTCGGTCCAACTCAGCGCGCCGCTCGAAGCGCCGGGGTGGCTATGCCAGTCGCCGAGGTAAGTCTCGCGGCGACCGGAACGCTCATAGTGGGCGGCAATCTGCTCAACCTGCCATTGCTGATCCGGCTGGAACCGGAAGCGCTCGTGAAGGGCGCCGGGTCCGGGACCAATCATGACGGTTACGACGGCGGTATCAGGATTCAACCACCAGCCCATGAACGTGCCGCCGGTCTCTAACGGGAATTTGGTGTAGGCTTCGTCCGCACATTCCTGAATCACGGTGTTAGGCAGCCAGGCATCGACATCCGGCAACATCAATGCCCGCCCCGGCAGTCCCGATGTTTTGGCAGCGGATCGACACGCCAGCTCGGCGGACAGCGCGCTCGTTCATCATCAACAAAGCTGAGTGTCTGCACGACCGAACCCTCGTCCGCCTTGCCCGAGAGGGTATCGATGGCCAGCCTCACCGCCTGCAGCGAAAGTTCCTGCAGATCATAGTCGGCACCGGTGAATGTGCGCTCGCTGCACCCCGCCGGCTGGGTCAGGGCCTCGTCACCGGCATCCTGTCCTGGCGGGGGTTCGATCTCGTGCTTGTGCCATGCGTGCAAAAGGCAATTCGGGCAGCCGCTTTCGCGGACGTGCCGGACAACGGTGCCGCCCTCCAGCGTCGGCGTCGCGGACATGCTTATGAGGGGAACGGCTGCGCTTCGGCAGCGGTCATCCAGCAGCGTTGTAACGCCGTGCGAAGCGCTGCCATCGATAACGAGATCGGCGTCCCTGATGAGCGAGTCGAGAATATCGTCGTCACCCGGATCGCTAAGAGCCTGCGCCGCAATACCTATAAAATGCGAATGGCTACGGACTTCGGTTGCCGGATACTGGCGAGCGAGAAAAGCCTGCAAGGCGTCTGTCTTGCGTTGACCCCAGGCGGCTGCGCCCAGAGGCCAGCGGATCGTGTTTCCGGGCTCAAGAAGGTCATGTTCGACGAGATCGAGGGTGCGGCATCCGTTGCGAGCAAGTTCGATCGCTACCGGTGCGCCGACGGCGCCAACACCGACGACAAGGATCCGCTTGTCTTTGAGGAATGCAACGGCCGGAACGCGCCAGCCAATGTCGCCCGGCCCGGCGCGAAAAACGGGCAACGCCGTGATACGCAGTGATTTGGGGGCTTTGTTCTTCTTCGGCTCAAAGCCGTGCGCATGACCGAAGACCATGACGAAGCACCAGCCGAGGCCCGTCTCACCAAAGGCGAGCTCGCTCGGATAGACGAGTGCGCAGAGGTCAAACTTCAGACCTGAACCGTAGTTTCGTGGCCGGGTACGCCGGAGCCATGAGTAATCTTGGCGGAGCCTTTTTAGCTGTGCATCGAGCTGAGGTTCGGGCAGCATCGTGTTTTTTGATCTTACCCACGGAACCTCCAGCTCATTCTTCGCGTTGGCCAGGTCGGTTGGGAGCGGACCCGCCCATTGGTGAAGCACTTGGCCATCCTCAGCCCGAACCTCTTCGACATAGGCCCTGACCGCCGGGATATGGATTGGACCGTTCTCGGCCTCCACTTTGACCGTTTGATCTTGGATGTAGCGCAGCTGCAATGTGCCCTGCGAGGTGTCGCCGACATCCCAGCCGCTGTCGATCAGACAATAAGATCCGGAATTGCGGCCAAGGTTATTCCACCAGTATTCGGCAGGCTCGCCCTGCTGGTCTTCCTCACCGGTGCCATGAACGGAGTCGGCGAGCTGTTTTTCGAGCAACGTGCAAAGCGACCAGCCCGGTGTCCACTGCCGGGTGTCGCGGCCGAGCAGGCAGAGATTGCCCTCGATAGGACTGCGGTGGCGCGCAGGCGCGGGGTCAAGGCCGGCGAGCAGAAAGACCTGAGGCCGAAAGTGGGGGTAGGCGTCGGGAAAGACAGCCTGCAACCGAAGGGTCGTCGCCGTATCGAGCGGCCAGTCGAATGCTAGCGACAATCGCCCAGCAGCGCGGGCCGGCTCGTCAATCTCAGGAGTTATCCCGGCGGCGTACAGCGCGTCGAGTTCGTATTTAAGCCGCCCCGGATAACGCTTCTCCCAGCGGGGAACTGGCTCCGCCGGGGTTGTCACGGACGAATCGGGATCAACCATTTCTCTCATCCCACCTTGCGCGGCGGGGGCGCGGGCGGATCAGGAGGCCCCGGAGGAACACCATGTGGCGGCCCGGAAGGCACTCCGAGAGGCGGTCCCTTTCCGGGATTATCTGGCGGTCCCTTGCCGGGGTTGTCGGGTCTTCCAGCCATAATTTTCTCCATATCTACATAGTTGTGAGCTTGTGGCAGAGCAGCCACTCAAAGGTTCTTGGCAATATGTGCTTCTGAGCTTACATCCTAGGCGTAGGACTTTTCGATCCCCGCCTAGTTTGCTCAAACGCTTCGCTGCTCTCCGCCCGAAAAATCGAAGGAGAACACTCGGTCAACGGGCTCGTTATATCCGCAACTGCCTCACGAATTTCGTGGAAATGTGCGTATTTGACCGGTGAATTCGCGGAATCGGAACTAATTCCCGACGAAATCAACGCTTAAGAGTTCATCTCCGCTTGAAGGGGGACAACGGAATTGGTGAATTGGCTTTCACTGGCTTCGTCACGACAAGGCTGTAGTATTGGTTGATCCCCAATCCTGCCTGAA
The DNA here is from genome assembly GCF_040317555.1 of Mesorhizobium sp. M1406. Classification (NCBI taxonomy): domain Bacteria; kingdom Pseudomonadati; phylum Pseudomonadota; class Alphaproteobacteria; order Hyphomicrobiales; family Phyllobacteriaceae; genus Mesorhizobium; species Mesorhizobium sp. M1406. The sequence continues at coordinate 23,572 of NZ_JAMYKW010000064.1, read as the reverse complement.
GGAGTCCCTCCATGAAATCTTGATACGCAGCCATGGAGGGAGACGAAACGCGCATCAGATAGTCGATACGTCCCCCGATTGCCCAGCAGTCCAGGATTTCGGGGACGTTTTGGATAGCAGCCTCGAAGTGTCTTTGATCCTCGAGACGATGGCGGTCCAAAACCACTTCCACCATTATAGAGATCATGCCCCCGATGAGGGCTGGACTGAGTCGCGCATAGAATCCCTCAATGATGCCTGCGGCTTGCAGCACGCGGAGCCGTTCTGAACAGGCCGACGCTGAAAGGTGAACACGCTTTGCTAGCTCGCTTTTTGAAATCCGACCATCTAACTGGATTTCTGAGAGAATCCGGATGTCCCAAGTGTCTAGTTGCACAGGATTTGGTTTCGACTTCACGATCTGTTGCTCTCAAACGGTGGTCGACAGTTCAATTTGTACCAACCAATCCATCATTAATTGAAGCGGGCGAATGTAACGGGCGTCATTCGTCCTCGGCCTGCTTCGCGGCGAGGTTATTGAAGCCAGGGGGCCGAGAACGATCCAAGCAGTTGGGGTATTGCGGTATTGCCCTGCCCCAAAACGGGCGATGACGCATTTGGAAAGGAGTGATCGGCTGTCAGCGGCGGTCTCCTTGTAAATATGAATGGCGCATCTTTTTGGTCTCTGTTGCTTGACCCGATTGCACCCCTGGACAGCACCCTGAGGGTCAATCGTAAGAACGGGGTCGATAAGCGTTTACAACTGAGCGTTTGGCATTGAGAGCGACTTGAAAGCCTTTCTTTTTTGGCTCGCCGATGAGCTGAAAACACAAACGCGGCCGCCTGTGTTACCGATACGGCTCAAAATCCGAGCGGGAGTCTGGCCGGATTCGCGCAGCCGGGAAGGCTCAAACGCCGATGCTGCGGGCGATGCTGTCGGCCGCCATGCGCTTACGCCACTCAAGGGGTCCGGAATTGTGAATGGAGTTTCCCTCAATATCGACAGCCATGATGACCGGCATGTCCTGGACCTCAAATTCATAGATTGCTTCCATACCTAGATCTTCAAAGGCAACGATCCGCGCCGCCTTGATCGATTTTGAAATCAGGTACGCAGCACCACCCACTGCGATGAGATAGGGCGTTTTGTGTTTGACGATCGACTCGATGGCCAGCGGACCCCTCTCCGCTTTGCCGACCATCGCATATAGCCCAGTCTCGGCGAGTATCTTTTCAGTAAAACCGTCCATGCGACTGGAGGTTGTTGGGCCAGCCGGCCCGACGACCTCATCCCCTACTGCGCGGACGGGTCCGACGTAGTAGATCATGCGTCCCCGCAGATCTACCGGGAGCGGCTTGCCGGCATCGATCAGCTCGACCATTCGCTGGTGGGCGGCGTCACGGCCCGTCAACATCTTTCCGGACAAAAGAAGGGTTTCCCCGCAGCGCCACGATGCCGTCTGTTCCTTCGTGAGCGCATCGAGATTGACCCGACGGACGCCGGTTGCATGCAAGTCCTCATGACCGATCTGGGGCCATTCGGAAAGATCGGGCGGTTGGAGCTGTGCCGGTCCTGTGCCATCCAAGGTAAACTTCAAGTGCCGGTTAGCGGCGCATTGCGGGATAAGTGCCACAGGCTTGGACGCCACATGTGTAGGATAGGTCGCAACTTTGACGTCAACCACTGTCGTCAGACCACCAAGGCCCTGGGCGCCAATGCCGAGCGCGTTAATTCGCTCATAAAGCTCGATCCGCAGTTCCTCCTCCGCTTTTGAAGACCCCCTGGAAAGCAGTTCCGACATGTCAATCGGCTCGTTCATGGCCTCCTTGGCAAGCAGCATCGCCTTTTCAGCGCTACCGCCGATGCCGACCGAGATCAGGCCGGGTGGGCACCATCCGCTGCCAAGGGTCGAAACGGTGTCGACCACCCAGTCGGCAACGGACGCGCTGGGGTTCAGGGTGGTGAAACGCGCCTTGTTTTCCGACCCGCCGCCTTTTGCGGCGATGGTGATCTCAATCTGGTTGCCGGGCACGAGGTCGATGTGGATGACCGCTGGCGTGTTGTCGCGGGTGTTGACCCGTCCGGCGAGCGGATCGGCAACGATCGATGCCCGAAGGGGGTTGTCCGGGTCGAGATATGCCCGACGGACGCCCTCATTCACGAGGTCAGCGAAACTGGCCGTTGATTTGATGCGGGCGTCCATGCCGACCTTTGCGAAGACCACGACGAGGCCGGTGTCCTGGCAGATCGGGCGCCGCCCGAAGGCCGCCATGCGAGAGTTCAGCAGAATCTGCCCGATGGCGTTCTTAGCCGCCGGGCTCTGTTCGCGCGCGTATGACTGCGAAAGGTACCGGATATAGTCGGGGGGGTGGTAGTACGAGATGTACTGAAGGGCATCGGCGACGCTCTTTGTGATATCCTTGCCGGCAATGGTCCGTGTTTTCTTATTCACGAAATCTCATCCGAATGAACCGAACCCGTTGACCAGTTTCAGGCTCTGGAAGCTCCGCACCCCCTGCTCGCCTCCTTCATATCCATACCCGCTCTGTTTAACGCCTCCATACGGCGCATCTGCTGAAACCCCTTTGAGATAATTTACACTAAGAGCGCCGGCCGAAAGACCGCCGATCAGCGCCCGTTTGGTGTCGTCAGCACCGGTGAAGACGTAGGCGGCCAAGCCATAGTCAGTGGCGTTGGCTTCTTCGATCGCCTCCTCGATCGTGTCGAACGGCGCCAAGGTGAGGATCGGCCCGAACGGCTCGTCATGAAGCACTCTGGCATTCTTTGGCACGCCTGTCAGGATCGTTGGCGGCCAGTAAAAACCCGGTTGGTCGAGGCGGGCGCCACCGGTTTCGACGGTGGCGCCGCGATCGACCGCATCCTTGACTAGACGCTGCATGGCCTCGATTCGCCGTGCATTTGCCATCGGACCCATCTCCGTCGCCAGGTCGTCCGGTGGACCGATCTTGATCTTGCGGGCGACTCCGGTCATCCGCGACAGGAATTCCTCATAGAGAGGCCGCGCGACGAGGATCCTGCTCGGCGCATTGCAGCTTTGGCCAGCGCACTCGAACTTGTATTCGGAAATTGCCGGTATAGCTTTTGCCAGGTCGGCATCCTCGCATACAATGACGGGGGAGTGCCCACCGAGTTCAAGAATGCACCGCTGCAAGTTATTCGCGGCGAGCTTGGCGAGCTGTTTTCCAACCTCGGTAGAGCCCGTGAACGTTAGGACCTTTACGGTCGGCGAGCTGAGGAGATGCCGGGATATTTGCACCGGAACGCCGAACACGAGATTGACCACGCCGTCCGGAACACCCGCTTGTCGTAGAGCTTCGACGATGTGAACTGCAGCGCTCGGTGTCTCTTCCGCCCCTTTAAGGATCACCGGGCAGCCTGCCGCCAAAGCAGGGGCGAGCTTGCGGGCGATGAGAACGGCGGGATAGTTCCAAGGCGTAAAGGCAGCCACGACGCCAAGTGGCTCGGGGACGATCACCCGGTTCGGGCCCATCGGAATAGGGGCCGACAACTCTTCGGCGTGCATTCCGTTCCACTCCAGCGTTTCGACAGCGCGCGCGTACTCACCTGTCGCTTCGGCAATCGTCTTTCCCTGTTCGGCTGACAGGTCCCTAGCCACCGCTTCAGCGTTCGCTGCCAAAATTTTGGCGACCGCTACGAGAATCTCGCCACGATCCTTTGCAGGCCGCGACGACCAGGCCTTGCGGCTGCGCTCTGCCGAAGCGAGGGCCTCATCCAGATCCGGTATCGTCGCCGAGGCCACCGAGGCAAATACCATCTCCGTCGCCGGATTGATTACAGGCAGAGTGGCTCCGCTACCACCGGCTCGCCATCTGCCATTGATGAAAAGCTGATAGCTCGTGGCGTTGGACATCCCATGCTCCGCTTGAGTATTTCTGCCAATACGAGACCAGCCGATATTCGACCATGGGCTCACTTCTCTGCAGTTTCATCGCGATGGTCACGCTGGGTCAAATATGGAATGTCGCCCAAAACCATCTTGAATCCAGATTGATGGCCGGCTCGGGCCCGCCATGGAAGCGTGATAGCACTGGGACTCGGTTTGACGGATATGCCTAACCCCGGACCGGAGCCGTGGCCGGCCATTGCCCGCTCTCGATTAATGTCCTGGTGACATTGGGGATCAGCTTGCGGACAGCAGAGACAGCGGGAGATTGCTCATCTTTGGGGTTGACGGCAAGCACGACGGAGCGGGTAATCACTGGATCAATGATTTTGACCGTTCGGACCTGTCCCTGAGAGGCTTCCCTCTGAATGGCCGAAGGGGCAAGAATAGAATACGCTTTTCCTTCCATGACCATGTTAATGATCGTAGAAAGGGAGTCGACTTCGAATCTGACGTCAAGCACACAACCGTGCTGCGCAACCACATCAGCCACCGAACGCCTGACATTGTTGTTGCGCATGGGAACCGACAGCGGGAACGCATGCAGGTCGGCGAGAGGTATCTCGTCTTCGAAAGGCGGTTCACCCGGCGGCACCACCAGGCAAAATTCTTCGCGTGCCAGAACCGTCATCCGCCCCACGCTCTCGGCAGTGCGGTACAGGACAGCCAGATTAAAGCGGCCAGCAGCCATCCACTCCTCCAGCGGTCCCGTCATGCCCTCGATCATCTTAAGTGAAATCCTCGGCAGTTCGTTTCTTACTGATTCAAGCAGCGGACCGCTAAGGACGCGCGCGGCTCCGGACGGAATGCCAATGGTCACCTCTCCGGAAGGAGATGCCACCGTGTTGGTCAGTTCCATCTCAGTGAGTCGAATTTCCTTGAGAATCGTCCGCGCCCGCTCGAGCAGTTTGGTTCCGGAGGCCGTCACGCTGACTCCGGTCCTGTCGCGCACCAGCAACTGAGTGCCGAAGCTTTCCTCCAGTTGACGCACATGCAGGCTAAGGGCGCTCTGAGCGACGTGAAGGAGTACAGCGGCCTTCGTAAAACTGCCGGCTTCCACTACGCCGACAAAGTATTTTAACTGCCTGATATCCACGGTTTAACCCAACTGAGGCACGCTCCCCAGTCCCTTCGTATTTATCTCGAAACAAGATGGCGAGCAAGTAATACTTGCCGGGCACACCGGCCAAAGGTTCCCGGTCGGACCATTGACCGGAGATAGGTCAGTTGCTGTCGGCCAGGGCCAGGATTTCGTGAGCGCGCCGCACCACCGGCGGATCAATCATCTTACCATTCAACGAGAATGCAGACACCCCGCGGGCGACTGCATCGTTCTCCGTCGCGACGACACCGCGGGCCCACGCGACTTCCTGTGCGCTTGGCGAGAAAGCCTCATTGAATATGGCCACCTGTGTCGGATGGATCGCCAAAGCTCCAGCGAAGCCAAGCCGCCGCGCATGTGTCGCGGCTTCACGAAGTTTACGAGTGTCCGAGAACTCGCCGATGCTTCCTATGAAGCCTAGCGGGAGCAAGCCGGCCGCACGAGCAGCAAAAAGAACAGCAAGGTTCGGCGTCAGCAAAAGGTCGAATTCCGGGGCGCCGCCAACAGCGGCACTGAAGTCTTCAGGACCAAGCGCCATTGCGACCATCCGCGGATCGGCCGACGCAATTGCCGCGAGTCTTTGCAAGGCGCCTGGAGTCTCGATCTGGGCAAGGAACCGGATGCGCCCCAGCGGAAGATTTCTTTCTCGTTCAAGTTCCGAAACCGCATACGCGATTTCTGACACCCACTCTGCGGAATCAGTCTTCGGAAGAACAAGGGCGTCAACACCAGCCATCACGGCTGCACCGAGATCGGCCCCTAGGGCACGCAAACCACGATTGACGCGCACCAAAACGGATGCACCCTTGCGGGTCACCTTTGCCACGGATTCAGGAAGCTGCCGCCGTGCCTCGGCCTTCTGATCCTGGGGAACGGAGTCCTCCAGATCGAGAATGATGCCATCTGCACCTCGCTCATGAGCCGCCTCCACAAAGCGCGGAACGTGGGCTGGAACGAAGAGCAGGGATCTCCAGCGGGGTACAGACGTCGCGCTTTCAACGGCGGGAACGGTGTCCGTGATCACGGAGTCGCCTCTACTGCCGATTTTAGCGAGGGCGGTGGCAGTGAGCTCGCTGGGCGGCCGATACTCTGAGATGACCCGAAGTATGCACGCTCTCTGTAAGTCGCGAGCGCACTCACCTCGCCGACAAGAGGCGCGTTCACGCAGACGCGGCCCTTTCGCGCAAACGGGCTAGAACCTCCTCGCGGACAGTCTCCGTATGAGCGCCAAGAGCCGGGACTGGACGCAGAGTGGGGCGCTCAGAATTGAAGATCGCCGCCGGCGCGATCGTTTCTACAATTCCGTCAGGTGTGCCAACCCGAATTCTGCGAATGTGCGGATGGTTTGATACGTCCTCCACCTCGTTCAGTCGCCCATATGCCAAACCCGCGGCCTCAAGCTCGTGCATGGCCTCCTGGCAGGAGAGTTCGGAAAAGCGCCTTTCAATGATCTCATCAAGTTGCACCCGGTGGCCGAGGCGCTCCATGTTGTCGGCAAAACCAGGTGCTCGTATGAGCTCCGGCTGCTTCAAGAAATTCTTGCAGAAATTTACCCATTCCCGGTCATTCTGGACGGAGAAGATGACGTCTTTGCCATCGGCGCAGCGATAGGCGCCATACGGCGCCAGTGACGGATGTTTCACGCCCGCACGTACCGTGTGGTAGCTGCTGTAGTCGTGTTGCAGAACCGGAACATTCATCCAGTCGGCCACGGCATCGAACAGTGACACCTGAATGCTAGCCCCCTCGCCGATGACCTCGCGATGATACAGCGCCTGAAGAATGGCGCTATGTGCCGTCATGCCCGCCGAGATGTCGCAAACCGAAACCCCTACACGCGCAGGCCCTTGTTGGTTGCCGGTGATCGCGCATAGGCCGGTTTCGGCCTGGACGATGAGATCATAAGCCTTCAAGTGGGAATACGGCCCCCTCTCTCCGAAACCCGAGATGTCGCAGGTGATCAGCCGCGGAAATCGGCGACGCAGATCAGCAGACCCGAAACCCAGTTTTTCGATGCTGCCCGGCCTCAAATTCTGGATAAAGACGTCCGCATTGGCAATGAGCATGTCGAGCACTGCGCGGTCCGCCTCCAACCTCAGGTCCAGACAAACCGACTCCTTACCCCGGTTGAGCCAGACGAAGTAAGCACTCTGTCCCCGCACCAGCTTGTCGTAGTTTCGGGCAAAGTCCCCTTCGGGTCTTTCGACCTTAATGACACGTGCGCCGGCATCAGCAAGGCGTGATGATGCGTACGGCGCGGCCACCGCCTGCTCCACGGCTACGACAGTGATCCCCTCAAGAGAGTTCTGCATGCGACACCGTGCTTTTCATTCAACGTTTTCGGTCTGAGTTCCACGGCCGTTCAACGTCGCCAGCAACCGATTTTGTTCATTCCCAACAATTGAGAATGCCTCGTCGACGCCCATTCCGGGCTTTGCAAGCATCATGTCGGCCTGGGTTGCCACCGCTACATGGACAGAAACCTGGGCGGAGAGATCAGTCTCGGTACAGCTTCCCCCGACATACGCTCCGACCTTGTTCTCCTTGCAGAGGAGAACGGCACGCGCTGTGTCGGCAATTGAGCCGACATCGGGCGTCTTGATTTGAACGAGATGCGTGGCCTTGGCTTCGGCAAAGAGCCGAATATCCTCAAGCGTATTGCATCTCTCATCCACGACAATGCGCGCGTTGGAACCCCGGTTGTCCAAAATTGATACGATCTGGGCATAGTTCTCGATTTGAGCTTGCGTCGAACCAAAATCCGCGGGGGACTCGATATTGAGCGTGAAATCCGGGGCGGTGCCTGCAACCTTGCAGATAAAGTCGGCGATGCTTTGCGGCTCCAAGCCGATTTCCTGGCCGATCCAGCCATACACATCGAAATGCAGCACCGGATGATAGCCCGGGTGACCGATTTGGCGCGTACGGGTTGCAACCCACTTCACGAACTCCAGGAAGGTCTGACCGTCGGTGCCGAATTTCTGCCGCGAGTTGATCAGACCGTGGGGAAGTACATCCACCGCTTTCAGGATCATCTTGTCGACGTTGATCTCGCGAGCGTCACCGCTCTGGCAGTAAATCGGGACGCGGCACGTTGGTAGCGGCAGATCAAAATCCGAGCATATGATCTCCGCCATCGTCTTGTGCTGAAGATGGGCGGCTGCACGAAGGAGAGCTTGGCTTACCCCATACTCAACAGCCAAGGGTAAGCGCTGATGTTCGACGGGTTCAAAAACCTTTGCGCAAGAATTAAGATACCGAGACGCATCGACATCAAAAAGCCGCGGCGCGACAACGCGCCACGTCAAATCTGAGATTTGGTCGGTATCGAACAAAGGATCACGTCCACCGGCACCTGAGTACTGGACGTTCATCATGTCGCCCCAAACAACTGTGTCGTCGGTAAGGACGAGCCCGACGCTGAGCGAAGATGCTGGAATGCGAATCGACTTGAACCCAGGCGTTGTCGGCGCGCCAACATAGATGAAGCCGTCCTGGATTGCGCCGGACCTAATGGCTTCCTGATCGTCATAGAAAAATGCGCCGTTGCCAGGCGCGAGCAAGACATCTTTGATCTGCACTTCGTTTCGCTCGATTTGTTCCAAACGCATTTGTGGCCGGATCTGGTCCACCCACTACCTGCCCGACTATGCGTCACTTGGCATTGAGTTCGCCAATATAATGTTCCGGACAGTGCCATCGCGTTTTGAGATGGCTGGCACCCACCCGCGATGCCGAAACGCTCGAGCTTTGCCGTCACCCAATTCGACACGCTGCGTCTGCTCCTCATCAAGATCGCCGCGCAGGTGGTCGAGATGAAGACCCAGATCCGCCTGCACCTGCCGACATCCTGCCCCGACCAGCGCATCCTGTGCATCGTGCTCGACGCCACAAACTGGATGGGACCGTGGATGCTGCGAGCGTTGCTCCGATACGCCAGGCGCATCCGCGGCTCGTGACATAGCCGACGGGGCGCCGACGCCCCGAAAAACGAACCCGCCGACCGCAACCCGCAAACCCCGCCTTCCCATCACGACGGCTCACTGCCGGCGCCCGAAGAGGGTTGGTAAAAAGCACTGCAACGGCGACCAGATCGTCGCTTCGGCCGCCAAAACTCATCGCTGTGCATCAAGGCGGTTAGTCTTAGTCTAGGCACAGAGCCTCAGCGGACTACCAATCGGCGTTCAGATCGTCGGCCGCTTTGGCGACGAGGCCACACTGGTCCGTGTGGCGCGCGATCTCGATGAGGCCTTGCCCTGGAGTGGGCGGCGGCCAGAAGTTCGAGCTGGAACAATTCAAATTCCAGCTCAGGTTTAGGCAACCTCCGTAGATGGAACAGGAGCATGCTTCCCGACTATGTCAGCCTGCCGCCATGCCGCAGCAGCATCTTCATCGATCTTGATTTGCGATGAATGGACCCTCGTATTTATATTGGACTTTGTCGGCCGCACGCTTACGATTCGAGCGGTTGCCGAGACCTAAAGCTAAAGGGACCATTGAATTTCGTGGGTATGCGAGCTCTAGGTATCATCGGCGTTTTACTATTTAAAGAAACTCTGTAGGGTGATTTTGATGCGTATTCTGAATTTCTCCGAAGCTGAGTACAGGTCTAGACTGCATCGTGTAAAAGCACGCATGGCGGAGGCAGACTTAGATGTACTTGTGATTACGGAGCCTGCGAACATATACTATTTGAGCGGATACGACGCGTGGTCGTTTTATACGGTCCAGGCACTGGTGGTTTTCCAGGACGTCGAGCTGCCCCTTTGGGTCGGGCGGCTAGTTGACTCGGCCACCGCGCATATCACGAGTTACCTGCCAGTCGACCGCATTATCCCGTATCCCGATGTCTACGTTCAGGCTGCGGATCGGCACGCGTCGCAGTTTATTGCTCACACAATTCTTCGAGAGTCGCCGAGCGCAAAAACAGTGGGAGTTGAGATGGGTGCTTACTACTATACAGCTCGAGACCACGCAGAATTTGTGAAGGCAATGCCGAACGCCCATTTCAAGGACGCCGAACTTCTTGTGAATTGGGTTCGCTTCGTGAAGAGTGCTGAAGAAGTCGCTTATATGCGAGAAGCAGGCGTTATCACTGAACGCATGATGGCCCGCGCTGTTGAAGTCGCCGCTCCGGGCGTGAGAGAGTGCGATGTGGCGGCAGCCATCTACCACGCGCAGATGACTGGCACCGAGTCTTTCGGTGGGCTTCCCGCGACGAGCCCGCCTCATATGGGGTTCGGTGCGCGAGCGCGCGAGGCACACCCAATTTTCAGTGATCGCCCTATTGACCCTAACTCTGCTGCCAATGTCGAAATTTCCGGCTGCCGACTGCGTTACCATGCTCCGATGAGCCGCACGATCTACTTTGGTAAGCCGCCCCAAAGCTATCGCGATTTGGCGTCCCACGTCATTGAGGGCATCGACGCATCTCTTGGTTTGGTGCGGCCGGGAGCAACATGCGAAGAGATCGAACTGGCATGGCGGAAGACGATGAGCGCCCATGGAATCGAGAAGGAAAGCCGGTTGGGATATTCGATAGGTGTCGCTTATACGCCGACCTGGGGCGAGCGTACGGCAAGTATTCGTCGAGGAGATCACACAGTTCTACAGCCTGGGGTGGCGTTCCACTTGATGGCCGGCCTTTGGCTCGAAGACACGGGCATCACGATCACCCAGTCGTTCGTTGTTACTGACGGTGGTTATGAGGCGCTTACCAGAACCCCTCGTGAGCTGATTGTTAAGGACTGACAAATGCGAGACGCCATACTGCAGGACGTCTCGGAAAGCTTCTCCGAGACGTATTTCGAAGCGCGCCAGAAGTTCCTCGAGCTCGCCAAGTCTGTGAAATCATATAAATCGCCGGCCCGGGGACCGGGCGGGGAGGAATTGTTCACCGATGTCGCTTGGTTTGGCGATCGGGACGCGCGTCATGTAGGCGTACTGATCTCGGCCACTCACGGCGTCGAGGGCTACTGCGGCTCGGCTGGGCAGGTAGACTGGATGCGAGGGAGCATTGCGGACTCGCTGGCGCCGGGCCAGGCGATGCTGATAATCCACGCACTTAACCCATACGGGTTTGCGTGGAATCGCCGCGTCACAGAAGAGGGCTGCGATCTAAATCGCAACTTCGTGGACTTCTCGCAGCCTCTTCCAGCCAATCCGGGGTATGACGAGCTTGCCGATTATTTAGCCCCGGCAGAGATAGGTGGTCCCGTTTTCGAAGCCGCCGAAAGAGCTATTGAAGAATTTCGCAAGAAAAACGGGGAAATTGCCTTTCAAGCCGCGAGAAAGGCTGGCCAGTACTGTCACCCCGAAGGTGTTTTTTTTGGTGGGATCGGTCCCAGCCATTCGCGTTTGACGTTAGAGACGATTGCGGAGGATTTCGCTCTGAAATCCCGAGATCGGGTGGTGATTGTCGACTCACATACGGGCTTGGGGCCCTTTGGGTACGGCGAGCTTCAGACCGAGCAGCCCTCTGGACTGGCTGGCTATGAGCGTGCGCTGGCGATGTTCGGAAGATCGGTCACCTCGCCCGATCTTGGGACTTCATCGTCAGTGCCGATACGTGGTTGCATTGATGAGTTTTGGCAGCGGCTGCTTGGTGAGCGTCACGTTTACGTGGCGCTTGAATTCGGCACGTACGATCCGGAGAACGGTCGACGGGTCCTGAGAGAGGATCACTGGTTGGCGAAAAATCCCGAGGTTGCCCCGGAACTCTCACAAGCCATCCGGCTTCGTCTTCGCGAACACTACGATCCGAGATCGACGGACTGGCGCGAAATGGTCATCTGGCGCAGCCGTCAGGTGCATCGCCAGATGTTCGAATCGCCCACAGATTTCTGAATGCTCGAGCCAGTACAACTAAGGCAAAGCTTGAAAGTATTCCGACCAGGAGAAGCACCGTGAACCAGAAGACTTTGGGAATTTTGGAGCTCGAAAACAGACCGATCGGCCATCCTGGGGCACTGTGTGCGCCCGAGACACATCAATTTCCGATCAAGCGTCTGACTGTTGAAGGCGCGAACGTGGCCAGGTAATTGCCGGAGACCGATCGCTGAAGGATGCATATATCAGCGGAGCGCGAAAACTCGAAAGCGAGGGGGTGTCGGCAATAACCACCAACTGCGGCTTCAGCTCACTGCACCAAGCCGAAGTGGCGGCTGCGGTTTCCGTGCCAGTTGTGTTGTCGAGCCTCGCGCTTGTGCCACTCGTCGCTAAGAGTTTACCTTGGGGTCGCAAAGTAGGTATCCTGACATATGACTCCACCAAACTCGCAGAGCACCATTTTTGATGCGGCCGGGTGGTCGTCAAAAGAGATAGATGTAGCCATCGGAGGTATCGAAGGCTCGCTAACGTGGCAGCGGCTTGCGGATACCAGCCCCGATGCACCTCCAGAACTCATCACAGCCGATGTAATGGCCGGGGTGAAATCGCTAACCAGCGGTGGGTGCCCTCGTTCTCGAGTGCGCCGGTTTCCCGCGTGAGACTGGCTTGTTGGTGGCAGACTTCGTGACGCTCGCGAAGGCGCTTATCGAGGTCAGCCACGCCGCGTGAAGTATGACCAGCATGTGTGGCGGCAGCGCCAGAGGCCCGGCAGGCCAGAGTTCCGATCAAGGTTCACATCCTCAATCTCCTGCACAGGCTTCAGCGTGACCTTCGCACGAGTACTACAATTGCGCATGTTCGCGCCGTTTGTAGTGACAGATGGTGGCCGTGGCCTGATGTCGTCGCCATAGCGACCAGGCGATGAATGAAGGGCTTTTGTGTCGGTGGGAAGATGCGGATGCGGGCGAGGAGATAGCGGATCTCGGGGACGCTCGGGACGAGCGCAGCCATCCGGATCAGGCGGCGATTGGCTCCTTTGGACTCGTTTCGTTCGGTTTGCTCCATGCGCTGCGGCGAAGATCAGCCGATAGCTTCGAGAGGAATGCCAGGGCGGCCATGCACAGGCTCATGTGGCGATGCCATCCATGCCAGGACCGAGCCTCGCAATGATCAAGTCCGAGATCATCCTTGGCGCGCTCAAAGCACTCCTCGATCGCCCAGCGCAGGCCGGCCACTGCCGCCAATTCGGCCAAGGAGGAACCGGGCGGGGCGAAGACCAGGTAGTGGGCTTTTTCTCCGGATGTCGATCGCTTGCGGCGGACGAGAAGCCAATGCTCGAAGCCGCCTTTTGACGTCCAAGGGCGGCGGATGCGTGCCCACTCGTAGAGCCGAGGCCCTTTGGCGCCTTCACCTGCCGCATGACAGACCCAGTCGTCGGGCTCGAACTCGCTGGCCAGTTCCTCGGGCGAGGTTTCCTCAAACCCACGATCCCCTCCACGGCGCATGAAGTGAGAGCCTCGAACCGCTAAGACATAGGGCTGCTCGCGAGCTTCCAGCAATCCGGCGAAGGCTGCTGTCCGCCGGGCGAAGCTGTCGAGTGTCTTTCCAGGCGGCAGATGCGGTCTTGATCGTCGGCAATCTGAGTTCGTTGAGCATGATGCCGAGACGGGCTTCGTCGATGATGTGGGCGTCCTTCATGCGATGTCTCCCACACAGGCTGCGTATTCCGACGAAGCCGGCCATCGATTCCGATTTGAAGCCGGCCAGTCATTCCGATTTCATTCCGGCCGGTGTTCCGATTTGAAGCCGGCCATTTTTCGGACTGATCCTGGGTCTGGTTGATGTTTGGATTGGGTTTCGTTTCAGGTCAAGCTTGGGCTGTTTCGGTCGCTCTTAGCGAGCGCTGTTTTCGCATGCTTTCACCGGTGAGATCGATGCGATAGGCGTTGTGAACGAGGCGGTCGAGGATGGCATCGGCCAGGGTTGGGTTTGCAATGATCTCGTACCAGCGATCCAGGGGCAGCTGACTGGTGACGATTGTCGATCGGCGTTCGTAGCGGTCTTCGATGATCTCAAGCACATCACGCCGCTGGTCATCATTGAGTTTTTCCGGTCCCCAGTCATCGAGAATGAGAAGGTCGGTTTTGGCGAGCTGCTTGAGGATCCGGCCATATCGTCCGTCGCCTCTCGCGAGGGCAAGTGTTGCAAACAGCCGGGGAACGCGGTGATAGGCGACGGAGAAATCCTCTCGGCAAGCTTTGTGGCCAAGCGCACAGGCCAGCCAGCTCTTGCCCACGCCCGCCGGCCCGGTGATGAGAAGACTGTGATGCTTGCGAATCCAGTCGCAGCCGGCGAGCGCCATGAACAGATTGCGGTCAAGACCGCGTGCGGCACGAAAGTCGGCATTCTCGATCTGTGCGTCATGGCGAAGTTTTGCAGCTCTGGCGCGGGCTTCGAAACGCTTCTGGCGGCGCATGGTAGCCTCGCGCTCGAGCAGCATGGCAAGCCATTCGCCATGCTCGAGGCCGCGTGCTTCGGATTGTGCGTCGAGTTCCTAGAAGGCGGTGGCCATGCCATGAAGGCCGAGTTCGCGCAGCATGTCGATCGTCGGATGGATAAGCATTGGTGTGTCTCCTCAATGAAAGTAATCAGGGCCACGCAGATTGGCGTGATCGACGATGGCGGTCGGTTCGGTGGAATGCCTTGCGGCCTTGTGATTGGCGATGAGCGAGGCGATGCTCTTGCAGTTCAGCCCACCGATCTCGACAGCGCGGGCTGACACGGCTTCGGCGCGATCGCGTGTGACATCGCGAAACAGGCGCAGGACACCCAGGCATGTTCGAAAGCCTTGTTCAGGATGTGGGCGGCTGGCGAGGATTGCGACAACCAAGCCTTCCGTCTCGGGGCCGACGGATGCGGCCCAGCGACGGAAACGATCCGGCGTCCACTCGGCATATCGCCGGTGGGAGCTGGGCATATGATCCGGATCAGTCCCATGACGAGGGCCGCCATAGCGGCGCTGATGGACGGCAATGCGCTTGCCGCGGTGAAAGATCTCGATCGTGCGTGCCGTTGCTCTCAGATCGACTTGTTGGCGAATGAGGTTGTGCGGTACGGAATAGAAGAAGGTCTTGAACTCAACATGGTAGTCCGTCGAGACGCGGGCCAAACGCCACTCGGCGAATTCGTAGTCTTCGTTCGGAAGGCTTGCGAGCGCAGCACGCTCGACGCTCTCAAACAGTTGCCGGCGACTGACGCCCAGCCGACGCATGACGTGATCATTGATGCGATCGAGTGCCTGGCGAATGGCGGCATTGGCCTCGGCCAGCGAGATGAAGGTCTGGTTGCGCAGCCGCCCCAGAATGCACGACTGGGCGAAACGCACGCCGTTCTCGACTTTCGAATGGTCGCGCGGCTTGCGGCTTCGGGTCGGCAGGATCGTCGTGTCGTAATATTCTGCCATGGCGGCGAAGGTCTGGTTGAGCGTCGGCTCGAACCACAGCGCCTTGGCGACGCCGGCCTTCAGATTGTCGCAGATCCTGAGTTACCCCGCCGAAGAAGGTGAGTGCCCGGCACTGGCCCTCGATCCAGTCCGGCAGTTTTTGGCTGAAGCTGGCATGGGCGAAGGTGAAGGACGAGGCGCCCAGCACTGCAACGAAGATCTGAGCCTGGTAGATGTAGAAGTTTGTACTTGATCGGACAGTTGGCGTCTGAGAGTGGTCCGTTTTGCCTGTCCGATGGGATCAGGCAGCGATCATTTTCTCCTTCGCCAGCGGGGCGGTGTCAAGGAAGGTCTGCATCGGCGTCTTGCCGAAGCACCAGCGGCCCTGATGTGGGCGCTCCTCATTGTAACTTCTGACCCATTCATCCAGATCGGCCTGCAGCTCCTCGAACGAGCCGTAGATCTTCTTCCTGAAGGCGACCCGGTAGAACTCGTCCAGCACCGTCTCGTGGAACCGTTCAACGATGCCATTGGTCTGCGGGTTCTTGGTCTTGGTGCGGGAATGATCGACGTCCTCGACCGCCAGATAGAGCTCGTACTCGTGGTGTTCGGGATTGCCGCAATATTCGGTGCCGCGGTCGGTCAGCACCCGGCTTAGCTTCACCTCGTGGGCGTCGAAGAACGGCACCACGCGGTCGTTGAGGAGATCGGCGGCGGTGATCGGCGTCTTGCGGTCATAGAGCTTGGCGAAGGCGACCTTCGAATAGGTGTTGCGTGTTTCGGTAATTCCCGGACACCCTTTTCGCTAAATCCCGGACAGTGATTTCGGTAATTCGCGGACAGCGTTTCCGCTAAATCCCGGACAGTTTTCGGGAGCGGATTTAACGGTCGGTTCTCGGCTGCGCCGTTCTGGCAGTTTGGCCTCTCACGATGACGTTGAGAGGGGCCATGCCGAGACGGAAGCAAGCGAGACGAACGAGTGTGAGGGATATCCAAGCGATCTTGCGCCTGACCCATGAGCAGGGTCTTTCGGTGCGTGAGGTGTCAGAACGGCTGAAGATCAGCAAGACGACGGTATCGACCTATTTGCTGCGGGCGCGGGAGGCCGGGCTGGCATGCTGGCCGCTGCCGCCCGGCCACGACGAGGCGACGCTTGAGCGGCTGCTGTTTGGCCGTGCCGGTCGTCCGCCGCAAGACCTGAGCGAACCGGACTTTGCGCTGATCGCCAGGGAGTTGAAGCGCAAGGGGGTGACGCTGACGCTGTTGTGGCAGGAGTATCGCGCCGCCCATCCGGACGGCTACGGCTACACTTGGTTCTGCGAGCACTTCGCCGCTTTCGAGCGCCGGACGAGCGCCACATTCCGCAACCGGCATGCGGCGGGCGCGGTGATGCAGACGGACTATGCCGGGCAGACGGTGCCGGTGATGGATCCGGCGACCGGCGCCATTTACCCGGCGCAGATTTTTGTCGCGGTGCTTGGCGCCTCCAATCTGACCTTCGCCTTTGCCAGCTCCAGCCAAAAGCTGCCGGACTGGATCGAGGGCCAGGTGCGAGCGCTCGCCTTCTTCGGCGGTGTCACCAGAGCGATCGTATGCGACAACCTGAAGGCCGGTGTCGTCAAGGCGCTGTGGTTCGAGCCGACGCTGAACGCGACCTTTGCAGCCATGGCCGAGCATTACGATACCACCATCCTGCCGACCCGAAGCCGGAAGCCGCGCGACAAGGGCAAGGTCGAGGGCGCGGTGCTGATCGTCGAGCGTTGGATTCTGGCACGGCTCAGGAATAGATGGGACTGTCAGGAATCTTGTGCGTGAGGCCGGTTGTCGTCATTGGCTGACGAACCTTTCGCCGAAGACGACGGCGAATTGTGTTCTGGCCTCGAACCACTCGCGCGGGGCGCGTTTCCATTCCTCGGCGGCGTGGTTGAGAACCAGATATAGCAGTTTCATCGCCGCGTCGTCATTGGGAAAGTGACCGCGCGTTCGCACGGCCCGCCGCAGCTTTGAGTTCAGCGCCTCGATGGCGTTTGTCGTGTAGATGATGCGGCGCACGCTCTCGGGGAATGCGAAGAACGGCACGACATGGAGCCAGTTGCGCCGCCAGCTCTGAGCGATCGCCGGATAACGTTGGCCCCAGTAGCCAGCGTCGAAGGCATCGAGCGCGGCCAGGCCGGCTTCGGCGTCCTTGGCCCGGTATATCGCCCGCAGCGCCGGCACGACAGGCTTGCGGTCCTTCCAAGACACGAACTCCAATGAATGGCGGATCAGGTGCACAATGCAGGTCTGCACGACCGTTTGCGGGAATACGGCGTTGATCGCTTCTGGAAAGCCCTTCAGGCCGTCGACGACGGCGATCAGGATGTCGGCGACACCTCGGTTCTTCAGCTCATTCATGACGCGCAGCCAGAATTTGGCGCCTTCGGTCTGCTCGATCCAGATCCCCAATATCTCCTTGCCGCCGTCGGGCAGGATGCCGAGCGCGATATAGATCGCCTTGTTGCGGACGAAGCCCTCGTCGCGAATTTTGACCCGGATGGCGTCGAAGAAGACCAAGGGAAAGCAGGCGTCCAACGGCCTGTTCTGCCATTCGGCGACCTCCTCAAGCACGGCGTCGGTGACGACCGAGATCAGGTCCGGCGAAACGTCGATGCCGTAGAGCTCCTCCAGGTGGCCGCGGATCTCGCGCACGCTCATGCCGCGCGCATACATGGATACGATCTTGGCGTCGAAATCGGGAAAGCGGCGCTGATACTTTGCGATCAACTTCGGGTCGAAGGAGCCGGCACGGTCACGCGGGATCGAAAGTTCGAGCTTCGATGTGCCCGTCAGAACCGTCTTCTTCGAATGTCCGTTGCGCCGGTTCGCCAGTCCTGTGGCTTGCTCCTCGTCAAGATGATCGTCCAACTCGGCGTTCAGTATCCGCTCCGAAAGCGCCTTCTTCAGATCGTCGAGCAAACCGTCCTTGGCAAACAGCTCCTGTGGGTCGCGCCCGGCAAGCAACCGATCCAGTACTTCCTTCTCAATGGCCATGCGATGATTCTCCTTTCCATCATGGCCTCACGCACAAGATTCCTGACAGTCCCGAATAGATCCTTCTTCTCGATCGCCGAGCTCAACGCGGCGATCGCCGAACTGCTCGAGGATCTGAACAACCGGCCGATGCGCCATGTCGGCCAAAGCCGCCGCGAACTGTTCGAGGAGATCGAGCGGGCCGCCTTGAAGCCGCTGCCGGCAGCACCGTTCGAATACGCCGAGTGGAAGTCGGCGAAGGTGCATCCTGACTACCATGTCGAAGTCGACAAGACCTTCTACTCGGTGCCGCACCGGCTGATCGGGCGCACCGTCGAGGTGCGGCTTACTCATCGAGTGGTCGAGATCTTCCACGATCACCAGCGTGTCGCCAGCCATGTGCGTCGCTCACAGCGTTCCGGCCATGTCACCGTCAACGAACACATGCCCAAGGCGCACCAGCGCTACGCCAACACCACGCCGGCCAGCCTGATCAGCCGGGCGGCCGGGATCGGCCCCAACGCCGCCATTCTGGTCGAGCGCATGATGCGCGACCGACCGCATCCGGAACAGGGATATCGCTCGGCCATGGGCATCCTGTCGCTGGCGCCGCGCTATGGGCCGGAGCGTCTCAATGCCGCCTGCGAGCGGGCGCTGCTGATCAACGCGATCGCCTACTCCTCCGTCACCGCCATCCTCAAAGCCGGCCTCGACCGGGCCAGCTCCCCAGAACCGGCAAAGCCGACTCCCCAGCACGCCAACATCCGCGGCTCGAACTATTACCAGTGAAGGAAAGGAAGAAAGAATGCTGACGAACCCCACCCCTCGACCAGATGCAATCCCTCGGTCTGGCCGGCATGGCTGCCGCCTGGCGCGAACTGGCCGAACGGAACAACGCCAACGAGCTCAGCCGTGATGAGTGGCTCGGCCTGATGCTCGACCGCGAGGTTGCCATACGGGCCGACAAGCGCGTCCGGAACCGGCTCGCCTCAGCCAGGTTGCGCTTTCCCGAAGCCGGCATTGAGGACATCGACTTTGCCGCGCCGCGCGGGCTCGACCGGCGCAGCACCATGGCGCTCGCCCAGGGCGAATGGCTGAAGGCGCATGAGAACCTAATCGTCACCGGCCAGACCGGAACCGGCAAGTCGTGGCTGGCCTGCGCCTTCGGCCGGCAAGCGGCACGGCTCGATCATTCCGTGCTCTATGTGCGCGTGCCGCGCCTGTTCGAGGATTTGGCGCTCGCTCGTCTCGATGGCCGCTTCCCACGCCTCATTGACAAGCTCACCCGCGCGCAACTGCTCATCCTGGATGACTTCGGAACCCACTCCCTCACCGACCAACAGCGCTTCCATCTGTTCGAAATCGTCGAGGAACGCTATCGCCGCAAATCCACCCTGATCACCGCCCAGGTCCCGGTGGCCAGATGGCATGACTTGATCGCAGACCCAACCGTCGCCGACGCCATTCTCGATCGGATCGTGCACAACGCCCACCGTATCGTGCTCCATGGCGACAGCATGCGAAAGCAAAAGGCAGCGCCCCTCTTGACCGGCGCCGAAAACAGCGAAATCAATCACCCATGAACGCAACAAGGCACCCGAGGACCGTCGCCGCCAAACTGTCCCGACATTAGCGAAATCGCTGTCCGGGAATTAGCGGAACCCCTGTCCGGCTTTTGCGAAATGCGCAAGGTGTCAAGGAAGGTCTGCTGGTAGATGCGTCCGACCCCCTTCATGTTGCCGACATAGAAGGTGTCCTGGCCGCCGCAATAGCCCGAACTCGCCATGCGCCTCCTTGTCCAGCTTGGCCTTTTCCAGCGCCGCCAATTGGCTCTCGGTGAGCACGATGCCGTCCTGGGCGACCTTCGCCTCCAGCGCCTTCAACCGCTTCTTCATCGTCTCCAGATCGTGACGCTGCCACACCCCGCGTACGCCCGACGGCGAGACCGAGTGGCCGAGCTTGCGCATTTCGTTGGCGATGCGGGTCTGTCCATAGGCGGGATATTCCAGCGTCAGCTCGACGCCTCGATCTCCGGTGGCGTGCGGTTGGCCAGCAGCGGCTTCCTGCGCGTCAGCTCCTGCAGCGCCAATTCGCCGCCGGTCTCGTAAAGCTCCTTGAAGCGGTAGAAGCTGTCGCGTGAATAGCCCATCATCTTGCAGGCCTGGCTGACATTGCCGAGCTGTTTGGCCAGCTCCAGCAGCCCCACCTTGGCGCGGATGATCTTTTGGTCCTTGGTCATGTCAGTGTCCTTTCTGTCGCCGAGGCCGGGCGCTGCGAACCCTGACCACTCCGCGCCCGGCCTCGGCTCAAGCTTCAGCCCAGGACACCGTCTGTCAGATAAAGTTTAAACTTTTACATGGTAGATGACGCCAGTATCGGGATCGACAACGGGCACGGTGTGGCCCGCATAGTCGGTCTGCATCACCGCGCCCGCCTCGTGGCGGTTGCGGAACGTTGCGCTCGACCGGCGCTGGAAAGCGCCGAACCGATCACAAAACCAGGTGTAGCCATAACCATCGGGGTGCGCCGCGCGGTATTCCTGCCACAACAACGTCAGCGTCACGCCCTTGCGCTTCAGCTCGCGCGAGATCATCGCCCAATCGGGCTCGTCCAGTTCCTGCGGCGGACGGCCAACCCGGCGAAACAGAAGCCGCTCAAGCAATACGTCATCGTCATAGCCCGGCGGCAGCGGCCAGTCCGAGATGCCGGCCTCACGCGCCCGCAACAGATAGGTTGAAACCGAAGTCTTGCTGATCTTCAGCGTAAGCGGTGCGCCAAGGCACCTTGCAATAGGCTGATAAACATGGAGCTTTCGCGCCATGACATTGGAACATGCGAGGGGCGATATGGTCGCCGAGATCAGCGGCGGCGCGCCGGCCGAAGATTGTGCAGCGATGCCCGGGCGCGTGCGGCAGCGAAGGCTGTGGAGTTGCACTGAGAAGCGCGCGTTGGTCGACCTGGCGAGCGCGGCGGGGTCGTCGGTGCCTGAGGTCGCGGAAGCGTTCGGCGTAGCTCCATCCCAGCTCTATGCGTGGCGCAAGCAGATGGCCGGCGGCGAACTCGAGGCCATCGGGCGATGGCAACTTTCGCGCGGATCGAAGTGACCGATCTGCCCGAGGTCGAGCGTCCCGTCGCCGATTGCCCGGACCCGGCCGGCAGGATCGTCGTGGCCTTTCCGAACGGCGCGCGATTGCGGATCGACGGGACCATCGATCCGACGGCGCTGCGTATCGTACTGGCGGAGTTGACCAGGTGATCACGGTGGTGCCGACCGACCGGATTTACTTGTGCTGCGGTGAGACCGATATGCGCCGCGGGATCAACAGCCTGGCGCGGATGGTGCAGCAGGTGCTCGCGCTCGACCCGCATTCCGGCGCGATTTTCTGCTTCCGTGGACGCAAGGGTCATATCATCAAGATTTTGGCGCATGACGACCAGGGGTTTTGCCTTTTTACAAAACGCCTTTCCGATGGGTGTTTCGCTTGGCCGACGACCAAGGATCAGGTGACCGTGTCGCTCACCAAGGCACAGCTTTCGCTACTTTTGGACGGGATCGATTGGCGCCGGCCGAACAAGATTTATCGACCGCGTCTGGCCGGCTAAATTAGGCCGTTCTCATTGATTTTGTGTCGATTTTGCTTCCGTAGACGAGGTCTTTCGGGTATGTAATTTGGGTGTCGGAACAAGCTCCCTCCATCGCTGATTTCCTCGCTCGGATCGCCACTCTGGAGGCGGCCGTTTCCGCCCGTGACATCGCCATTGCCGAACGGGATGAGCAGCTGCGAAGAGAGCGCGCCGAGGCCGCGCTTCGCATCCAGCGCCTGCAGCTGCAGATCGATCGCTTCAACCGCAAGGCCTTCGGCCGCTCCTCCGAGAAGCTCGGCCAGATGCAGCTCGAACTCGAAGATCTCGAGACCGATTTCGCCGCCAGCGTGCCCGATCTCGAACTGCCTATCGTCGCGGACAGCGAGAAGGTCCGGGTGTTGCCGCTGCGTAAGCTCAACCCCAACCTGCCGCGCAAGCGGGTCGTTCGCGAGCCGTCTTGCGCATGCTGCCCGGGCTGCGGCGGCGATCTGCGCGCGATGGGCGAAGATAGCGACGAGATGCTTGATCTGGTCGCCCAGGCCTGGCAGGTGATGGAGACCGTTCGACCCAAGTACAGCTGCCGGACCTGCGATAAAATCATCCAAGCGCCGGCACCAGCCAAGGCCATTGCACGCGGCAAGCTCAGCTATGCCGCGCTCGCCCATATCATGATGGCCAAGTGGGGTTATCATTTGCCCTTTTACCGTCAGGCCCAGATGATGGCCGCCAAGGGCGTCGATATCGAGCGATCCACGCTTGCGCGCAGCGCCGGCTACGCCGCCGCCTTGCTCGATCCGATCTACAATCGCATCCGTGAGATCGGCCGTACCCGCAGCAAGATTCACACCGACGACACGCGGCTTCCAATCCTGGCGCCCGGCACTGGCAAGACGCACAAGGGCGCGCTCTGGGTCTACGTCGCCGACGACCGCAACTCGGGTTCGAAGGAGCCGCCGATCGCCTGGTATCGCGCCACCATGGGCCGCGCCGGCGAGAGCGTGATGAGCGAGCTCGCCGGATTTGCCGGCACGCTCCAGGCCGACGGTTTCAGCGGCTATAACCAGATCTACAAGGGCGGCGCCATTCGAGAAGCGGCCTGCCTGGCCCATCTGCGTCGCAAGATATTCGACGTTCACGACAGCCAGCCGACCGAGCTCAGCACGACGGCGATGGCCGGTATCCAGGCGATCTACCGGATCGAGGAAGAGATACGGGGACTCCCGCCCGCCGAGCGATTGGCCGCACGACGAAGTCGGACCCGACCACTGGTCCGGGCGCTGCGACGACAGCTCACGCGCCAGGGCAACGGCTTGTCGCGCCATGCCGATATCAGCAAGGCCTTCGCCTATGGCACCAAGCGATGGCGCGCGTTCAATCGCTTCCTCTACGATGGCCAGCTCGAGCCTGACAACCTGATCGCGGAGCGGGCCATTCGTGGATTTACGGTCGGCAGGCGCAACTGGCTCTTCTCGGGCAGCTTCGCCGCGGCAGAGCGGTCAGCGGTCGTGCTCAGCATCATCGAGACGTGCAAGCTCTGCGGCGTCGATGCCGAAGCCTACATGGCCGACGTCACCGAGCGCATCCAGAACGACTGGCCAGCCTCGCGCTGGGACGAGCTGATGCCGTGTTGGGGTGGACGGCTCCCAACGGCATCGCGATGTGCCAGAATGAGTTCGTTGAAAGCTCAATCGAGGGAGACCG
>NZ_JAMYKW010000063.1:0-27250 GCF_040317555.1 Mesorhizobium sp. M1406 | reverse complement strand
CCATCGGCAGCATGGTCAGGTGGAAACGCTCATGGCGCCCGTTCTGCTGCGGCTTGCCCGGCTGGATGCGCTCAAGGGCGATGCCCGTCACTATACGGGGAGAAGGTGCCGGCAGGCGGATGAGGGGCAGCGCCAGCCTATGCTGCGATACTACTTCAGCACCTTCCCATCCGCCCCAAATCGATAGGTCTTCGCCGGATCCGGCGTCGCATAGAGCGTGGCGCCCGGTTCTGCATCGTATACCCCGAAAATGCGCACTGTGATCAACCCGGCCTTCTCGCAGTCGAGATAGAGATTAGTGTCGGCGCCGAGATGCTCGGCATGGACCACCGTACCCTTCCAGGCGCCGGATTTCGGATCGACGGTCAGGTGCTCCGGCCGCACGCCGATGGTCTTGGCGGTTTCGCCGAGACGGGCGCCGTCGACGAAATTCATCTTCGGTGAGCCGATGAAGCCGGCGACGAACTCGTTTGCCGGCGAATTGTAGAGCTCCATCGGGCCGCCGATCTGCTCGATGCGACCGGCGTTGAGCACGACGATCTTGTCGGCCAGTGTCATCGCCTCGACCTGGTCGTGGGTGACGTAGATCATCGTCGCCTTCAGCCGGCGATGCAACTGCGCGATCTCCAGCCGCGTGTTGACGCGCAGCGCCGCGTCGAGGTTCGACAACGGTTCGTCGAAGAGGAACAGCTTGGGCTCACGCACCACGGCGCGGCCGATGGCGACGCGTTGGCGCTGGCCGCCGGAGAGTTCGGCCGGCAGTCTCTCGAGGTAGGGTTCCAGAGACAGCATCGACGAGGCGATGCCGATGCGGCGATTGATCTCGGCCGCCGGCGTGCCGGCCTGCTTCAACCCGAGGCCCATATTGTTCTTCACCGTCAGATGCGGGTAGAGCGCATAGGTCTGGAACACCATGGCGATGCCGCGCTTGGCCGGCGGCGTGGCCGAGACATCCTGACCGTCGATGACCACCCGGCCCGAGGTCGAATCCTCCAGCCCAGCAATAACCCGGAGCAAGGTCGACTTGCCGCAGCCGGACGGGCCGACGAAGACGACGAATTCGCCGTCATTCACTTCGAGGTTGATGCCCTTCAGCACCTCGACCGGCCCGAAGGCCTTCTTCACGTTCTCGATGTTCAGCGAGCCCACGGCGATCCTCCGGATTGGAATGCGGGCGCGAATGCACCCCTCTCTGTCCTGCCGGACATCTCCCCCTCAAGGGGGGAGATTGGCAGCTTCGAGGCCTCACGCCATTTTTCGGCGCTGACAGTTAGCGAAGGCAGTACCGACATCCGATCTCCCCCCTTGAGGGGGAGATGGCCGGCAGGCCAGAGGGGGGCGCCGTAGAGCGCAACCCCTGACGATAACGCCCTTGTCACAATCGCACCGCCTTTCCACTGCGCACGCTCTCGTCGGCGGCGAGGCAGACGGCGAGCGACTTGACCGCGTCGTCCATGTGTTTGGTGAGATCCAGATCCTCGCGGATCGCTTTCAGCACGAAGGCCTGTTCGAGGTCGCAGAGGTCCTGGTGGCCGGGCTCGCCTTCCATCGACAGCATTTCGTCTGGCCCGGCGAATTTGCCATCCGCTCCGGTCGCGGCACTGTGCAGGCGGATGGTCGAGGTCTTGGTGTGGGTGTCGATGTCATCCGACTTCACGCCTTCCTTCATCACGATCGACACGCAGCCATTGGGAGAGATGACGTCCTTCACGAAGAAAGCCGTCTCCGAAATCATCGGCCCCCAACCGGCCTCGTACCAGCCGACCGACCCGTCATCGAACAGCACCTGAAGGTGGCCGTAATTGTACATTGAGGGCGCGACCTCCTCGGTCAGCCGCACGCCCATGCCACGCACCTCGACCGGCCTGGCATCGGTGATCTGCAGCATAACGTCGAGATAGTGAACGCCGCAGTCGACGATCGGCGAGGTCGTCCGCATCAACTGCTTGTGCGTCTCCCAGCTATGGCCCGAGGATTGCTGGTTAAGGTTCATGCGGAAGACGTACGGGCCACCGAGCTTGCGCGCTTCGGCGATCAGCCTGATCCAGGACGGATGATGGCGCAGGATGTAGCCGATCACCAGTTTCTTGCCGTTGGCCGTGGCCGCCGCGACGACGCGTTTGGCGTCGGCCACGGTCGTTGCCAGCGGCTTTTCGACGAAGACATGGCAGCCGGCCTCGAACGCCTTCACCGCATAGTCGGCATGGCTGTCGGAATAGGTGGCGATGCAGGCGATATCGGGCTTTTCGTCGCGCAGCGCTTCGTCGAAGGAGCGCCTGATGCCATAGCCGGAAAGCCCTTCCGGCAACGGCACGTCCGAGCGGTTGACCAGCGCGGCGATCTCGAAGCCCGGATTGGTGTGATAGGCTAGAGCATGGCTACGGCCCATATTGCCGAGGCCGGCAACGACAACGCGCAGGGGTGTTTCAGAACTCACTTGACGGCTCCAGACGTGATGCCGCGGATCAGCTGCCGCGAGAAGATGACGTAGAGGATCAGCACCGGCATGATGGCCAGCGACAGGGCGGCCAGGATGGCGTTCCAGTTGGTGACGAACTGACCGAGGAACAGCTGCGCGCCGAGCGTCACCGTCTTGGTCTCTTCCGACGGCGCCAGTATCAGGGGGAACCACAGATCGTTCCAGATCGGGATCATGGTGAAGACGGCGACCGTCGCCATCGATGGCCTGACCAACGGCAGCACCAGGCGGAAGAAGATGGTGTATTCGGACAGGCCGTCGATACGGCCAGCATTCTTCAGATCGTCGGACACCTGCTTCATGAATTCAGACAGGATGAAGACGGCCAGCGGCAGGCCTTGCGCGGTGTAGACCAGGATCAGCGCCGTCAACGTGTTGACCAGCCCGCTCGCCACCATCAATTGCAGGATGGCGACGGTGCCGAGCCGGATCGGGATCATGATGCCGAGCGCCAGATAGAGGCCCATCAGCGAATTGCCGCGAAAGCGGTATTCCGACAGTGCGAACGCCGCCATGGCGCCGAACAAAAGCACGAAGAACAGCGAGGCGACGGTGACGACGAGGCTGTTCTGGAAATAATGGATGAAGTCGCCCTGGCCGATCACCGTCGTGTAGCCGATCAGGTCGAACGTCGTTGGCGTCGGCGGCGTCAGCGGCGCACCGAAGATGCCGGCGCGCGACTTGAACGAGTTCATGATGACGAGGATCACCGGAAACAGCGCGATCCCCGTGTAGGTCAGCAGGATCGCGTGGGCGCCGATGGTGCGGGGCACGGAATGGGTGGCGGTGCTCATTGGAATGTCTCCTGACGAGCTGCGGCTGGTAGGGTCGGCGCCCAGGCACCCCCCTCTGTCCTGCCGGACATCTCCCCCGCAAGGGGGGAGATTGGCAGTTTTAGCGTTGCCGCACATCTTGCAACGCTGGAGATTGGCGAAGGCCGAAATGACATCCGATCTCCCCCCTTGCGGGGGAGATGGCCGGCAGGCCAGAGGGGGGTGTTCAAGCTCGACATTCTACCCCCCTCAGAACTGGTAGCGACGCAGGCGCGTCTGCACGAGGAAGAGGTAGACGCAGACGCCGCCGAGGATGATCAGGAACATCATCGTGGCGATCGCCGCGCCCATATTGGGGTCGCCCACCTGCAGCTGGAAACCGAAGAAGGCGCGATAGAGGAAGGTGCCGAGAATGTCGGTCGAGTAGTTCGGCCCGGCGAGCGCCCCTTGCGCGGTGTAGATCAGATCGAAGGCGTTGAAATTGCCGACGAAGGTGAGGATCGAAATGATGCCGATCGACGGCAGGATCAGCGGCAGCTTGATCTTCCAGAATTGCGACAGGCCGGTGATGCCGTCGCATTCGGCGGCCTCGATCACCTCTTCGGGGATCGACAGCAGGGCTGCGTAGATCAGCATCATCGGGATGCCGACGAACTGCCACACCGAGATCAGGCTGAGCGCGGTCAGCGCATATTGCTCCTTGCCCAACCACGGCGTGAACAGGCTTTTCAGGCCGACAAGGTCCATCAGATGCGGTGCCACGCCCCACAGCGGCGACAGGATCAGCTTCCAGGCGAAGCCGACGATAACGAAGGACAGGATCGTGGGCACGAAGATCGCCGTGCGGTAGAAGGCCGCGAATCTCAGTCTCGGGCTGGACAGCAACGCGGCCAGCATGACGCCGATCGGGTTCTGCACGACCATGTGGATGATGAAGAACCAGGTGTTGTTCCTGAGCGCGTTCCAGAAACCCACCGACCAGTTGGGGTCGCCGAACAGCATGCGGAAGTTTTCCAGCCCGACGAAGACCTGGTGCTGCTCGATGTTGCGGAACAGCGACAGCTGCAGCGTGCCGGCGAGCGGCAGGATCATGATCGCCGTGTAGACGAGCACCGCCGGCGCCAGGAAGATGCCGATGTGCCAGCGGAATGGTCTTTTCGGTCGTGTTTCTGCGGCCATGAGTTCGGTCCCCGCCGATCAGGTTGGCAAATGCCGCCAAAGGCGCGGCGCCTCCCTCCCCCTCGAGGGGAGGGTGCCTCGCGAAGCGAGGCGGGTGGGGTCGGTCAAGGCAGCGCGCCATCGACATTTGACCGTGCTTTCCAGCAACGATCAAGCCGCGGCCTGCCTCCACCGACCCCCTCTGTCGCCTTTGGCGACATCTCCCCCCTCAAAGGGGGAGATAAGCAGCGCTCAGCCTGAGCTCTTACTTGGCCGGCTTGTACCAGCTGTCGAGACCGGCCTGCAGCTTCTTGGCGGCGGCTTCCGGCGTATCGGTGCCGTTGATGACGTTGGCCGATTCAACCCAGGTCTCGTTCTCGAGGTTCGGCGTGCCGCGCGACAGGATCTGGTAGGTCGAGCGGATCGTCGATTTGCACTTGCCGCGCCAGGAGACGAATTCCTGCGCCAGCGGGTCTTCCATCTTCACCGGCGCGGAGTTCAGGCTGAAGAAGCCCGGCAGCGCGTTGGCGTAGATGGTGGCGAAGTCCGGCGAGGCGACCCAGGACAGGAAGGTCTTGGCCGCATCGGCGTTTTTCGAAGCCGCGTTCAAGCCCATGCCGATATCGGTATGGTCGGAGATGTAGCAGGTGTCGCCGGCCTTCTCGACCGGCGGCGGGAAGGCGCCCATCTTGAACTGGGCCTGGGTGTTGAACAGGCCGATTTCCCACGAGCCAGCCGGGTAGATGGCGGCGCGGCCAAGCGTGAACAGGTTCTGGCTGTCCGGGTAGGTCTGCGCTTCGAACCCATCGCCGAGATAAGGCTTCCACTTGGCCAGTTCCTCAAACGGCGCGATCCATTCCTTGTCGGTAAGCTTCTGATCGCCCTTGATCAGCGCCGCGCGGCCGTCCTCGCCCTTCCAGTAATTGGGGCCGATGTTCTGGTAGCCCATGGTCGCGGCTTCCCAGAGATCCTTGGTGCCCATCGCCATCGGGATGTAGGTGCCGTCGGCCTTGATCTTGTCGAGCGCGGCGAAGAACTCGTCGCGGGTCTCCGGCACCTTGATGCCGAGCTTGTCGAAGGCGTCCTTGTTGTAGATGAAGCCGTGAATGACCGAGGCCATCGGCACGCAGAAGCTCACCTTGCCGTCGTCTGTCTGCCAGGCGGACTTGGCCACCGGAGAGAAGTTTTCCATGCCGGGCAGCGCCGAGAGATCGGCAAGGTTGCCCTTCTTGAACAGTTCAAGCGACTTGTCGAACGGGCGGCAGGTGATCAGGTCGCCCGCCGAGCCGGCGGCGAGCTTGGCGCCAAGTGCGGCGTCATACTCGGTCGGAGCCGACGGTGCGAACACCACCTTGATGCCCGGGTTCTTGGCTTCGAACGCCGGGATCAGCTTGTCCTTCCAGATGGCAAGGTCATCGCCGCGCCAGCTTTCGATGTTGAGCGTTACGTCGGCATAAGCCACCCCGGCCGAGCCGAGAATGCTGGTGCCCAAAAGCAGTGCCGTCAGTAGTTTCGTTGTCATGCTCAGTCTCCCTGTTGACCTTTTTCAGGTTCGGTTTTGATGAGAACGGAGGCAGTGCGCCCCTTGCTCCCCTCTATAGCGGAAAGGGCCGGCCGCAGCTTCTGGCCGGCCTCTTCCAGTATCTTCCGCGCCGCATCGGCACTGTCGGCGCCGGCGGCGAGCAGAATGGCGGTCTTGACCGCGCCGCCGCTCTTCTCGAGCAGGCGGGCCGCTTCGTCCGTGCCGCGCCCGCTGACGGCGGCGACGATGCGCGCCGCGCGGTCGCGCAGCTTGATGTTGTCGGCCGTCAGATTGACCATGTAGCCATCATGGACATGGCCGAGATGGACCGCGGTCAGCGTCGACAGCATGTTGAGCGCGATCTTCTGGGCGGTGCCGGCGCCCATCCGCGTCGAGCCGGCGATCAGCTCCGGCGGCGTTTCGAGCAGGATAGCGGTTTGCGCCTGGCGAAGCAGCGCCGAGTCCCGGTTGTTGGCGATGCCGATCGTCGCTGCACCACGGCGAGCGGCTTCCTCGATGGCCCGCACCGCATAGGGTGTGGTGCCGCTGGCGGAAATGGCGATCAGGCAATCGCTGCTGCCGAGGCCAGCATTGGCGACCGCTGCCGCGGCCTCCTCGGTGTCGTCTTCCGGTCCGCCGGCCAGCGTCCGGAAGGCCTCGTCGCCGCCGGCGATCAGGATGGCGATGCGGTCGCGATGAATGCCGAAGGTGCCAGGCAACTCCAGCGCATCGGCCAGCGCCATCAGACCCGAGCTGCCGGCCGCCGCGTAGGCAAGCTTGCCGCCGCCGTTCAGTCTGCCGGCGACGATTTCGGCCGCCCTGGCAATGGAAGGAATGGCATGGCGCACCACTTTAGCGGCTTCAATCTGCGCATCGGCCAAATAGGAAAGGATGGCGTCCGGAGTCTGGATATCCAGCCCCTCGGCATTTTTATGAAGCGCTTCGGTGCGCGTTTCGGCCATCCCGGTTCCTCCAATACCAGAACAATACCAAAAAAATACCACTTGTCCACACGCATTAACGAACTCGTGGGCTGGAAATCGGGGAAGCGACGGAATACCTCGGCTTTTCAATAAAATACGCCCTAATTTTTTTGAGCCGGAAATTAACCCTTGGCTATTGGTATTTTATTGGTATTATCCCCCCGGAGGAGAAATCGTGTGAATTTTGTGCTCGGAATCGATGGCGGCGGCACCAGCTGCCGGGCAGCCCTGGCGACAGCGGACGGCACTGTTGTTGGCCGCGCCAAAAGCGGCGCCGCCAACATCCGCACCGATCTGACCGGCGCCCGGTCGAACATCGTCGAGGCGGCGCGGCAGGCGTTCATCGACGCCGGGCAGGACCCGGACCTGATCCCGCAGACACCGGCAATTCTTGGCCTCGCCGGCGCCAATGTCGGCACCTACCGGCAGCAGCTCGAAGCGATCCTGCCGTTCAGCATCAGCCGCGTCGAGACCGACGCCGAGATCGCGCTGGAAGGCGCTGTCGGCTCCGGTGACGGCGCCATGGCGATCCTCGGCACCGGCACCGCCTATATGGCGCGCAAGAACGGCAAATCGCGCGCCATCGGCGGCTGGGGTTTCCAGGTCGGCGACCAGGGCAGCGGCGCCCGCATCGGCCGCGACCTGCTCGAGCAGACGCTGCTTGCCTATGACGGCGTCCGCGAGGGTTCGCCGTTGACGCTGAGCATGCTGGCCGTTTTCCGCAACAATCCGGAGGACGTGGTCGAATTCACCACCAATGCCAAGCCCGGCGATTTCGGCGGCTTCGCACCCAAGGTGTTCGAGCATGCCGAGAAGGGCGACAGCATCGCCAACTGGATCCTCGACAGGGCGGTCGCCGACGTCGAAGCCTCGCTCGGCGCGCTCGACCTTTCGGACGACGCGCCGCTCTGCCTGCTTGGCGGGCTGGCTCCGCTCTACGCGCCGCGCCTGTCGGCCCGCTACCGGGCGCTGCTCAAGCCGCCGCTCGACGACGCGCTGGGCGGCGCCGTGCAGATGGCGGTCCGCCTTTTCACTGGACACGCGGAGGCGGCTCGATGAGCGAGGCCGCCGACCAGATCTTCGCCATGCTGAAACAGTCGTCGCAGAGCGGCGCGCCGCTCTACCTGCAGCTTCGCAAGAGCATCGAGGATGCGGTCAATCGCGGCCTGATCGGGCCGGGGGACGCACTGCCCTCCGAGCGCGACATCGCCACCAAGGCCGACATTTCGCGCGTCACCGTGCGCAAGGCGGTGCAAGACCTGGTCAAGGGCGGCATACTGGTCCAGCGCCATGGTTCCGGCACGTTCGTCGCGCCGCGCATGGAGCGCGTCGAACAGTCGCTGTCGCGGCTGACCTCATTTACAGAGGACATGGCGCGGCGCGGCATGGCGGTGCGTTCGGCCTGGCTCGATCGCGGCCTTTACGCGCCCTCGCCCGACGAGATGATGGTGCTCGGCCTGTCGTCGAGCGAACTGGTGGCTCGGGTGGCTCGCCTGCGCATTGCCAATGACACGCCGCTGGCGATCGAACGCGCCTCGCTGTCGGCGAGAGTATTGCCCGACCCGGCTGATATAGGCTCCTCGCTCTATGCGGCGCTGGAATTGACCGGCAACCGGCCGGTGCGGGCTGTGCAGCGCATTTCCGCCGCCAATCTCGGCGACAGCGACGCGCGCCTGCTCGAAGTATCACCGGGCGTCGCCGGCCTGCATATCGAACGCATTTCCTATCTGGCGAGCGGCAAGGTGATCGAATTCACCCGCTCTATATATCGGGGCGACGCCTATGATTTCGTCGCCGAACTGCGGCTGGCGGGGCCAAGTGAAGAGGGCCGACCATGAGTACAGAGCCAACGAAGCCGACCCATATGCGGCGCGAGATCGCGGAGATCCCGCAAGCCGTCTCCCGCCTACTCGACGGCTCCGGCGCGTTATTGACCGAGGCTGGGCGCGGCATACGCGAACGCGACCCGCAGTTTGTCGTTACCGTGGCGCGCGGCTCGTCCGACCATGCCGCCACCTTCATGAAGTATGCCGTCGAGCTGACGGCGGGCCTCGCCGTTGCATCGGTCGGACCATCAATCGCCTCGATCTATGGGCGCAAGCTCAGGCTCGCCGGCTCGGCCTGCCTGGCGATCTCGCAGTCGGGCAAGAGCCCCGACATCGTTGCCATGGCCGAAACCGCGCGGGCGGGCGGCGCGCTGACCATCGCCATCACCAACACAGCCGATTCGCCGCTGGCGCGTGCCTCGGATTACGCCATCGATATACTGGCCGGCCCCGAGCGCAGCGTGGCGGCGACCAAGACTTTCATCAATTCCGCCGTTGCCGGCCTCGCTTTGATGGCGCATGCCACCGGCGACGATGCGCTCCTGACAGCACTGGCCCGCTTGCCGGAGCATTTCCGCAAGGCGATCACCTGCGACTGGATGAGCGTGCTGGCCGAAACGATCGAGAAGCAGAAGTCGCTGTTCATCCTCGGCCGCGGACCATCGGCGGCGATGGCCAACGAGGCGGCGCTGAAATTCAAGGAAACCTGCGGCATGCACGCCGAGGCCTACAGCGCCGCCGAAGTCATGCATGGCCCGCTGGCGCTGATCGGCCCCGATTTTCCGGTGCTGGCGCTGGCCGCGCGCGACGCGTCGGAGCCATCAGTCGCCGAGGCCGCCGACAGCCTGGCGGCCAAGGGCGCGCCGGTGTTCGTCACCTCCGCGCTTGCCCAGCGTGCCGTGCCCCTGCCGCATGTCGCCACCGGCCATCCCCTGACCGACCCGCTGGCGCTGATCGTTTCCTTCTACATGTTCGTCGAGGCCTTTGCCCGCCATCGCGGTCTCGATCCGGACACGCCGCGCAATCTTCGCAAGGTGACGGAGACGCTATGAGCGACCGTTTTGCCCTGACCGGCGCCCGGATTTTCGACGGCGACGACTGGCATGACGGCCACGCGCTGGTCGTGCGCGACGGCCTCGTCGAGGCTATTTTGCCCTCCGGTGCCATAGCCGCCGATGTCCGCGTCATCGAGACCGGCGGCGGCATGCTCGTGCCCGGCTTCGTCGACCTCCAGGTCAATGGCGGCGGCGGCGTCATGCTCAACGACCATCCCGATGTCGCCTCGCTCGAAACCATCTGCAAGGCACATGCGCCCTTCGGCACGACGGCGCTGCTGCCGACGCTGATCACCGACACGCCCGACATCACCGCCGCCGCCGTCGCCGCCGGCGAAGCCGCGGCGCTGCGGAAGATGCCGGGTTTTCTCGGCCTGCATCTCGAAGGCCCGCATCTGTCGATCGCCCGCAAGGGTGCGCATGATCCGGCGCTGATCCGGCCGATGTCGGATGCCGACCAGGCGATGCTGATCGCGGCGCGGCAAAAACTGCCGGTGCTGCTCACCACCGTAGCGCCGGAATCCGTCGAGCCGGCACGCGTCGCGGCACTCGCCAAGGCCGGCGTCATCGTCAGTCTTGGCCATTCCGACACCGGATACGCCACCGCCAGCACCTTCGCCGAAGCCGGCGCGAGCGTGGTCACCCATCTGTTCAACGCAATGAGCCAGATCGGCAATCGCGAGCCTGGTCTGGCCGGCGCGGCCATCGACATCGGCACCTTGTCCGCCGGTCTTATCGCCGACGGCATCCATGTCGATCCCGCCACCATCAAGATCGCGCTGCGTGCCAAGCAAGGTCCCGGCAAGATCGTGCTGGTCAGCGACGCCATGGCAACAATCGGCACCGACATGACCTCATTCACGCTGAACGGCCGCACCATCTACCGCAAGGATGGCAGCTTGCGGCTTGCCGACGGAACGCTGGCGGGTGCCGATCTCGACATGATCTCGGCGGTTCGATACGTCCACCGGGTTGTCGGGCTGGACCTGTCGGAAGCGTTGCGCATGGCCTCGCTCTATCCGGCGCAGGCGATCGGCCAGTCGCACCGGCTCGGCCGCTTCGCCAAAGGCACGGCGGCGGATATCGTTTCGCTGTCGGACGATCTCGACATGAAGAGCGTTTGGATCGGTGGCGGCAAGGTTTTTGAGGCTGGCGCCCAAGGCTGACCGACCGGCCGCGCCTCCAATTTCAGGCTGTGTAGAGATCCTTATATGTCTCGCGCAAAAGATTTTTCTGCACCTTGCCCATGGTGTTGCGCGGCAGTTCGTCGACGAAGATCACCCGCTTTGGGTGCTTGTATTTCGCCACGCGTCCGGCGATGGCGCCGAGAATTTCGGCGCCGGTGATCCGCGATGCCGGCGCACGCACGACGACAGCGGTGACGCCTTCGCCGAAATCCGGATGGGCAACGCCGATGACGGCGCTTTCGCTAACCCCGTCGAGCGCGTCGATCTCGCTTTCGAGTTCCTTCGGATAGATGTTGTAGCCGCCGGAAATGATCAGGTCCTTGCCGCGCCCGACGATATGGACGTAGCCGTCGGCGTCGATGATGCCGAGATCGCCCGTGATGAAGAAACCGTCGGCGCGGAATTCCGCCTTGGTCTTCTCCGGCATGCGCCAATAGCCACCGAAGACGTTTGGGCCCTTGACCTCGATCATGCCGACCTCGTCTTGGGCGAGCGCTGCGCCGCTGTCGGGATCGGCGATGCGAAGCGTGACGCCGGGCAAAGGGAAACCGACCGTGCCGGCGCGCCGCTCGCCTTCATAGGGGTTCGAGGTGTTCATGTTGGTCTCGGTCATGCCATAGCGTTCGAGGATCGCGTGGCCGGTTCGTTCGCGCCAGGCCTTGTGCGTCTCGGCCAGCAGCGGCGCCGAACCGGAAATGAACACACGGATGTTTTTCGCCGCCTCGCGGCCCAGCCCATCCTGCTGCAGCAGGCGCACATAGAAAGTCGGCACGCCCATCAGAACCGTGGCGCGCGGCAAAAGCGTGACGATGCGGGCCGGATCGAACTTCTGCTCGAACAGCATTGAGCCGCCGGCCATCAGGATGACGTTGGTGGCGACGAACAGGCCGTGTGTGTGGAAGATCGGCAATGCGTGGATCAGCACGTCGTCTCCGGTGAAGCGCCAGTGCTCGACCAGCACGCGCGCGTTGGAGGCGAGATTCTCGTGGCTGAGCATGGCGCCCTTCGAGCGGCCCGTGGTTCCCGAAGTGTAGAGGATCGCCGCGAGGTCATCCGGCCCGCGCGCCACGTCATGAAACTCCGTCGGCAGCCGCGAGGCCTGATCGGTCAGCGATCCCTGGCCGTCGCGGCCGAGCGTGACGGCGACGGCGCCCGTTTTTTCCGCCAGCGCGCCGATGTCGGCCGCCCTTGCCGGATCGCAGACGACCAGCCGTGGCTCGGCATCGCCGAAGAAATACTCCAGCTCGGTCAATGTGTAGGCGGTGTTGAGCGGCAGGAAGACGGCGCCGGCGCGCAGGCAGGCGAGATAGAGCAGGACCGCCTCAGGGCTCTTCTCGACCTGCACGGCGACCCGGTCGCCGGGTTCGACATCCAGTTGCAAGAGCGCATGCGCGAGCTGTGCCGAGCGCTCCAGCATATCGCCATAGCTGAGCGAGCGGCCGTCATCGGTTTCCATCAGCAGGCGCCCAGGCGCCGGCATCCGGGACCGGAACGCGTCGAACAGATGATTGCTCATGAAGATTTCCCTGGGGTGGCGGAACGGCGGGCCCTGCACATTCGCCTGGAGCGGCATGCCTTGGCGGCGAAGAGTTCGCGGTTCTTGGCCGCGCCGTCAAGGCCTCGGACAGCGGTTCACGCCGGCCGTGCCGATGCCACAGGCTACCAGCAATGGGTTATAAAAGACCGCCGGAAACGACCGCTATCGCCGGGCAGCCTTGCCGGCGATCACCTTTGTAGCTTCGTCCTGCTTGAGGCGTTTCATGCACATGGCGGCGGTCAGTTGATAGTGGTTGATCAATGCCTCGACGGCGCCGTCGGCATCGCCATCAAGGGCACATTCGGCGATCAGGCGATGCTCGCCGAAATCGTCGCGCTGGACGCCTTCGCCGTCATTGACCATTTGCCGGTAGCGATAGGCGTGATCGGAAAGCTGGTCGCAGAATCCCACCAGCCATTGCGACCGGCAGGCCGAAATCAGCACCCTATGGAAGATGCGGTGCAGCCGTTCCCAATCCGGATTGAGCGAGACGGGATTCTGCGGCGAAAAACGTGACGCGCGGCCCAGGCGATGCAGCGCCAGAACGAGTTGTTCTTCCCATTCGGCGGTGCGGTGGGCGATGGATTCGCGAAGCGCCCGCTCCTCGAGCCAGCAACGCGTGCGCGTCAGCTCTTCGAGTTCCAACGCGCTGACCGGCATGATGAAGAAGCCGCGCTGGTCGTGGCGGCCGAGAAGCCCTTCCGAAGCGAGGCGATTGAGGGCCTCGCGGACAGGGGAGGCGCCAGCCCCATATTTGGAAACCACCCACTCGACCCGCAACTTGCTCTCGGCCTCAAGAACACCACCGAGAAGGTCGTCACGCAATTGCTGATAGACGGTGCTGGCAAGCGTGCTCTTGGAGCCTGCGCCGTCGTCGCTCAGATTGGCAGCTCCATATGTCACAGCGACTCCTTGTCCCTAATTTTTATTTTGGGCAATTCGAGTCCGAAAACATCCCCCTTTTTCGCATATGTACCATACAGCGCCTGCGGTCGTGTGCTCAAGCAGAAGATCACGCTATTGTACTCAAGCACAAAGAAATATGCGACTTTCCAGGGCTCGATGCTGTAATTCCGCGCGTTCCCACAACCTGCGGAAACTTAACATGTTTTGTATGCACGCAGGAGAATCTATTCCCTGTTCTTTTGTATGCGCGTGAGACCACCTGTTCTGTTGTGCGCACTGGCGACGAACATTGGAACCGAATCAGGCCGGCTGCCGCTTTGGGGCATCATATCCTCATAAGCCGCGCTCCGGCACCAGACCCCTTGGCCGGCATATCGGATTGATTGAAGACGGAATGCGCCGTGAGTTAGCCGACTGCGTTGTCGGCTGCCGTCCTGATCGCCTGGATGTTTTGCCGGTAGGCTTCGACGCTGCCGCCCTTGAAGATGGCGGCGCCCGCCACCAGAACGTCGGCGCCGGCGGCGGTCACCAGCGGCGCGGTTTCGGCCGAAACGCCGCCGTCGATCTCGATGCGGATCGGCCGGCCGCCGATCAGCGCCTTGATCCGCTTCACCTTGTCGACGATCGCCGGAATGAAGGCCTGGCCGCCGAAGCCCGGATTGACGGTCATGATCAGGATCAGGTCGAGCCGGTCGAGCACGTATTCGACCGCGCTTTCCGGCGTCGCCGGATTGAGCGACACACCGGCCTTCTTGCCAAGGTTCCTGATGGTCTGCAGCGAGCGGTCGAGATGCGGTCCGGCCTCGGCATGCACGGTCAAGCCGTCGCAGCCTGCCTCGGCAAAAGCGGCCAGATAGGGGTCGGCCGGGGCGATCATCAGATGGCAGTCGAAGAAGGCCTTGGTGCGGTCGCGGATCGCCTTGATCACCGGCGGGCCAAAGGTGATGTTGGGCACGAAGTGCCCGTCCATCACATCGAGATGGATCCAGTCGGCGCCGGCCGCCACCACCGCTTCGACCTCATCACCGAGTTTGGAAAAATCCGACGCCAGCACCGAGGGTGCGATCAGGGTCTTTTTGCTCATGGGGGGCCGCCTTTCCGAGCGCCCTTTTCGTCCGGCCACTCTATCGACTGCCTAATGCGCTCCAGCCAACTTGTCGAGAGCGCGGGCGCGGCGGTTGCACCGGCGTTGCGGCGTCTCCGATGGTGTCGCGGCCAATTTCCACTTGCTCCGGAGCATTGACGAAAAACCCGCCGGATTGCTCCGGCGGGTTTCTGGTCTGGCGTCGAGCAGATTCCTATTGCTGCTGGAGTTTCAGGATTCTGTTTGGATCCGGATCCTGCTGCTGATCGACCTGCGGCTGGCGCCGTGGCAGTACCTGCAGCAGCAGGCCCGGGTTGAGCTCCAGCGACGGTTGCCCGCGGATCGGACGGCAGTTCGGATACCGCCCGATCGTGCCTTCAGGGCAGCGCCGTCTGATGATCGGCTGGCACTGGCCATTGATCATCTGCGAGCCCGGTGCGCATTCCACCTCCTGCCTGGGCTTGCGGCATGCACCGTCGATCACTTCGGTCCCACGCGGACAGACACACTCGCCGCGCTTGTTATGGATCTGGCCGCGTATGTCGCACTGCTCCTGCGTCGGCTGCTTGCGCCGGCAGGCATTGCCCTGCACCTCGGTACCCTTCGGGCAGACGCAATCGCCGTTGGCGTCGTGGACCTGGCCACGGATCGTGCACTGCTCAGGCTTTGGCCGGATCGGACGGCAGGCGTTGTCCCTGACTTCCGTACCCTTGGGGCAGACGCAATCGCCGTCTGCATTGTAGACTTGGCCACGGATCGTGCACTGCTCGGGCTTCGGCCGGATCGGACGGCAGGCGCCATTGCGCACCTCGGTCCCTCTCGGGCAGATGCAATCGCCGTCGGAATTGTGGACCTGGCCACGGATCGTGCACTGCTCAGGCTTCGGCCGGATCGGACGGCAGGCATTGTCCCTGACTTCCGTACCCCTGGGGCAGACACAATCGCCGTCCGAATTGTGGATCTGGCCACGGACGGTGCATTGCTCGGGCTTGTCGGTCCTGACGCATTTGCCGTTCTCAAGCCCGGTTCCGCGTGGACAGACGCAGCGTCCGTCCTCGGTGCGGATCTGGCCTTCGAGCAGCACGCAGCGCTTCGGCTCCGGCTTCGGCACGATACCGCCGCCTGGCGAGCACTGGCCGTTGCGGAACGTCGTACCGCGCGGGCAGACACACCGGCCGGCATCGTTCAAGACGAAGCCCGCCGAGCATTCCTTCTTGGTCTCCTGGCTGATGGCGAAGGGATGGCAGGCATAGGCCCTGCCGCGATCGCCCTGCACATTTGTCAGGTCAC
Organism: Mesorhizobium sp. M1406; assembly: GCF_040317555.1. Classification (NCBI taxonomy): domain Bacteria; kingdom Pseudomonadati; phylum Pseudomonadota; class Alphaproteobacteria; order Hyphomicrobiales; family Phyllobacteriaceae; genus Mesorhizobium; species Mesorhizobium sp. M1406. The sequence goes on along the minus strand of NZ_JAMYKW010000063.1, from coordinate 11,450 downwards.
CGCCAAGCACGTCGCCGCCGCCTTGCACCCGCGTGTCGGGAGACAGGACGCCGACGCAGTTCTGGCCGCTGACGTTGCCCCGCAGATTGGCCAGGCGGCCGTCGTCGGGAATGACCACGGTGACATGGTGCACCCGGCTTTCGCCGGCGCCCAGCGTCAGGTTGGCAATGCAGGACAGCGGCAAGGTCGCCGGCTCCGGCGAGCAGCCGAAGGGCGGTTGGATCGAAATGATCTCAACGCCTTCCAGCCTGCCGAAACCCTCCACGCCGATCGCATCACCGATGCGGACCGGCCCGGAGAAGGGGCTTGTGCCGTCGTTCGTGATGGTGATCTCGAACGAGCAGGGTTGGCCGAGCTTGCATTCGCGGTCGCCGGTCTTTTCGACACGGATGGTCGAAGAGCCGCCGCCCTTGGCGCAGGCCTGGCCGATCGGATAGACGATGTCGTCGCCCGGCGCCGGACCATACGAACCCCGCGCGCAGTTCTCGAACGCGCCGTTCGCCGAAACCGTCACGTCGAAGTGGCGGCTGGTTCCAGGTGTCATCACGGCACCGGGAATCTGGCACGACAGCGCATTGGCCGGGACCGGTCCGCACGCCCATTCCGCGCCGTCAGGGGTGACGGTCTGGATCTGGACGGGCGCGCCGCCAGCCACCAGCGTGGCGGCATCGTTGACCCGCACCGGACCGGTTGGGGCAGCGGTGCCAAGGCTGATGACGGTGATGCGGCAAGAGACGACCGCGGCGCCGGCGAGCGAGCCGTTGCACACCTTGGTGATGCGCAGGATGGGCTTGCCGCCATTGGGATGACGGAAGCGTTCCTTGGCGCAGGCCTTGTTGTTGGTGAGGTCGTCTTCACCGGGGATGGCCTTCACCAATGCGCAGTTCTCCACCGTGTCCGACTGGTAGCCGGCCGGCATGACCGCCTTGACGACGATCGGTGTCGAGGCGTCCGGAGGCAGCGAGATTCCCGCATTGTCGCAGCGGAACTGGCCGGGGCCGTTCGGTCCGCATGTCCAGGGCGGGCTCGGGCCGAAGGTCGAGGAGGACGGGGCACCGCCCGGATAGCTGTCGATCACCGTCAACGGCCCGTTATAGGTTGATGTGCCGTTGTTGATGATGTCGATCACGAAATAGCAGATGCCGTCGGCCGTGCAGACCGGGATGCGGGCACGCTTCTTCAGGATCAGGTCGACCTTCTTTTCGACGGGCGGCCGGCAGTCGCGGTCACGATCGCCACGCCGGCAGATCGGGATCGAGGCACAGCCGCGATCATTCGATTGGCTGCCGAAAAGCGGCTTGCCGCTGGCCCCATAATTATAGGTGGCGCAGTTGCGCAAGACGCTGCCTTGCCAGCCCCCGGCCGGCTTGAAGCCGAGCTTGAGGTCGATGGAGGCCCCCGGATTGAGCGTGGTCACCGGATAGGTGCACGTCATCGGGGTGGTGCCGGGCACGCAGACCCAGGGCGGATTGGGCCCTGAATCGAGCGTCGAGCCGGCCGGCAGCGTCACCTCGTCGAGCACGATCTTGCCGTGGTAGGCACCGGTGCCGACATTGGTGACCCTGATGGTGAAGTCGCAGCCGCCGCCCATCGTGCAACGCGTCACGTCAGCGCGTTTCTCGACCTTGAGGTCCGGTTCCTTGTCCTTGGGCGGGCACCTCTGGTCTCGCGGGATGACGATGTCGATCGTCTGCGTGCAGCACAAGCCCCAGCCTTCCTTCGGACCGGCATAGGTTTCGATGCCGGTGACGATGAGGTGGATGACGTCGCCGGGCGAGGCGCCGACGATCTTCCAGTTGAGCACACCGCCGCCCGCCGGCACCAGCTGCGTGTCGGGGATGATGATGATGCCGGGCGTGGTCGTCGACACCTGCACCCACTTGCCGCCCATCTCTGGGCCGACCGGCATGTGGTAGATGAAGGCGCCGCCGCCTGGCACGCAGTCGACCGTGCCGCGCTCCACCTTGAAGCATTCCTTGCCGGGAGGTGGTGGTGGCGGATTGCACTTGGTGACGTCGATCTTGATCGAGGTCTTTTCACCGGTCTTGAAGTCGCCGTCGTCGGGCTTGCTCGGATCCTGCGACGGGATGATGGTCCCGGTGCCCGGTCCGGCGGTCACCTTGATCATGCCATGGTTGTCGATGATCGTCGGCGCGGGAAATGCCGCATGATCGATCTTGGCCGTGATCACGAAGTTGATGACGCGCTCGTTGGGAGCGCCGACGCCGTCGAGATCGGAAGTGGAGATGCGGAAATCGGAAACGACAGCCGTGTCGTTCGGATTTGCCGACGTGCTGATCGTCGCCCCCGGCAGCGGTCCGCCGGACGAATCCGTGCCGTCGCCGGACACATTGACGTTGACGATCTCAAGGCCGTGCGGAAGCTGATCCTTGAAGTCGATCCTGACCTTCTTCAGCCTGGCCTCGAGGCTCGGGTCGGCAAGGCCCCGCGGATCGCCGCGCAGGCCGAAGCTCAGCGAATAGACGACGTAGTCGCAGCCTCTTTGAGTGCCTTTCTTGGTGAAGAAGGGCACGACCCGGTCGGGCCTCGGGGTGATGACGCGCGAACTGTCGAGATCGAGCTTCAGCTCCGGGGTGATCGGGGCAGTGTCCTCCGCAAAACTCTGTATCGGGGCGAGCGTGGCGACCGCGATACCGGCCGCCATCAGCCAGCGCGCGCCGCGCCTGGCGTATGACAGGGGTTTCATGATCGTCTCCATGACGGTTGTTTGAGTGCCGGTTGATCGGCTGTTCTGGGCGAGCGGGGAGAGTGCGAGATTTTTCATCTTCCCCTCCTCAACGTTCGCAGCTGACGGCTGGGGTTCTGAGCGGCAAAGTCATCTTGCAGCAAGGGTAGTAACCACCCTTGTCCTTGTCGGACTTCCTGTAGAAGCAGAGCCCGACATCGACTGTGTCGCCCGGATAGTGGCCGGTGATGTCGATCGTGTAAGGCTTGCCGGGCGCATGCGACTGCCGGGTGGTTACCCCGACGCCTGGCGTCCTGGACTGGGCCTTGATCGAATCGCCGCCGAAGCCGGCATGGTCATGGAGATAGAGATCGGCCTCGAGGCCGGAAGGCGTGCAGTAGTACTGGACGTCGTCGACATCGAGACATGGAGGCAGATTGCCGGGCGGTGGGAAGTCCGGCGGATAGAATGGCGGCAGATAGCCGCCCGGGATTTCTTCATAATAGCCGGCGCGGCCTTCGCAGGGATGCCAGACGGCGACGTCGCCGACATGGCCCTCGACCTCCGGGTCGTCGAAATAGCTGTCGAAGTCGACGAACCAGGAGCCGAAGGGCGGCACATTGGCTGGTTTGACCAGCTCCTTGGGCGTGATCTGCACGCCATGCACGGCGAACGGCCCGCCGGCGGCGAGCTGTTCGGCGAGAGCCGGATTGTCGCGCAATTTGTCGCCGGTGTTGACCAGCGTCTGGGTGCAGACCGAAGTGTCGAGATTGCCGTCGGCATCATAGCCATATTGCAGGTCGAGGCCGCCGGCATACTGCCGGTTGCCCTGCGGGAAGCCGACCGCGTATTCCTGCGGCACTTCGACCCAGACCGATTCCGTTTCCGGATCGTCCGGGTTCTCTCTGAAGTAGCGGATGACCTCGCCCTTGCCGGAATCGGCGAACTGGCTGTAGTCGTAGCGGTTCTCGACCGGGCCGCGCTGGGCCAGGTACATGAAGCCGCTGTTGTCGAAGGCGATGTCGGTGACGGCGTAGTCCTTGTCGGCCTTGACCGTCAGTTCCCAACGCGGGCCGCCGGCGAAGGTGCCGTCGCGGGCGATGCCCACCGACCAGATTTCCGACTTTTCACCGACCGAATAATAAAGCCGGCCGCCATGATAGGAAACGGCCCAGATGCGGCGCTCGTCCTGCGTGTAGCCCCAGCTGTCGGGGTCTTCGCTGTCGAAAGCCGCGCCTTGTATGTCCATCACCGAACCATCGTCGGCGACGGGAGCGAGCCCGTGCGCGGGGCGCCCGGCAACGCCATGGTCGAAGCTGTCGATCAGCGCGCCGGCGGCGTCGATGCGATGGATCAGGCCGGTATCGAGGTCGGAAGCGAAGAACTGGCGGTGAGCGGCGTCGAAGGTCAGGTTGCCGATGCCGGGACCGCTGTTGGTGTCGATGTCGGCGAATTTGGAGACCTGGCCGGTGATGCCGTCGATCTTCCAGATGGTGCCCGGCCCGCCACCGTTTTCGGTGCCGAACTGGCCATCCATGAAGGTGGCGCCTGGTGTGCCGCGGCGCTGCCGCTCGGGGCGACCGTCATCGTCGGCGTCCGGCGTGACGATGCGGATGCCGTGCAGCGAGGTGGCCCCGGCATAGAGATTGGGAATGCCTGATGGAACGCCGTCGCGCACGCCGTCGTCGTAGGTGACGCCGAACACCTGGCCGATCTGGTCTGCCGTCACCTCGAAAGGCGGCGGCGTGTTGACGAGCTGGCCGGCGGCCGGCCCGCCCAGATGCGAGACGTCGAACACGCGCAAGGTGGCGCGCGTGTCGTCGATGAAGGTTTCGTCGACCGGATCGACGCCGGGCGGCAGGCCCTCGTCGAAATTGGGAATGACGGTGCCGGAAAATCCGGTCACCGCCATGGAACCGGGATAGATGATCCGGGTTTCCTGCGCCTGCGCGGCGCCCAGCCACAGACCGGCGCTGAGCGCCAGCGCCAGCAATCCGCCGCTTGCGTGCGCGATACCGCGCAAATGTCCATCAAGAGACGACACGAACGAGCCGCGGATGCGAGACATGACATTCCCCCCGTAGTCGACGGGAGAAATGTCCGGTTGGGCCGCGCAAATCAGGGCAAGGCGCGGCGGTCCGGCTCGTTCTTCCCTGATCGAATTGTCTGCTTTCCTCATTGTCACGATACGCCTGCTCTTACGCTGGGTCAACGGAATCAGCGGAAAGCCCAGCGCATCGACCCCGTCCCGAAGGCGGTGGTCGCGCCGAGCTCCCGTTGTTCCCGGAGACCGCGGAGCCTCTGGGTTATAGGTCATGGGTGCTTCCTTTCCGGGCCGCACCATGCGGCACCTGGAGATCAGTCGCGGGCGGAAGTGGAAAGGTTCATGGAAGCCTTGCGCAGAATGCTTGCGCGCGCTGCAGCCTGTTCTTATATACGCGCCAAGCCGTTCGGTGCCGGAACGCCGGTTGCCGGAACGGAATTTCTTGTGAACAGGGGCTTTCGTCGGAATGCCTGTACGGGTCCTGAGAGCCTGCTTAGCGGAGAGATTAGAAAAATGGCAAAAGTAATCGGTATCGATCTTGGCACCACCAACTCCTGTATCGCCATCATGGATGGCAAGGAGCCGAAGGTAATCGAGAATGCGGAAGGGGCGCGCACGACGCCTTCCATCGTCGCCATCAGCGGCGACGACGAACGTCTCGTCGGCCAGCCGGCCAAGCGCCAGGCGGTCACCAATCCTGAAAACACCATCTTCGCGGTCAAGCGCCTGATCGGTCGCCGCTATGACGATCCGGTGACGGAAAAGGACAAGAAGCTTGTCCCCTACAAGATCATCAAGGGCGACAATGGCGATGCCTGGGTCGAGGCCGGCGGCAGGAAGCAGTCGCCCTCGCAGATTTCGGCCATGATCCTGCAGAAGATGAAGGAAACGGCGGAAGCCTATCTCGGCGAGAAGGTCGAGAAGGCGGTCATCACCGTTCCAGCCTATTTCAACGACGCCCAGCGCCAGGCAACCAAGGACGCCGGCAAGATCGCCGGCCTTGAAGTGCTGCGCATCATCAATGAGCCGACGGCCGCGGCGCTTGCCTATGGCCTCGACAAGAAGGAAGGCAAGACCATCGCCGTCTATGACCTTGGCGGCGGCACGTTCGACATCTCGGTGCTCGAAATCGGCGACGGCGTGTTCGAGGTCAAGTCGACCAATGGCGACACCTTCCTCGGCGGCGAGGATTTCGACATGCGCCTGGTCGAATACCTGGCGGCCGAGTTCAAGAAGGAACAGGGCATCGACCTGAAGAACGACAAGCTCGCCCTGCAACGCCTCAAGGAGGCGGCTGAAAAGGCCAAGATCGAGCTGTCGTCGACAACGCAGACCGAAATCAACCTGCCCTTCATCACCGCCGACGCGACCGGGCCGAAGCACCTGACGCTGAAGCTGACGCGCGCCAAGTTCGAGCAGCTGGTCGATGACCTGGTCCAGCGCACGATTGCCCCTTGCAAGGCGGCGCTCAAGGATGCCGGCCTGAAGGCCGGCGAGATCGACGAGGTCGTCCTGGTCGGCGGCATGACCCGCATGCCCAAGATCCAGGAGATCGTGAAGCAGTTCTTCGGCAAGGAGCCGCACAAGGGCGTCAATCCGGATGAGGTCGTCGCTCTCGGCGCCGCCATCCAGGCCGGCGTGCTGCAGGGCGACGTCAAGGACGTGCTTTTGCTCGACGTGACGCCGCTGTCTCTCGGCATCGAGACGCTGGGTGGCGTGTTCACCCGCCTGATCGAGCGCAACACGACGATCCCGACCAAGAAGAGCCAGGTGTTCTCGACGGCCGAGGATAGTCAGTCGGCCGTGACCATCCGCGTCTTCCAGGGTGAGCGCGAAATGGCCGCCGACAACAAGGCGCTCGGCCAGTTCGACCTCGTCGGCATCCCGCCGGCGCCGCGCGGCGTGCCGCAGATCGAGGTCACCTTCGACATCGACGCCAACGGCATCGTCAACGTTTCGGCCAAGGACAAGGGCACCGGCAAGGAGCACCAGATCCGCATCCAGGCATCGGGCGGTCTTTCGGACGCCGACATCGAGAAGATGGTCAAGGACGCCGAGGCCAATGCCGAGACCGACAAGAAGCGGCGTGCGCTGGTCGAAGCCCGCAACCAGGCCGAGGCGCTGGTGCATTCCTCGGAGAAGTCGCTGAAGGAATATGGCGACAAGGTTTCGGAGACCGAGCGCACGGCGATCTCCGACGCGATCGCGGCGCTGAAGACCGCGACCGAAGGCGATGACGCGGCCGACATCGAAGCCAAGAGCCAGGCGCTTGCCGAGGCTTCGATGAAGCTTGGCCAGGCCATGTACGAGGCTTCGCAGAAGGAAGCGGCGGAAGCCGACGCCAAGGCGGACGCCGCCAAGGACAGTGACGTTGTCGACGCCGATTTCGAGGAAATCGACGAGGACGACGACAAGAAGAAGTCGGCCTAAACCGTTTGACGGCAAGATAGTGCGAAAAGCCCGGCACAGAGCCGGGCTTTTTTGCAACCCTTTGCGGAAAAACAGCGGACCACGCCGAAAAAATGCGGGCAAAGCCGCGCCGACACTGGCATCGCGGTTCCATCGCACCTAAATCGAAGCGTCAGTGCCGGCAAGAGACGCAACAATGCTTCAAGACGTTGAGCATCCGGACAGCGGGAAAAAATGAAAGCTGATTTCTACGAGACGCTGGGCGTCCAAAAAGGCGCCGACGAGAAGGAGCTCAAGAGCGCTTTCCGCAAGCTCGCCATGCAGTTCCATCCCGACCGCAACCCCGGCGATCATTCCTGCGAGCACAAGTTCAAGGAAATCAACGAAGCCTACGAGACGCTGAAGGACCCGCAGAAGCGCGCGGCCTATGACCGCTTCGGCCACGCCGCTTTCGAGCAGGGCGGCATGAATGGCGGCGCGCAGGGCTTTGGCGCCGGCGGCTTCGCGGACATCTTCGAGGATATTTTCGGCGACATGATGGGCGGGCGCCAGCGCCGCTCGTCGGGCGGCCGCGAACGCGGCGCCGACCTGCGCTACAACATGGAAATCTCGCTGGAAGAGGCGTTTACCGGCAAGACCGCGCAGATCCGCGTGCCGGCTTCGATCTCCTGCTCGGAATGCTCGGGCAGCGGCGCCAAGCCCGGCACCCAGCCCGTCACCTGCTCGATGTGCAACGGCCACGGCAAGGTGCGCGCCACGCAAGGCTTCTTCTCGATCGAGCGCACCTGCCCGCAATGCCAGGGGCGTGGCCAGACGATCAAGGACCCATGTCCGAAATGCGCCGGCCAGGGCCGTGTCACCGAGGAGCGTTCGCTGTCGGTCAACATCCCGGCCGGCATCGAGGACGGCACCCGCATTCGCCTTGCCAATGAAGGTGAGGCCGGCCTGCGCGGCGGGCCGTCGGGCGACCTTTATATTTTCCTGGCGGTCAAGCCGCACGAGTTCTTCCAGCGCGACGGTGCCGATCTCTATTGCAAGGTGCCAATCTCGATGACGACGGCCGCCCTTGGTGGCTCCTTCGAGGTGACGACGCTGGATGGCACGCAGACCAAGGTGAAAGTGCCGGAAGGCACCCAGAACGGGCGCCAGTTCCGCCTCAAGGGCAAGGGCATGCCGGTGCTGCGCCAGCCCAATATCGGCGACCTCTACATCCAGACCGCGGTCGAGACGCCGCAGAACCTCACCCGCCGCCAACGCGAGCTGTTGGAGGAGTTCGAACAGCTCTCCTCGCAGGACAATTCGCCCCAATCGAGCGGCTTTTTCACCCGCATGAAGGATTTCTTCGAATCTTTTGGCGAGCGTTGATGCGCGTTGGCCAGCAGCGGAAACCGGTTTGGGTCGCGAAAATCCGTGACCCGCGCATTGTTTTGAGACGCGACGAAGATTATCTTATCCACGACATGCGCCTGGCCGCGCCTTGCCTTGCGCCGCTCAAGTGTTAAGTAGCTTGAAGGGGAGCGCTGAGGAGAGCTTGCATGACACGTCCCGGACTGCGCAAGGCGCTTGCCGAAAAGTTCGACGACGAGCTCAAATTCTTCAAGGGCTGGATCGATAAGCCAAAGACGGTCGGCTCGATCGTGCCGACCAGTTCGACCACCGCCCGCAAGATGGCCTCGATCGTCGACCCGAAATCCGGCCTGCCGGTGCTCGAAGTCGGTCCCGGCACCGGCGTCATCACCCGCGCCATCCTGGCGCAGGGCGTGCGGCCCGAAAATCTCTACGCGGTCGAATATTCCACGGATTTCGTGCGCCACCTGCGGCGGCTATATCCCGGCGTCAACGTCATCGAGGGCGATGCCTTCAACCTCAACGCCACGCTTGGCGACAAGAGCGGGATGATCTTCGATTCCGTCGTCTCCGGCGTGCCGCTGCTCAACTTTCCGGTCGCCCAGCGCATCGCCTATATCGAGAGCCTGCTCGACCGCATCCCGGCCGGGCGACCGATCGTGCAGCTGACCTATGGCCCGATGTCGCCGATCCCGGCTGGCCGCGGCAACTACAGCGTCGAACATTTCCATTTCGTCATCCGCAACATCCCGCCTACGCAGCTGTGGATATACCGGCGCGGAGCGCATTAGTTCCTCCGTGCGGAGCCGTTCGCGGTTCCTAGCGCTGGCTGCATACCTTGGCGATTGGCGTAAACATCTCTCATTTCGTCATCCACGGGCGGAGCAAGGAGCGTAGCGACGCAGCGCAGACCCGAGGATCCATGCCGCGACTTTTGGGCGCCGCTACGGCGCAAGATTCTGCGCCGCGGCACTCTCCGACCATCGTCGCGGCATGGATCCCAGGGTCTCCGCGACGGAGCTTCGCTCCTGCTTCGCCCAGGGATGACGAAGTTCGGGGGCTTCTGCTAATCTCGAACGTTTTGTGGCGCCAACGCGTTGATTTGCTCGAACCTTGGCTGTACCTGTCCGGGAACAAGGGTGGCCAATGGCAGTGATCCCGAAAATCCTCGTCTTCGCCGGCTCGGTGCGCAGCGGCGCCTACAGCGGCAGGACCGCCGACGTGGCGCAAAAGGAACTCGCCATGCAAGGCGCCGAGGTGACCCGCATCTCGCTCGCCGACTATCCCCTGCCGATCCTCGACGAGGATCTGGAAAAGGAAAGAGGCGTTCCCGAAAACGCCATGCAACTCGGCCGCTTCATTATCGCCCATGACGGGCTGCTGATCGCCACGCCCGAATATAACGGCTCCATTCCACCGCTGCTCAAGAACACGATCGACTGGGTGAGCCGGGTGCGCAGGGATGGTGGCCGATCGGTCCGGCCGCTGGCCGGCAAGGTTGCCGGCCTCTGCTCGTCCTCCAAGGGCCGCTTTGCCGGGATCCGCTGCATCAACCATCTGCGCGCGGTCCTGGTGCGCTGCCAGATGGAGGTGGTGACGCCGGAATGCTCGGTGCCGGAGGGCGGCGACGCCTTCGACGAGGACGGCCATTTCCGTGACGAAAGACTGCATAAATCGATGGAGCACCTATGCCGCACGCTGATCGAAACCTCGCGCATGCTGTCGACCCGGATCGAGACATGATTGCCGGAACGATGCAGGCCCAATCCATGCAAGAAAGACTGATCGTCGGCCTCGATGTACCGACCGTGAAGCAAGCCGAGCAGGCGGTGCTCGAACTTGATGGCGTCGTCTCGTTTTACAAGATCGGCTATCAGCTGGCCTTCGCCGGCGGGCTCGACTTCGCCAGGGAACTGGCCAGCGGCGGAACGAGGATATTCCTCGACATGAAGCTGCTCGACATCGACCACACGGTGGCCAAGGGCGTCGAGAACATCGTCAAGATGGGCATGACCATGCTGACCATCCACGCCTATCCCAAGGCGATGGCGGCGGCTGTGGAAGCAGCGCGCGGCAGCGACCTTTGCCTGCTTGCCGTCAGTGTGCTGACCTCGATGGACGAGCAGGACATGATCGATGTCGGCTACGAATACGACCCGCATACGCTGGTGCTGCGACGTTCGGAACAGGCGCTGCATGCCGGCATGGGCGGCATCGTCTGCTCGGCGGCGGAGGCCGAAGCGGTGCGCCGCATCGTCGGGCCCGACATGGCGGTGGTGACGCCCGGCATCCGGCCGGCCGGCAGCGACCATGGCGACCAGAAGCGCGTCGTGACACCGGGACAGGCAATCCGCAACGGCGCCAGCCACCTCGTCGTCGGCCGGCCTATCGTCGCGGCGAGCGACCGGCGCGCAGCGGCCGAAGCCATCCTTGACGAAATGCGCGCCGCATAACCCAAAAGAACGACTTCGGAGACAACAAATGCCCAAGGGATACTGGATCGCCCGCGTCGATGTACGCGACACCGAAGGCTACAAGGACTATGTCGCCGCCGCCAAGCCTGCCTTCGAGCGCTTCGGCGCGAAATTCCTGGCGCGCGGCGGTCAGCATGAAAAGGCCGAAGGGCCGGGCCGCGCACGCAACGTCATCATCGAGTTCGAATCGCTCGCCGCCGCACATGATTGCTACCACTCGCCGGAATACCAGCGCGCCGCCGCCATCCGCCATAAGGTCGCCGACGGCGAGATCGTGCTGGTCGAGGGCGCCTAAAATCCGCCTGGAGCAGTTTTGACGAATCGCGGGCATACCTTGGCGATTGGCGCAAACGCCCAGCGCCTTCGTCATCCACGGGCGAAGCAAGGAGCGTAGCGACGCAGCGCAGACCCGAGGATCCTGTGTGTTGTTCCCATGCTATGTTTGAAGTGGGAAGGAGACCGAGAGGATCCTGGTCGTCCTTTCACAGGA
>NZ_JAMYKW010000062.1:0-27661 GCF_040317555.1 Mesorhizobium sp. M1406 | reverse complement strand
CGGCTCAATATCCTTCGCCGGCCATCCTTGCCTATGCAGTCAGGGCATCGGGCACGGCGGTGGTGACCGTCTCGTTGCGCCGTGAGATGGCAGGCGGCAGGGCCGGCGAAAAATTCTGGTCGTTGATCCGCTCGCTCGGCGTCAAAATCCTGCCCAACACTGCCGGCTGCCACTCCGTCAAGGAAGCGGTCACGACCGCGAAGATGGCGCGCGAAGTTTTCGGCACCAACTGGATCAAGCTCGAAGTGATCGGCAACCACGACACGCTGCAGCCGGACGTGTTCGGGCTGGTCGGGGCCGCCCGCATCCTGTGCGAGGACGGTTTCGATGTATTCCCCTATACCACCGACGATCTTGTCGTCGCCGAGCGGCTGCTGGAGGCGGGCTGTCAGGTTCTGATGCCGTGGTGTGCACCGATCGGTTCCGCCCTCGGGCCGATCAACATTCCGGCGCTGCGCTCGATGCGCGCACATTTCCCCGGCGTTCCACTGATCGTGGATGCTGGGCTCGGGCGGCCGTCGCACGCGGCCACCGTCATGGAACTCGGCTTTGATGCCGTGCTCCTGAACACCGCGGTTGCCAAGGCGGCCGATCCGGTCGGCATGGCGTGTGCGTTCGGCAAGGCGGTCGAGGCCGGTCGTGAAGCTTTCAGCTCCGGAATGCTCGAACCGCGCGACGTCGCCGCGCCATCGACGCCGACCATCGGCAGGGCAGTTTTTTCATGAAGCTCGATCCCTTCTACCTGATCATCGACAGCGCTGCCTGGATCGAACGGCTGGTGCCGCTCGGCGTCAAGCTGGTGCAACTGCGCATCAAGAGCATGGATGAAGCCGGGTTGCGCGCGGAGATCCGCAAGGCCAAGGCTTTATGCGCCCAGCACCAATGCCAGTTCATCATCAACGACCACTGGCGCCTGGCAATCGAGGAAGGCTGCGACTTCGTCCATCTCGGCCAGGAGGATTTGCTATCCGCCGACCTCGCGCGGATACGGGCAGCCGGCGTGAAGGTCGGGGTCAGCACGCATGATCATGTGGAACTGGAAACGGCCATGGCCGCCATGCCCAACTACGTCGCGCTCGGCCCCATCTATCCCACCGTCCTGAAGCAGATGAAATGGGCGCCGCAAGGGCTCGAGCGGATCAGCGAGTGGAAGCATCGGGTGGCGCCGATCCCATTGGTCGCCATTGGCGGCCTCAACCCCGACCGGCTCGACGGTGTTTTCGAGGCTGGTGCGGACAGCGCGGCAGTGGTCACCGACATCACGTTGAATGCCGATCCCGAAGCGCGCACGCGAGAATGGATCGAAAAGACAAAGCCATGGCGCTGAGGCGAGAACCGCATGTGCTCGTGGTCGGCGGATCAGACTCCAGCGGTGGGGCTGGAATTGCACGCGATATCGAGACGATCTCTTCCATTGGCGTGCGCACCTGCCTTGCCGTCACCGCGCTGACGGTGCAGACGCACGAAGCCGTGATGGAAATCCATCCTTCGCAACCCGATCTTGTGGCCAATCAGATGCGCGCGGCGCTGCAGGCCAACGAGGTGGCGGCCATCAAGATCGGGATGCTCGCTACGGCCGAGATCGTCGTTGCCGTTGTCGCTGTGCTGCGCGAAAATCCACAGGTGCCGGCAGTGCTCGACCCGGTGCTGGCCTCGACGTCGGGCCGGGCGCTCCTGGAAGCCGGCGCCATCGCCGCCATGAAGCGTGATCTGATGCCATTTTGCGGTCTGGTCACCCCCAATCTCTTCGAGCTGGCGCTCCTTGTTGGCGCGGAACCGGCGGCGGACGAGAGCGACGCGGTGAAACAGGGACGGAAATTGCTGGCATCTGGCGCGCGGGCCCTGCTGATCAAGGGGGGCCACGCTGCGGGACCTCGTTCGACCGATATTCTGTTGCGCCGTGATCAAGAACCAATCCGCTTCAACACACCGCGCCTTGCAGGATCGATGCGCGGGACGGGATGCATGCTGGCCAGTGCGATTGCGGCGCATCTGGCGAAGGCGAACTCGCTTGAGGACAGCGTGCGCAAAGGCAAGCTATTTGTGTTCGAGAAGCTTCAGAAGCAAGCAGCCGAATGACAGTGGCTTTATGCCCAAGTTGATCTGCCCGCCTGAGCGGGCGCCCGTCTTTCGATCCTCGGCCTTTGAGTGTTTCATGTGCGCGAAGCAGACCCGCCGATTTGCGCGTGGCGCTCCGCCCTATTTGTAGCGTCCACAATCGCGCGGATCGCCTCCGATCATGGTTTGGCCCGCCCACGTTCGACGAGCTGTTCCAGCGCGCTCGCCTCATCCTCGCAGCCGTAAATCATTGAAATCATTTCGTGAATTATGGTACCGTTGGCTGGGATCGAACCAGCGACCTCCGGATCCACAATCCGGCGCTCTAACCATCTGAGCTACAACGGCACGTTTGCCTGAGTGGGATCGAAGCAGAAACTCATCCCACTCGACCGCTCTGTCGTTCGGCGATGCGTCCTTACGGGCTTATGGATTCTAATTCAAGGCTTTTGGAAAGCAAAGATCACTTCCCCACTTCGGCACGACATTTGCCTGGCAAAAAGGGGCACAAGGCAAGAACAGGGCGCCAGACAAAGAAAAAGGCCGGCGGGAGGAGGTGCCGGCCTTTTCCTGTTACGAGCCAGCGGGAGGAGGTGCTGGCTGGTCACCCCGGGAGGCAGAGGGAGGAGGTTCCACCCGCCGGGTATTCCTTGATGGTCACCATCATACGGCTGATCTATCTTAAGAAAATGCGACCTTTTGTTGCATCTTCAGATCATGCGTAAATGTTAGGCGACCTTGATTTCCTTCATCGCCTTCTCGAAGGCGGTCTTGATCGGCTTGGAGACGTCCTCGACCGCCTTGGAGGCGACAGCCTGGAAGTCCTTGGCCTGCTCGACGGTGGTTTCGACGCGCTTGCGCAGGAACGCGGTCTGCAACTCGACGACTTCCGACAGCGACTTGGCGCCGATCAGCGCTTCAAGGTGCGAGAAGCCGGCTTCGGCATTGGCACGCAGGGCGGAAATGGTCTTGAGCGAAAGATCGCTGGAAACGGTCTTGGCGGTCTCGAAGGTCGACTCCAGAGCCTTCTGGGTCTCCTCGGCGCCGGTCTTCAGCTTGGCATAGGCTTCCTTCGACTGCTCAACGCCCTTTTCGGCGAAGGCGCGCATCTGGTCGGTGGCCTTGGAAGCGTCGAAGCTCGGGAATTCAACGTTTTCGATCGTCTCGGCGGTTTTGGTCCTGGACATTTTCCATCCTTTTCAGCGGCAGCGGCTTTGACGGAAAGCCGTCTCGTTCATGTATGATGGCAATATAAAGGCAAATTTTGTGCATTGCAATATCTTTGTTGCAGTGCACCATAAATTCTTTTGGGCCATTAACCAAGAGCCCAAATTCCAGCCTTTGCACGTTCTGGCTTGTGGACCTTCGCGCCTCCGGCTTTTATTAACAAAGCGTTAACTGCAAATTCGCCGCTCCGTTAGGGTTAGCCAAGCGCATGCCGTCCGAATATTCCTTCCTCGACGTCGCCGTGCTCGACGCGGTCCGCCAGCGCTTTGCCGCCGGCGACGCGATCGCGATCCTGTCGGCGGACCTGGAGCAGGTGATCTGGGCCAATGGGCCGGGAGCCGCGACGTTCGGCTATGCCGACATCGAGGCCATCATCGGCGCCTCGACGCAGCTGCCTTTGATCGCCAAGCGCCAGATCATGGCGACCAGCGGATTTCCCGAGATTGGCAGCGACCGCGCCATCATGGTGCGGCTGGCGACCGGCATGACCAGCCGCGCCGTCGGCTTCCTGGCCAGTGCCGTGAGCATGCCGGACGCCGAAAAGGCGATCATGCTGGCCGTGCCGGCGGCGCAGACGGGTTCGCGCAGTGCCGGCGAAATCGCCGCTCGCGCCATCAGCGGCCTTACCGAGGATGGCCATTTCATCGCCTTTGTCGATGCCGCGGGCAACATCGAGGCCGCCTCGGAGGGGTTTTCGGCGCTGGGTATCCTGCCGGAGACGCTGGCCGCGCTCGTCGCCGACGTCGCGGCGGAAAGCGACCGCATCGTCAAGCGCCTCGTCCCCGGTGGCACCGCCTCCTATCCGGCGGGGCTGGCAAGACTGACCGAAGAGCGGCATCTGCTGGTGGTGATCGACGAGGACCAGCTCGACGACACGACCGCTGGCGACGAACACCCGGCGCAAACCATTGCCGAGGCTGCGCCGGCCGGCGACGTCGCCGCATCGCAACCGCATGAGATCGCCGACGCGACGGCGCAGCCGCCCACGGCAGCCAACAGCGATCAACCGGCAGCCGCGCGCACGCCGGCGCAGCACGACCATTGGTACTTCAATGCCGGCGAGGACGAAGGGCAACGGGCGCCGCGACCAGCCGCGCCCGAAGCTGAAGCACCGGCTGAACCGGCCGCCCTGGAAATTCCTGCCCAAGACACGAAACGGGACGATGTCCAGGCCACCTCCGCGCCCGCGACGGTCTCGGCGACAGATCGCATGGCGGCGCCGGTACGCTTCGTCTGGCGCACCGATGCCGAGGGCAAGTTCAGCGCGCTGTCGCCGGAATTCGCCGACATAGTCGGCAAGCCGGCGGCCGACGTGATCGGCCGGCGCTTCAGGGATGTCGCGGCCACCTTCGGTCTCGATCCCTCCGGCGAGATATCAGGACTGCTCGAACGGCGCGACACCTGGTCCGGGCGTTCCGTGCTCTGGCCGGTCGTCGGCACCGGTCTGAAGATACCTGTCGACCTGGCGGCGCTGCCTGTCTATGGCCGCAGCCGCGCCTTCGAAGGTTTCCGCGGCTTCGGCGTCGCGCGCGCCAGTGATGCGGTCGTCGATCCGGAAGCCATCGGCATGGCGCTGGTGCCCAACGGCAAGGCGCCAGCGACGCCGGAACCGCAAGCCGTCGAAGCCGAGCCCGAACAGCCAAAGGCCGAGGATGCTCAGGCATCGGATCCGTTCAATGGCGAGGTGCCGGCGCTGACTATCGTGCCGAAACCGGAACGGCGCTTTGCCGACAAGGTGATCAGGCTGGCCGAACATCGGCAGCCAGCCAACGACAAGGGTCTGTCGAGTCTGGAACGCAGCGCGTTCCGCGAGATCGGCGAGCGGCTGAAGAAAGACAGCTCCCCGGTCGAGCCGCCAGAGGCCGAGAAGCCCAGCCTTGAAAGCTTCGAGGAAGCGACGACCGAAACATCTGCTGAACCTTTGGGAAAAGCTGACGTGCCTAAAGCGGAGGCCGAAGCCCCGGTCGAGGCGGCTGGCGAGGTTGCGTCGACGCCCGATGCTGTCCAGCAGGAAGACTCCACGCATGCCGGCGAAATCCCCGCGGCAGAGCCAGAGAACGAAACAGCGCCAGCCGAGCTGTCCGAAACCGATGTCGATGCCGAGGACGAGCGGGGTCTGGCGCGGCTTGATGGCGGCCATCCGAACGAAGCGGTTCATGAAGACCCCTCCGAGTCGAATGCGGCGGCGGGCTCATTGCTCGACTATGCCGACCATGATGACGACAGCATGACGTCGGCGGACTTTCGCGATGCCGAGGATAGTGAAGATTGGGCGCAGCCCGACGAGGAAGCCTCGGCGCCTGCCGAGCAGGCGGTTGCGTCGGCCGAGGAACCCGCCAGTCCAAGCGCCGCCGTTGCGGCACGCGTCGAGCGCCCTCGCCTGCAGGTGCCGCCGCTCAAGGCCGAAGGATTCGTGCCGTCGGCGTTTTCGGCCGGAGATGAGCACAAGGCTCCGGACACTTCGCTTCTCGGCAAGCTGCCCGTGCCGCTGCTTATCCATTCCGGCGACCAGTTGCACTATGCAAACGAGGAATTCCTCAATCTGACCGGCTATGAGGCGCTCGACGACCTGGCGGATGCCGGCGGCCTCGGCGCGCTGTTTGCCGATCCCTACGCCCACGACGGCGCTTCCGACGGCGCCGATCGCGCGCTTCGGTTGAAGACGCGTGACGGGCAGGAATTCCCGATCGAGGCTATTTTGCGCTCAGTCCCCTGGCGCGACGGCAAGGCGCTGATGCTGGTCGTTCGCCGCTCCGGCGAGGATGACGCACCGGTGAATGCGGTTGGCGACGAGCAGACGCAGCCCGACATTCCCGAGCTAAAGGCGCGAATCGCCGAGATGCGCACCATCATCGACACCGCCACCGACGGCGTCGTGCTGATCGGCCGTGACGGCACCATCCGCTCGATCAGCCGTCCGGCCGAAGCGCTGTTCGGTTTCGACAGCGACGACGTGACCGGCAAGCCGTTCGCCTCGCTGTTTGCGATCGAAAGCCAGCGCGCCGCCCGCGACTATCTCAACGGACTGTCCGAGCCCGGCGTGGCGAGCGTGATGAATGACGGGCGTGAGGTGATCGGGCGCGAGGCGCAGGGGCGCTTCATCCCGCTGTTCATGACCATTGGCCGATTGCCCAACGACAGTGGCTTCTGCGCTGTCGTGCGCGACATCACGCAGTGGAAGCGGGCCGAAGAGGACTTGACGCAAGCGCGTGCGGTGGCCGAGCGCGCGTCCTCGCAGAAGACCGATTTCCTCGCCCGTATCAGCCATGAGATACGCACGCCGCTCAATGCCATCATCGGCTTTTCCGAACTGATGGTCGACGAGAAGTTCGGACCTGTCGCCAATGACCGTTACCGTGACTATCTGCGCGACATCAACCGGTCGGGCAATCATGTGCTCGACCTCGTCAACGACCTGCTCGACATATCGAAGATCGAAGCCGGCCAGCAGGAGATGGCCTACGAGGCGGTGTCGCTCAACGACACGCTGGCCGAGACAGTGGCGATGATGCAGCCGCAAGCCAACCGCGAGCGCGTCATCATCCGCTCCAGCTTCGCTTCGCGGTTGCCGGAAGTGGTGGCCGACCTGCGCAGCGTGCGCCAGATCGCCCTCAACATCCTGTCGAACGCCATCCGCTACACCCAGGCCGGCGGCCAGGTGATCGTCTCGACCGCCTATGAGACATCGGGCGACGTCGTCATGCGGGTGCGCGACACCGGCATCGGCATGAGCCAGGCCGAGATCGAGCAGGCGCTGAAGCCGTTCAAGCAGATCAATGCGCTGAAGCGCGGACGCGGCGACGGCACCGGGCTTGGATTGCCGTTGACCAAGGCGATGGTGGAAGCCAACCGCGCCCGGTTCATCATCAACTCGACACCGGGTGAAGGCACGCTGGTCGAGGTCGCTTTTCCCTCGACCCGTGTACTTGCGGAATAGGCCAGCGCCCCTCCACAGCTCGATCTCGTACCGGCAAAAGAAAAGGCGCCCAAAGGACGCCTTAAGAGATAGGATTGCTGTCACAACGGGGGCTTGAGCGAATTCGGATCCTCCGGGGGCCGAGGAACGGGATTTCTCCCTCAAGTTGAATGCGACTATCGACGCCGGACCTTAACAACTCCTTACCGGCCCGGCGGAAAATTTACGGATGTGTACCACTCATGAAATCTAGGTAAATTCTACCGACATATTTCGGTAACCATGCCGGAGATCGCGATCAGTCCGCCAGTTGCGGCAGGTTCTTGAACAGCTCCAGCGCCTCTGGGTTGGCGAGCGCCTCCTTGTTCTTGATGGCGCGGCCATGCACCACGTCGCGCACAGCAAGCTCGGTGATCTTGCCCGACTTGGTGCGCGGGATGTCGGTGACGGCGACGATCCTGGCCGGCACGTGACGCGGGCTTGCCCCGCTGCGGATTTTTGCCCGTATGCGTTTTTCAAGTTCCTCGTCGAGCTGCACGCCGGCGGCCAGGCGCACGAACAGGACGACGCGCACATCATTGTCGAAGTCCTGGCCGATGCACAGCGCCTCCAGGATCTCCGGCATCTGCTCGACCTGGTTGTAGATCTCCGCCGTGCCGATCCTCACGCCGCCCGGGTTGAGCGTGGCGTCGGAACGGCCATGGATGATCAGGCCGCCATGCTCGGTCCATTCGGCGAAATCGCCATGACACCAGACATTGTCGAAGCGCTCGAAATAGGCCGCCCGGTACTTCTTGCCCTCGGGATCGTTCCAGAAGCCGATCGGCATCGCCGGAAACGCCTTGGTGCAGACCAGCTCGCCCTTTTCCTGCCGGACCGGCCTGCCGTCGTCGTCCCAGACATCGACGGCAAGGCCGAGGCCGGGACCCTGGATCTCGCCGGTCCAGACCGGCTGCGTCGGCACACCGAGCACGAAGCAGGAGACGATGTCGGTGCCGCCGGAGACCGAGGCCAGATGGACGTCTTTCTTGATGCCGTCATAGACGAAGCGGAAATCCTCCGGCGACAGCGGCGAGCCGGTGGAGGAAATCGCCCGCACGCTCGACAGATCATGGCTGCGGATCGGCTTCAGGCCGGCCTTGCGCACGGAATCGATGAACTTGGCCGAGGTGCCGAAGAAGGTCATCTTCTCGGCATCGGCAAAGTCGAACAGCACATTGCCGTCAGGGTAGAAGGGCGAGCCGTCATAGAGCAGCAGCGTGGCACCCGAAGCGAGCCCCGACACGAGCCAGTTCCACATCATCCAGCCGCAGGTGGTGAAGTAGAAGAAGCGGTCGCCCTCGATCAGCCCTGCATGCAGCCGGTGTTCCTTGACATGCTGGATCAGCGTGCCGCCGACCGAATGGACGATGCATTTGGGAATGCCGGTCGTTCCCGACGAGAACAGAATGTAGAGCGGATGCGCGAAAGGCAGCGGCTCGAAGGCAACGGGCTTGCCGGCGAAGGGCGACAGCGCCTCTTCCAGCGCCACCGCCTTGTCTATGGTGCCAGCGACATCGCTCGAAGTGCCTAGATAGTCGACGACCAGGATCTTGCGGACAGTGCCGAGCTTGGCCGCGACCGCGGCGATCTTGTCGGCGACCTCGATCGCCTTGCCGTTGTACCAATAGCCATCGGGCGCGATGAAGACGACAGGCTCGATCTGGCCGAAGCGGTCGAGCACGCCCTGCTCGCCGAAATCGGGAGAGCAGGACGACCAGACCGCGCCGATCGAGGCGGCTGCGAGCATGGCGGCGACGGTCTCCGGCATGTTGGGCATCATCGCGGCAATGCGATCGCCCTTCTTCACCTTGAGCGACAGGAAAAGCTGCTGCAGCCGCGAGGTCAGCGCATGCAACTCGTTCCAGGACAGACGGCGCTCGACCTTGTCCTCACCGCGAAACACGATCGCCTCACTGGCGCCGGTCTTCTTCAGGAGATTCTCGGCGAAATTCAGTGTGGCCTCGGGGAAGAACGATGCGCCGGGCATCCTGTCGCCGTCGACCAACACAGGCTCTCCCTTGTCGCCGACGATGCCGCAGAAATCCCAAACCAGGCTCCAGAACCCTTCGCGATCCTCGATCGACCAGCCGTGAAGCTGCGAATATGAAGAAAACGCCACGCCGGCTTTTCCAGCGGCGGCCTTCGTGAAAGCGGTCAAGGTTGCTGCATCAATCTGGTCTTGCGTCGGGGTCCAGAGCGGTACTTCGGCAGCCATGATCGTTCCTCCGCGGTCGCCATCGCTTATGCATATCGCAGCGCAGCAGAGCAAGATTTTGTTCGGCCGATGCAGCCAGATGTGCGCAAATGCCATCGCCGGGCCATAAAGACTTGAAATGCGTCAGCCCTAAGTCGTAGTGACGACTGGAAGTCGTGGTAACGACTGGGTTACACCATCGGGCGATTTTGTCGGAATGGAAGCATACGGGGCGATATGCCATCATCTTTGATCCGGCGCGGAATATGGGCGATCGGCGCTGCCGTGATCGTCATCGCGCTGGTGGTTGCTACCTTGCCGCTGATCGCCTCCACCCGTATCGTGCGCGACCGCATCGCTTGGGAAATGAGCGCGTGGAGCGGCTTCCGGGTCGCCATCGAGGGCTCGCCCCGCATCGAGGTCTGGCCGACATTCCGGGCAATCCTGACCGATGTGACGCTGTCGCAATGGACCGACACCGAGGCGCCGCCGGTCGTCGAGGCCGAACGGGTCGAGGTCGACCTTTCCGCCATGGCGGCTTTGCGCGGCGACGTGGTATTTTCGACGGCGCGGCTGGTGCGGCCGACGATCCGGGTTGAGCGCACGCCAACCGGCCTTTTCCTGCCCGCCGTCCCGACCGGCGGGCGCATCACGCGTTCCATCGACGCGGCGCGCGGCGTCGTCAATGCCGACCCCGCCACGCCGGATCTCGACAAGCTGCCGACCGATACTTTCGGCACGGTGGAGTTTCGCGACGGCCGCATGGTGGCTTCGGTCAATGGCAAGGACGTCGAGATTCTGAGCAGCCTGAGCGGCCAGGCGACCTGGGCGGCGATGAACAGCAATGCGACGCTGTCGGCGACGGGGATCTGGCGCGGCGAAAGCGTGGCCGTGGACGCCGCTTCGGAGAAGCCGCTGGTGCTGTTTGCCGGCGGCATGGCGCCGCTGACTCTGTCTTTCAAGGCCGCGCCCGCCACCTTCTCTTTCGACGGCACGGCCAGCATGTCCGAAAACAGCTATTTCGACGGTCAGGCGAAGTTTTCGGCGCCCTCGCTGCGCCGCGTGCTGGAATGGTTGCAGTCCGGCATCGCGCCGGGCGCCGCGATCGGCTCGGTCAGCATTTCGAGCAAGGTCACGGCGACGGCCGGGCGCGTCAAATTCGACAACACCGCCATCGCGCTGGACAACAATCCGGGAATGGGAGCGCTGGACCTGTCGCTTGGCGAAGCTCAGCCGGTGATCTCCGGCACACTCGCCTTCGACACGCTCGACCTCAGATCGTTCCTGTCGGCCTTCACGCCGCTGGCGCCGACCGGAGGGGCCGGGCCCAGCGAAATCGACACAAGTTTCGCCGACAAGATCAACCTCGATCTCAGGCTGTCCGCGGCACACGCCACGGCGGGGCCTATCCAGCTCGCCGACGTCGCCGCCACCGCACAGGTCAAGGATGGTCTGTCCGTCTTCGATATCTCCGATGCCTCGGCCTTCGGCGGCAACATCCAGACCAGCCTTCGCTTCGACCGCAAGCCGGAAGGCTCACAGGTCGAAATCCGTCTGCTGGCGTCCGATATCGACGGCGGTGCTTTCGCCACGGCGGCGGGGATGACCCGCCTGGTGCCGGTCGGCACGGGGACCGTCTCGGTGATCCTCAAGGGGCCGGGCAGAACCTGGGACTCCATCTTCGACAATGCCGACGGCTCGGTTTCGGCGACCTTCGGACCGGGTGCGTTGAGCAAGCTCAACCTGCCAGCCTTCCTCAAGCATACCGAACAAGGCGGCTTCTTCGCGCTCGACGACGTCTCCGACGGAACGCTGCCGATCGACGGCGCCGAGATCAAGGCCAGCATTTCGAAGGGCGTGGCTCGGCTCGACAAGGCCGAAGCCAATTCGGCGAAATACAAGATCTGGCTGTCCGGGATCGCGTCCTACGCCGGACGCGGACTGGCCCTGTCCGGCGGTGTCATTCAGCAGGACCAGACGGCAACGCAGACCACTGGCCAGCAAGGTTCCAACCAGTCATCGTTTTTTGTCGGCGGAACCTGGAGCACGCCGTTCATTTCCCCGATCAGCCGCGGCGTTTCGGGGGAATAGGCAGCCGCGCTTCCCGTCTTCACCCGCGCTGCGCGGCCTGCTCGTCGAGCTGGCGCTGCACCTCACGCCGCTTGTTGGCAAGCGAGGCGATGATGACGCCGATCGCCACAACGGCGATCAGGATGGTGCAGGCGGCGTTGATCTCCGGCGTCACGCCGAGGCGAACCTGGCTGTAGATCTTCATCGGCAGCGTCGTGGCACCCGGCCCGGAGGTGAAGCTGGCGATCACCAGATCGTCGAGCGAAAGTGTAAAGGCCAGCATCCAGCCCGACACGATCGCCGGCATGATGACCGGCAGCGTGATCTGGAAAAAGGTCTTCACCGGTGTCGCGCCAAGATCCATCGCCGCTTCTTCCAGCGAGCGGTCGAAGGTGACGAGGCGCGACTGCACGACGACGGCGACGAAACACATGGTCAAAGTTATGTGAGCCAGCGTGACGGTCAGAAAGCCGCGGTCGAGACCGACGGCAACGAAGAGCAGCAGCAGCGAGAGGCCGGTGATGACTTCCGGCATGACCAGCGGCGCAAAGACCATGCCGGAGAACAGCACCCTGCCCTTGAAGCGGGTGTAACGGGTCAAGGCGAGTGCCGCCAGCGTGCCGAGCACCGTCGCCACGGTGGCCGAGATCAGGCCAACGCGTGCCGTCACCCAGGTCGCGTCCATGAGGCCCTGGTTGTGGAACAGCGAGACGTACCATTTGGTCGAGAAGCCGCCCCAGACGGTGACCAGCTTGGATTCGTTGAAGGAGAAGACGATGAGCAGCACGATCGGCAAATAGAGAAAGGCAAAGCCAAGCACGATCGAGGTGATGTTGAAGCGGCTCCAGGTGGTGTTCATGAGGTCACCTGTCCATTTCCTGAGCGCGCGCCTGAGCCCGCTGGAAGAGCATGATCGGCACGATCAGCAGCAACAGCAGGATGACGGCGACGGCCGACGATACCGGCCAGTCGCGATTGGCGAAGAACTCGTTCCACAGCGTCTTGCCGATCATCAGCGTCTGCGATCCACCGAGCAGATCGGGAATGACGAACTCACCGACGGCTGGAATGAACACCAGCAGGCAGCCGGCGATGACGCCCGGCAGCGACAGCGGGAAGGTGATCTTCCAGAAAGCGCTGGTTGGCGGACAGCCGAGATCCTTTGCCGCCTCGATCAGGGAATAGTCCATCTTCTCGAGAGCGGAATAGAGCGGCAATACCATGAACGGCAGATAGGAATAGACGATACCGATGAAGATCGCCGTGTAGGTGTTGAGGATGATCAGCGGCTGGTGGATGACCCCGGTGGCGAGCAGCAGCTGATTGAGCAATCCCTCGGGCTTGAGAATGCCGATCCAGGCGTAGACGCGGATCAGGAACGAGGTCCAGAACGGCAGGATCACCAGCATCAGCAAGGTTGGGCGGATCGTCGCCGGCGCGCGTGCCATTCCATAGGCGATCGGATAACCCACGAGCAATGTCAGGACCGTCGAGATCGCGGCGATGATGACGCTGGTCACATAGGCGTTGAAGTAGAGCGCGTCCTGCGTCAGCCAGGTGTAGTTGTCGAGGCTGAGTTGTTTCAGCTGATCCAGAAATCCGGAAATGCCGCCGCTGAAATCGAGTGCCGGCGTATAGGGTGGAATGGCGATAGCCGTCTGCGACAGCGAAATCTTGAAGACGATGACGAACGGAATGAGGAAGAAGAACAGCAGCCAGACATAGGGGATGATGATGACCAGGCGGCCAACGAAGGCAGCGCCCAACCTGGCGAGGGCGGATTTGCCGGCATTGATTGCCGGAGAGGCTGATGTGGTGGTGACGGCGGCGCTCGACATGGTCGCCCCCTACCGCGTCAGCACGACGCCGGCGTCGGGCCGGAAGGAAACCCAGGCGCGGTCGTTCCAGCTCAATGGATCCTCGGTGATGCGAGCCGCGTTCATGGTGCTCGCGCGCACCACCTGGCCGTCGTCCAGCCTGACGTGATAGACGGTCATGTCACCGAGATAGGCGATGTCGTAGACCTCGCCCTCGATAGCGTTGACGGCCTCGGCCGGCTTTCTCGACGACACCTTGATCTTTTCCGGCCTGATGGCGAAGGTGACGGCCGTCCCGGCACTGGCAGCGCCGGCATTGTCGGTGCGGATGGTGATGCCATTGCCGGCATCGATGCTGGCGGCGCCAGCCTCGCCACGCGCGATCTTGCCCTCGAACATGTTCACATTGCCGACGAAACCGGCGACGAAGCGCGACCCCGGCGCCTCGTAGACTTCGGCCGGCGTTGCCACCTGCATCACCTCGCCCTTGTCGATGATGGCGATGCGATCGGCCATCGTCATCGCCTCTTCCTGGTCGTGGGTGACGACGACGAAGGTCAGGCCGAGGTTCTGCTGCAGGTCCATCAGTTCGAACTGCGTCTCTTCGCGCAGCTTCTTGTCGAGAGCGCCAAGCGGCTCGTCGAGCAGCAGCACTTTCGGCCGCTTGGCGACCGAGCGGGCGAGCGCGACGCGCTGGCGCTGGCCGCCGGACAGCTGGTGCGGCTTGCGCTTGGCGAACTGCTCGAGCTTGACCAGCTTCAGCATCTCGGCGACGCGCGACGCGATCTCAGGCTTCGGCATGCCGTCCTGCTTGAGGCCGAAGGCGATGTTGTTTTCGACCGTCATATGCGGGAACAGCGCATAGGACTGGAACATCATGTTGACCGGCCGGCGATAGGGCGGGATACCGCGCATATCCTGGCCATCGAGCAGGATGCGGCCGGCCGTCGGCTCCTCGAAACCGGCGAGCATTCTGAGCAACGTCGACTTTCCGCAACCAGAGGCGCCGAGCAGCGCGAAGAACTCCCGCTCGAATATGGTCAGCGACAGTTTGTTGACGGCGGTGAAGTCACCGAACTTCTTGGTGACATTGTCGAACTGGATGTATGGCTTGGCGTTCGGGTCGTTCCACGGCGCAAAATCCCTGCGGATGCTGCCAAGCGATTTCATGTCCCACTCCGTGCTGATTCCTGCTTCTTGCCCCAGAAAAGAATGGTCCCGGCAGGCGGCTGCCGGGACCATGTCGGATTGCTTACTGGCCAGTGACGATCTTGGTCCAGGTGCGCGTGATGACGCGCTGGGTCTTGGGATCGTATGGCGAGACGGTGTAGAGCTTCTTTATCGTCTCGGCATCGGGATAAACCGAAGGATCATCCAACAGTGCCTTGTCGACGAATTGCTGCGAAGCCTTGTTGCCGTTTGCGTAGAGCACGTAGTTCGACGACTTGGCGATAACCTCCGGCTTCATCATATAGTTGATGAACTCGAGCGCCTCGGCGACATGCGGCGCATCGGCGGGGATCGCCATCTGGTCGAACCACATCTGAGCGCCCTCCTTTGGCACGGAATAGCCGATCTCGACGCCCTGCTTGGCCTCGACCGCGCGGTTGCGAGCCTGGAACACGTCACCCGACCAGCCGACCGCCAGGCAGATATCGCCGTTGGCGAGGGCGTTGATGTATTCGGAGGAGTGGAACTTTCGGATGTAGGGCCGGACCTTGAGCAAAGTTTCCTCGGCCTTGGCGATATCGTCAGGCGACGTGCTGTTCGGGTCGAGGCCGAGATATTTCAACGCCGCCGGGATGATGTCGGCCGGGGAGTCCAGCACGTAGACACCGCAGTCCTTCAATTTGGCCAGGCTGTCCGGATTGAAGAAAACATCCCAGCTGTCGATCTTGTCGGTGCCGAGTGCTGCCTGCACCTTCTTGATGTTGTAGCCGATGCCAACCGTGCCCCACATGTAGTTGACCGAGTATTCGTTGCCGGGGTCGTATTTGGCGGTGCGCTCGGTAACCGTGTCCCACATATTGGAGATGTTCGGCAGTTTCGACTTGTCGAGCTTCTGGAACACCCCGGCCTGGATCTGGCGCGCGAGGAAATTGCCGCTGGGCACGACGACGTCATAGCCGCTGCCGCCGGCAAGCAGCTTGGTTTCCAGGATTTCGTTGGAATCGAAGGTATCGTAGACGACCTTGATGCCGGTTTCCTTGGTGAAATCGTCGATGATCGAACTGTCGATATAGTCCGACCAGTTGAAGACATTGACGACGCGATCCTCGGCATGACCGCCGACGGTGAAAAGCGTCAGAAATACCGAAGTCGCCGAAAGCCAGAGCGCTTTGCGGATCATGCTATTCTCCTTTGGTGAGTGTTCCTTCGCCGGCTCGTCGCGGTTCCAGCGCGGCCGGGCATTTGTTTCAGGCTATTGAGCTTTCCAAAAGGCGACAAGCGTGGACTGCCAACGCTATGCAGGCAGTTCGATGAGCGGCAGGCGTTGTGTCGTCGCCGGGACTCGTGTGGCGTGCAGATGCCGTCATAGGCTTTCGCCGTGGCGCAGGCAGAGATACGACGATGTGGTCCGGTCTCGATCTGACCGGCAGGGAGACTTGGCAAGATACGCCTGTCTTGTTGTTGCCGTAATCTCAGCCTGCCCGCGCGGCAGCGACATTGTCAATGGCAAAGCTGCGTGCCACATCAATTAGGCGATGGAACTCCGGTGACCCCTGCGCGCTCGGGCCGGGTCTGGCGCTTGAATTCGAGCCCGATATGAACGAGCAGCGCCGTGACAACCACCGCGCCACCGATGATGGTGCGCACCGATGGCACCTCGGAATGGATGAGCCAGACCCATATCGGGCCGAGGATCGGCTCGAACGTGCCGAGCAGTGCTGCTATTGCCGCCGGGATCAGCCGCGCGCCGGTGGCGAAGAAGGCGAGGCCGAGGCCCAGATTGACCACGCCGAAGACAAAGAGAAAGCCCATGTCACCGGTCGACACAGTGAATGTCGATGCCTGCGAGGCGGCAAAGCCGGCCGCAAGCATGGTGCCGAGGCAGGTCGCCGGCGTCATGCGCACGCTGGAAAACCGCCGGGTGATGACGGTGGCGATCGAGAACATCACCGCGATCAACAGCGCCAGCCCGTCGCCTATCGGCGAGACAGCGCCATCTAGCGATTCCGACACCATGATGGCGACGCCGGCGATGACGGCGGCAATCGCCAGCCAGGTCGCGACACCAACCCTTTCACGGAACAACGCCCAGGCAAACAGCGCCGCCAGCAACGGCACGCCGGCCTGCATCAACAGGATGTTGGCGACGGTGGTATAGGCAAGTGCCACGACGAACGCCGTCGATGCGGTGGCGAAGCAGACCCCGACGGCAAGGCCGGGCAGACCCATGTCGCGGAACATTTTCAACATGCCGCGCCAGCCGTCGCGCCAGACCATGAAGCAGATCAGGAAGGCCGCTGCCCAGACGGAGCGCCAGAAAATAACCGTCCAGCTGTCGCCGACCGTGATGAAGCGGGCGATGGTGCCGCCGAAACTCCACATCAGCGCCGACAGGAACACCAGCAGGAAGCCGATGCGCTCCTCCCGTTGCGGAACGGTCGAGGAAACAAGGATCGGCGACGATGCGGTGTCGGTCATGGGCGCGACTGTCGGGCTTTCGTGGACGGGACGATGCGCAAGGACGACGAAAAGATGCTCTGTTCGCGTAACGCAAAAATGCAGGCCGGGCGTGAGCCAGCGACCGGCGACAATTGTGGCACCCCGCCACGGCGTTACTGAAAATCGAAGGCGCTCAAGCCGGTCACCATCTCGTCAAGGCCGAGCGGACGCGTCCCCGGCGGCTCGGCGCGCGCCAGGCAGCCGACGCGCTCGCAAAGCCGGCAGGCGGGCCCGACCGGCGTCGCCGCGACACTGCCGGCCTTTGCGGTGACTGCCGCGCCGGGCAGTGCGGCGCCATAGACGATGTCGTCGCGAAAGCCGATGTCGCAGCCAAGCAGCAGCGCCGTGCGGCGCGGGCGTTCCGAGAACGCGCCTTGCGGTCCTTCCAGCGTGCGGGCGATGCACAGGAACTCGGCGCCGTCGGGCATTTCCACCACTTCGACGATTATCTGGCCGGGCTGGGTGAAGGCGACATGCACCGGCAGCTTGGGACAGGCACCGCCGAAGCGGCTTTGCGGAAAGCCCTGGCTGCCGGCCTTGCGGAAGCGGTTGCCGGCATTGTCGACTTCCAGCATGAAAAACGGCACGCCCGAGGCCCCCTGCCGCTGCAGCATGGTCAGCCGATTCGCCGCCTGTTCGAAAGAGACACCGAAACGCGAACGCAGGACGTCGATATCGTAGCGGGCGCGCACCGCAGCTGCGTGAAAGGCCTGGTAGGGCATCATCAGTGCATGCGCCGCATAGCGGCCGAGTTCGAAGCGAGCGAGCCGGCGGGCCTCGTCGGTGGTCAGCTTGAGCGCCTGGATCTCGCCGGCGACCGCGACCGTCATACGGATCAGACAGGCCTCCATCGCGACTTCGCGTAACTGGTCGAACGGCGACAACCGCTCGGACAGGAACAGGCGCTGCGAGTGGCGGTCATAACGACGACGCCAGTTCGGCATGGTGGAGACCGGCAGCACCTTGACCACGATGCCGAATTCGCGCTTCAGCCAGGACTTCAGCGCGCCGAACAGATCGTCGCCGGGGTCAAGCACCGAGGTGAACGCCGCGGCCTCCTCCTCGAGGGCCGTGAAATGGTTCGGCCGGCGCTCGAAAATCTCGCGCACCTCGTCTATCGGCAGACGGGCTCCGGAAAGTGCGGTCGCCCGGCCCTCGCGCGCCAAAAGCTCGTTGAGGTCGGACAGGCGCTCGGCCTGCTCGCGATAGGCGCGAAACAGCTTTATCACCGCCGCGGACGCGTTTGGCGCCGCCTCGGCGAACTCGATCAGCTCCTGATCGCCTGGCAGTTCGCCGACCAGCAGAGGGTCGGTGAACACCTCCTTCAAGGCAGCGACAGATCCCCTTGCCTCGCCCTGCAACTCATGCGGATCGATCTTGTAGACGGACGCCAGCTTGAGGATCAGCTGCACCGTCAGCGGCCGCTGGTTGCGCTCGATCAGATTGAGATAGGACGGGGAAATGCCAAGCCCCTCGGCCATCGCCGTCTGGGTCAGGCCCTTGGCGTTGCGGATGCGGCGGATGCGCGGTCCGGCAAATATCTTCTGGTCAGCCATCGACTGTCCTTGACAGGAATTTACATAAGTTTCGCGGCAATCTCGATGCGCCGCTCTTTACAATCATGACAAATTTACAGCGTGCCTCTGTCAAACGCAACACAGATTTTCCCTTATATTTCGACGATTTTCTTGAATTTTCTGGCTCATTTCGCGCCGCAATGTAAATTCAGTCATATTCCGACGCACAGATGGTTGATGCTCGGACACGGTTCAGCAATCCTTCGGAGTGACCCATGACTGATTTTTACAACCTCGTCCCATCGGCGTCGGAAGGTCGCTTCGACGGTATCGAACGGCCCTATTCCGCGGAAGATGTGAAGCGGCTGCGCGGCTCGGTGCAGATACGCCAGAGCCTTGCCGAAATGGGCGCCAACCGGCTGTGGAAGCTCATCCACGAGGAGGACTTCGTCAACGCGCTCGGCGCCATGTCCGGCAACCAGGCGATGCAGCAGGTCCGCGCCGGACTAAAGGCGATCTACCTGTCGGGCTGGCAGGTTGCCGCCGACGCCAACACCGCTTCGGCGATGTATCCGGACCAGTCGCTCTATCCGGCCAACGCGGCGCCTGAACTGGTCAAGCGCATCAACCGCACGCTGCAGCGCGCCGACCAGATCGAGACGTCGGAGGGCAACGGGCTTTCGGTCGAGACCTGGTTCGCGCCGATCGTCGCCGACGCGGAAGCGGGTTTCGGCGGACCGCTCAACGCCTTCGAGATCATGAAGGCATTCATCGAGGCGGGCGCCGCCGGCGTCCACTATGAGGACCAGCTGGCGTCGGAGAAGAAATGCGGCCATCTCGGCGGCAAGGTGCTGATCCCGACCGCGGCGCATATCCGCAACCTCAACGCCGCACGCCTGGCGGCGGACGTGATGGGCACGCCGACCCTGGTCGTCGCGCGCACCGACGCGGAAGCCGCCAAGCTGCTCACCTCCGACATCGACGAACGCGACCAGCCCTTCGTCGACTACGGCGTCGGGCGCACCGTGGAAGGCTTTTATCACGTTAGGAACGGCATCGAGCCCTGCATCGCCCGCGCCATCGCCTAT
This sequence comes from Mesorhizobium sp. M1406, assembly GCF_040317555.1. Classification (NCBI taxonomy): domain Bacteria; kingdom Pseudomonadati; phylum Pseudomonadota; class Alphaproteobacteria; order Hyphomicrobiales; family Phyllobacteriaceae; genus Mesorhizobium; species Mesorhizobium sp. M1406. The sequence goes on along the minus strand of NZ_JAMYKW010000062.1, from coordinate 8,063 downwards.
GCGCCTTACGCGGACCTGATCTGGTGCGAGACCTCGAAGCCGGACTTGGCGCAGGCCAAGAAATTCGCCGAGGGCGTGCGCAAGCATCACCCCGACAAGCTGCTCGCCTACAATTGCTCGCCATCGTTCAACTGGAAGAAGAACCTCGACGACGCGACGATTGCCAGGTTCCAGAAGGAACTCGGCGCCATGGGCTACAAGTTCCAGTTCATCACGCTCGCCGGCTTCCACCAGCTCAATTACGGCATGTTCGAACTGGCTCGCGGCTACAAGGCACGGCAGATGGCGGCCTATTCCGAGTTGCAGGAAGCGGAGTTCGCGGCCGAGGCCAACGGCTACACCGCGACCAAGCACCAGCGCGAGGTCGGCACCGGCTATTTCGACGCCGTGTCGATGGCGATCACCGGCGGCCAGTCGTCGACCACCGCCATGCATGAATCGACCGAGCACGCGCAGTTCAAGCCGGCCGCCGAATAGCGAACAGAAGAACGCAGAGGAAACGCCCGACAGGGCTTGGGACACAAGGAGAAGAGCAATGGCATCGATAAGCCGTGTCAAGGAACGCGCCGAGGAACAGTCCACGACGATGAGCGTCGACCAGCAAGCGACGATCCGCATGCTGGCCAACGATCTGCACCGCCTCAACCAGTCGGTGATGAAGGCGGTCGAGGCAGGCGTCTCGGTGGAGCTCGTGCGCTCGGCACGCCATCACGGCGGCGACGGCAACTGGGGCGATCTGCTGATCCCGGTGATCGTCACTCAGCAGGGCCACGGCTGATCGCAATCCGTGCAACCGCCTCTTCACCTGCGCGTTCTGCGCAGGTGAATTTTCTTTTTATGAAACGCACTATGGACAGTTCAGTACAGTGGCGTTGCTTGAAATTCACTGCTCCAAGCATGATTTTGGGGTCTTTTATTTCAACTTGACATGGACCACGATCTCACGCCAATTGCTCCCCAGATTCAACTCTGCATTGAAATAGGGGCGAGCTTCTTGGTCGACTTGTGTGCCCAGTGAATCGTGAAGACGAGACTCCAAGACATCTGAATTGGGTGGCCCGCGACGCAAGCACCGAGGCGATCCGTGATCCGTCGCAGGTGCTTGTCGTCGGCAAATCGCCAATCAATCGCGTGGTGATTTCGAAGATCGTCGAGCGATCCGGGCTCAAGCCAATCTCAGAATCTCCCGACACCGCGGCAAGGATCTTGCGGTCCCTCATTCCCGGCGCGGTTGTCCTTGACGGCGGCGCCGACAACAAGGACTGCGACAATCTGATGTCCAGCATCGGCGCGTTGCGGCGCGCCTCGGGCAAATCGCTGCCACCAGTGATCCTGCTTTCGACCAAGAATGGCACTACGGAAAGCCTGGGCCTGTCTGACATCATCGACGTGGTGGTCGCCAAGCCGATCACGCCCGAACGGCTGCAACCGGTGATCGATCGCTTGGTCGGCCGCTAGAGCGTAGGCGGTTTCCTGGGATCAGCCTGCGTTCACGATGCTTTCTACCAGTTCCGGCAGTTGTCCGAGATCGGATATCTGGCGGAATCTCGATTCGGCCACCGGGGCCTCGACATGCTCGAGCACCCAGGTCAGTTCATGCGGCACATGGACACCCCAACCGCCGGCCTCGATGGCCGGCACCACGTCCGACTTCAGCGAATTGCCGACCATCATGCTTTTTGCCGGACCATCGCCATGCCGGCTGAAGATCCTGCCATAGGTGGCGGCATTCTTGTCGCTGACGATCTCGATCGCGTCGAACAATTCGCCCAGGCCCGACCCGGCCAGCTTGCGCTCCTGGTCGAAGAGGTCGCCCTTGGTGATCAGCACAAGGCGGAATGCGCCGGCAAGCTTCTCGACCGTCTCGCGCGCATGCGGCAAGACCTCGATCGGATGGCTCAGCATCTCGCGGCCGGCATCGAGGATCTCCGATATGACCGCCGCAGGCACGCGACCTTGCGTGACCTCGATTGCCGTTTCGATCATCGACAGGGTAAATCCCTTGATGCCGAAGCCATAGACGGCAAGGTTGCGCCTTTCGGCTTCCAGCAATCGTGCCGAGATGTGCTCCGCTTCGGCATGATCGGCAAGCATGGCGGCAAAGCGCTTCTCCGTCAGGCGGAAGAACTGCTCGTTCTGCCAGAGTGTGTCGTCGGCGTCGAAGCCGATCGTCGTCAGTTTGCCGTCGTACCTCATGCAATTTCTCGATTGGGATTGAAGGCCGAAACTAAGCCGATTGGCGTGATTTTCAACCGTGTCAGCCAAAGCCCGACGCGGCTCCCCTTCCCTTCCATGGGAGGGCACGGCTATACTCCACAATCCGCAACCCAATCTGGTGAATGATGCCGCCTGCAAAAAAGGAAGTCCGTCCGTCGAGCCGCGGAGGACGTGCCCGCACGCCTGCCTTCGTGAAAAACCAACGGGGCGTCAAGAACTGGAAGGAAGTCAGCGCGTGGCTCGAATGGCGCGGCATCGAGGACATCGAGTGCATCACACCTGATCAGGCAGGCGTCGCGCGCGGCAAGATGATGCCGTCGAAGAAATTCACCTCCAACACCTCGCTGGCACTGCCGTCGGCTGTGTTCATGACGACGATTTCCGGCGGCTACCCCGAGGATGGCAACGGCTTCCACTACCCGGAAGACGACGGCGACCTCAAACTGATGCCAGATCTGTCGACACTGACGGTAGTGCCCTGGGAAGAAGACCCGACGGCCGCGGTCATCTGCGACCTCGTCCACCAGGATGGCCGCTCGGTCGAGTTCACGCCGCGCAACGTGCTCAAGCGCGTGGTTGCCGCCTATGACAAGCTCGGCCTGAAGCCGGTGGTTGCGCCCGAGATCGAATTCTATCTGGTGCGCAAGAACCCCGATCCGGACTATCCGCTGACTCCGCCGGTCGGCCGGTCCGGACGCGCGATCGGCGGCGGCGCCGGTTATTCGATCGCCGGCGTCAACGAATTCGACGAACTGATCGACGACATCTACCATTTCTCCGAAAGCCAGGGCCTGGAGATCGATACGCTGATCCATGAGGAAGGTGCCGGCCAGCTTGAGATCAATCTGCGCCATGGCGACCCGATCGAACTGGCCGACCAGGTGTTCATGTTCAAGCGCACCATTCGCGAGGCGGCGCTGAAACACGAGATCTATGCCACCTTCATGGCCAAGCCCATCCAGGGGCAGCCTGGCTCCGCCATGCATATCCATCAGTCGATCATCGACAAGAAGACCGGACAGAACATCTTTTCGGCCGCCGACGGTTCGGAAACCGACGATTTTTTCCACTTCATCGGCGGCATGCAGAAGCATGTGCCGAACGCGCTGGTGATGTTCGCGCCCTATGTCAATTCCTACCGCCGGCTGACACAGGCGGCGTCGGCGCCGGTCAACAACAAATGGGGCTACGACAACCGCACCACGGCGTTTCGTGTGCCACGTTCGGATCCGGCGGCACGGCGCGTCGAAAACCGCATCCCCTCCTCTGACGCCAACCCCTATCTGGCGCTGGCGGCATCGCTTGCCTGCGGGCTGATCGGCATAACCAACAAGGTCAAGGCCGAGCCTCCCGTCCTGACCACCGCCAACGCGGACGAGATCGACCTGCCACGCGGCCTGCTCGAAGCCGTCGACCTGTTCGAGGGCGACGAGGAACTCTGCGCGCATCTGGGCAAGTCCTTCGCCGCGACCTATGCGGCCATTAAGCGCGCGGAATTCGAGACGTTCATGGAAGTGATCAGCCCGTGGGAGCGGGAGTATCTGCTGCTGAATGTTTAGAGGAATAGCGAATAGCGAATAGCGAATAGCGAATAGCGAATAGCGAATAGAAATGATGAGACAGGCGACACCAGTCTCGATCAACCCACACTCTTCAATTCTCCCCTATTCGCTACTCCCTACTCGCTATTCGCTTTCTCACTCCCTTCCAAATCTCCGAGTCTTCACCGCATCATGGCCTACCAATCCCCAATTTCTCCCGGCCGCTCCTGGTATGAGGACAGCGCCGGACCAAGACCCGAATACCCAAGCCTCGATGGCGACCGGACTTGCGACGTCGTTGTCATCGGCGGCGGCTTTACCGGTCTGTCGGCGGCAGCGCATCTGGCCAAGGCTGGCACCAATGTCGTGCTGATCGAGGCGCATCGCTTCGGTGATGGCGCTTCCGGGCGCAATGGTGGCCAACTTGGCACCGGCCAGCGTTCGTGGGTGGAGGATCTGGAGGCCGAGTACGGTTTTTCCCGGGCCAAGGCGCTGTTCGATCTCGCCGAAGAGGCGAAGGCCCATCTCTTCGAATTCGCTGCTGCCAACCAGATCGACATCGACTATATGCCGGGCCAGCTCTCGGTGGCGCACAAGCCGCGCTACGTCGACGGTTACAAGGCGCATGCCGAGATCATGGCGAGCCGTTTTTCCTACCCGCATATCTCGTTCATGGATGCCAGGGAGACGGCGGAGCGGCTGGGATCGACCGCCTATTTTGGCGGGACGCGCGACACCGGCACTGGCCACATCCACCCGATGAAGCTGGTGATCGGTACGGCGCGGGTGGCAGCGCTTGCCGGCGCCCAGTTGTTCGAGGGGACGCCATCGACCGGCATCATTTCCAGTGGCGGCAAGGTCAAGGTTTCGACGCCGAGAGGCACGATGACAGCGCAGAAATGCCTGATCGCGGTCAACGCCCATGGCGGCACACTCGAGCCGGTGAGTGCGGCGCACATCATGCCGATCGGTTCGTTCATCGGCGCGACGGTGCCCCTGGGAGCGGACTCGAACCTGTTGCCGGGCGGCGAGGCGGTCGACGATTCCCGCTTCGTCGTGCGCTATTTCCGCAAGTCGAGGGATGGCCGGCTGCTGTTTGGCGGGCGCGAGATCTATGGCGTCAACGATCCGAAGGATATCCACATCCATATCCGCCGCCAGATCGCGGAACTCTACCCAACGCTCAGGGATGTCGAGATCACGCATGGCTGGGGCGGCTATGTCGGCATCACGGTTCCGAGAAAGCCGTTCGTGCGCGAAGTGATGCCCAATGTCATCTCCGCCGGCGGCTATTCCGGCCACGGCGTCATGCTGTCGAACTTCTTTGGCAAGCTCTATGCCGAAACCGTTGGCGGCAACCGCGACCGGCTGAAGCTGATCGAGGACCTGAAAATCCCGCCGTTCCCCGGCGGCCGGCGCTTCCGCACGCCGCTGCTGTTCCTGGCGCTCAACTGGTTTGCTCTGCGCGACAGGATCTAGCGCCTTCTCCGTTCCAATGGAATCGGGACCGGTTCCATCTGTCGGCTGAAGCGTGATCTCTGACGAAGCTGAATGCCATTGCGCTCCGGGCTGGATAGGATCGCTCTGAATTCATGTAATATTCCTGTAATATTTGTTGCCGTGGCGGCACATTGCGGAATCCCCGGCAAAGGTGCAGAATCGGGTGGGAAGGCGTAGTGATGCCACAATCACCGGCAAAAGATGCCGGTTGTGGGCGACTGACGGGGAATTCCGCGGGCTTTCCCGCTTTGGTTTCTTGGGACCGATGCAGATCTGGCGCCAGGTTCTTGGCATTCGATCGAAAGAACATCGGCCCGCTTATGGAGGTGGCAAGAGTTGAGAGAGCCCTTCAGTTTCGGTACGCCGGAACGTCGGCGCTTTGCCATGCAGTTCGGATACGACATGCGGCCGTCCTTCTGGCAGGAAGTCCGTTCGAACTCGCATCTGGTGATCGCCGCGATCGGCACCGCCGCACTGCTTGGCGTCGCCGCCGTGGCGTTATGGCTGACATTGCCGGCCAGCGACAGGCAAGCGGCAGCGAGCTCCGAGCAGACCATTCCAACCATTCCGGTGAAGACGACGAAAATAGCCCCGGTGGGGGCCGCGGTCGCCGCGGCAGCCGTGCCCCAGGCGCGCAAGTCCGACACAGTTTCACCGACCGTCACGGCCGCGGAAGCCAACGTACAAGCGCTCGCGGCCAATGATCCGCGCTGGACCGGTTCGCAGCCGAAGGCTGCATCCGCTTCCGACTCGACTGCTCCGAGCCAGGTGGCGAACCAGGCTGAACAGACACCGGACAAGCCGGCGGCGGCATTCGCGCAGCCGGCAGCCGATACCGATGCAACCGCTGAACTTGCCAAGGTTGCCGCGCCCTCCGCGGCGGCGGGCAGCCATCCCGATGGCGCACAAACCGCCGCCATCCCCGCGGTGAAGCCGCCAGTGCCGGCTCAGCAGCCAGCGGCAACAGAAGGCGACGGCAGCCAGCCCAAGGCGAAGCCTGGGAAGGTCGCAGCCGCCGGAACGGGGCGCATCCTGAGGGCCGTGACCATGCGGAGCGGCCCGAAGAAGAATGCCGCCGCCATCGGCACGGTGCCCGCCAGAACCTCGGTGCAGGTGATGAACTGCAAGCAATGGTGCCAGATCACCTACAACGGCAAGACCGGCTGGGTCTACAAGAGCTACATCAAGACCGGCGCCTGACGCCCCACCGCTCCGCGCGGGGCATGTCCGTTGTTCTGGTGCATGTCATTCTCCCAAAACCGGGGCCACTTTCGGGCCACATACACCAGGCTTTCAGATGCAACGGCCGCCGTCGACCTCCAGCGCCACACCGGTGATGAAGGCGGCTTCGTCGGAGGCCAGCCAGAGTGCGGCGTTGGCGATGTCGAGTGGCGTCGAAAGCCGCCCGAGCGGGATCGATGCCCGGAATTTCTCACGGATTTCGGGTGTGTCGGCGCCCATGAATTTCTCCAGCATGCCGGTCTCGCCGGCAACCGGGCAGAGGCAGTTGACGCGGATGTTCTTCGGCGCCAGTTCCACCGCCATCGACTTAGCCCGGATATCTCACACTGTCTTTTGGCGTAGGTCTGAAGCGGGGATTTTGCGAGCGCGTGAGTTGCAGGCAAGGGCTGTCGCCGCGCGAAGCGGTGATTGTGGTTCGGCGATATCCTTGTTGTTGACGGGAGGGTGGATCGGGGCGCTCAGATGGCGGCTGCCGATAGTCTGGCGTAGGTCAGGGCCCATTCGCGCTGGAAGGGGCAGGCCGAGTTCATGGCCAGCTTGACGCGGCGCACCGAGACGTTGACCAGGGCGCCGATCTTGAACAGTTTGAGGCGGATGGTGGCGCAGCTTGCCCTGGCGAGCCGTGTGTCCACCAGGCCGATGCGGCGCAGCGCGCAGATCAGCACATAGGCCATCGAGGCGAACCAGAGCCTGAGCTGGTTGGCCCGCATGGTGGCCGCCGAGGTGCGGTCGGCGAACAGGTCGAGCTGACATTCCTTGATGCGGTTCTCCATCTCGCCGCGGGCGCAGTAGAGGTCCTCGTAGAGGCATTGCGCCGGCCAGGCCTCGGCGGCGAGCGAGGTGACGACAAAGCGCGGGTTGGCGTCGCCTTGCGTCCACTCGGCCTTGGCCACGACCCGGCGCCGGCAGCTCCAGCTCTTGCGGGTGGTCCACAGGAAGTCCTTGAAGCGGCGGGCCGGCCGGCTGGTGAGGGCACTTTCCACCCTGGCCGCGTCCAGTTCAGCCGCGATGTGGCGGGCCAACCGAACATTGCGGGCCAGACCGAACAGGTAGTCGACGGCGTTCTGCTCGCACCAGGCCATCAGCTCCTCACGGGCGAAGCCGGAATCGGCGCGCAGCACGATGCGAACCTTGGGCCAGCGCTGGCGCAACTGGCGCACGATGCGCTCGATCTCCTGAACCGCGCCGGCGGCGGCGTCGATGTTGGCGGGCCGCAGCTTGGCGCACAACAGGTGATCGCCGCAGAAGACGTAGAGCGGCAGGTAGCAGTAGTTGCCGTAATAGCCGTGGAAGAAACGCCCCTCCTGGTTGCCGTGCAGGGGATCGTCGGTGGCGTCCAGATCGAGCACGATCTCTTCGGGCGCAGTCGCGTGCGCGCCCATGAACAGCTCGACGAACAGCGCCTCGATCGCCGCCGGATCGTGGCTGATCTTGTGATAGCGCGAAGGCTGCGGCCGGCTCAGCTCCAGCCGGTTGAGCGTCGACTTGCCGGCGACGGCCGCGCATTTCTTGTGACGCCGTGCCTTGAGCTTGCCGGCCAGCACCGCCAGCACCGGATCATGG
>NZ_JAMYKW010000061.1:0-29375 GCF_040317555.1 Mesorhizobium sp. M1406 | reverse complement strand
ACATCGCCGCCGAAGCGCTCGGCCGCCGAGACGAGGCCACCCTGGTCGATGGTCCAATCGAGCAGCGAGGTGCCTGCAAGCGTCAACGTGCCGGCGCCGTCCTTCACCATTGTGCCGGTGCCGGAGATATCGCCGGCAAAGCTGGCGTCCGCCGTCTGGTCGAACACGACAGTGCCGGCATTGCCGATGTCGCCGCGGATCGAAGCCGCGTTGCCTACCAGCGTGCCGGCGTCCACCAGCGTGTTGCCGCCATAGCTGTTCGTTCCGGTGAGGGTCAACGTGCCGGCGCCGGTCTTGGCAAGGCTGCCGGCGCCCGAGATCGCGCCGGACAAAATGAGGTCGGCCGCGGTGTCGAAGGTGCCGCCGGCCGCCGCGAGCGTGATGTCGCGCGCCGAGAAGAAGACGGCGGTGTTGCGCAGCGTGCCGCCGGCGAGCGTCAGGCCGCCGGCGGCAGCGCCGAGATTGTTGTCGGCCGAAACCGAGAGCACGCCGCCCGAGACGGTCGTGCCGCCCGTGTAGGTGTTGGCGCCGGAAAGCACCAGCGTGCCGGCATCGGTCTTGGTGAGGCTGCTCGCCCCGGTCAGCACCGAGGCGATGGTCGCGGTATAGCCCGCCCCGGCCGGGGAGCCGTCGCCGACCCGGATGATGCTCTCGCCACCGGCGCCGGCCAGCGTTGTGGCGTCGCCTTCGATGCGGTAGCCGTCGGCGGCGAACTGCATGCCGGTGACCGCCAGCGCGCCGGCGCCATCGCCGGCGATGACGGTACCGCCAAGTGTCTGGAAGATGGCAAAGCCGGGCTGCGGCTTCATGGCTCCGTTGACTAGGCCGGTGCTCGTGGTCCAGTTCGGGCTCGTCGCCGTCCAGGTGCCATTGCCGCCGTCGACCAGATCATTGTTGGCATTGCCGGCCGCGTCGCCGTCCCAGAACAACAGGTCGTTGCCGACGCTGCTGATAAGATTGACCTGGTTGGCGACGGAGGTCTGCACCGACAGGTCGGCCGCCGTGACGTTGACCGGCAGATTGCCGAACTCAAGACCATTGTCGGTCAGCGAGCCGCCATAATTGATCAGCCGATAGACGCCGGGGCCGAAGCCGCCGACATCGGTGATGTCGAGGCTGCCGTCCAGAGTCAGGTTGCCGGTCACCACGATCAGATCGTTGACGCCGCCGCCGACAATGCCGGCTTGGCCGAGCTCATAGTCAAGGGTCGAGCCCGAGCTCAGGCTGAGCGATCCCACCGTCAGCGTGCCAGGGCTGGAGCCCGGCGCCAGCACGCCGCCATCGGCGATAATGACCGCGCCGGCAATCGAGCCGGAGCCGCCCAATGTGCCGCCGCTGTTGACGGTCGTCTGGGTGTTGCCGAGCGCGCCCTCGACGACAAGCTTGCCGCCACTGACCGTGGTTGCGCCGGAATAGGTGTTGGCGCCGCCCAGGATCATGGTGCCGCCGTTGAGTGCCAGTCCACCGCTGCCGGAGATGATGCCGGAAAAACTATCGTTGGTGTCGGTGATCGTAAGCGTCTTGGCGCCCAGAGTGACGGCGCCGCTGCCGGCGAGGCTCTGAATGCTGGTGCCTGTCGGGGTAATGGCCGCGATATCGAACGTTCCGTCCGCGAGCACTCGGCTTGAATCGGCAACGGCGCCGGCTCCCTGAAGCGAGAGTGTGCTGCCGGCCTGGATCCAGGTCTCGCCGGAATAAGGGCTGTTGGCTAGAAGGTTGAAAATGCCGCCGCCTGTTACGGTCAGGCCACCGGCGCCAGTAAACCCAGAGGTAGCGTCGGTCCCCACGGTGAAGCCGGCGGTATCGACGGTCAGCCCGCCAGCCAGTACGCTAAGTTCAGTGCCCGAGAATCCATTGATGAAGGTCGCATTGTTCGCTCTTGCCTTGAGAATGCCATTGTCAAAATTGGCCTGCGCCGCGCCGAAGCCGTTCCGCAGAACGGCCGTGTCCAACATGCCGCCGCTGATGTTGAGCGTGCCGGAAGAGGTGACACCCACGCCTAAGATCGTGGTGCTGGCGACGACTTTGCCTCCATTCACAACGTTCAGCGTACCGTTTCCTTGATAGCCGACACCAAAATTCCCGCTGCTTATCGTCCATAGCGATCCAGCCCCGGTGACGGTGACGGTTCCGGTGCCGCTGGCTTGATTTCCGATCCGCGGGGCTGACGCGCTTGTAAGCGTGCTGCCGTTCTGGATCGTCAGACTGCCCGACCCGCTATCGCCAACGTACAGGGAGCTCGTCACACCAATTGCTGGGCCACTCACGCCAAGCACTGTCGGGTTAGGCGATGTCGTGTTGATCACGACGGAGCCGCCTGAGGGGGCTACGCCGCCCGACCAGTTGCTGCCCACCGTCCAGTTGTTGCTCGTCGTTCCAGTCCATTGCTGAGCGGAGGCCGAGGTCAGTGAAGCGCCGATCGCCAGCGCTGTCAGGCCGACGCCCGCCAACAGCTTGGTCATTGTGCCGCCCCGATCATCGATCGTTTCGCCGCCGGCAGCCGTGCTCATATGAAATTCCCCCAACAGAGCCAAATGCGCCTCGCAGCGTCGACCCTGATTCCGATCGGGTAAACGCAGCACGAAAGGGTACGGCCTCGCAACAGGCTTATATTCGGATCGACTACCAAAAAACTAATCCTAGCAAGGAAAGGCAAGTCTGTGTTGGTGACGTCACAGCGGATTTACTTGTATTAGCTTCTGCTTATTTAAACGAGTAAGCTCACCGAACTATGCGAAATGGGCTTGCTGGCTCCACGGCGGCGCGCGCGCCGTGCTCGGCGAAGTCGCCGGGGGTCCAGACCTCGCGGGTTTGGACTCGATGCGGGCAAGCAGGCGCGAGCGAAGATCGGTATGGGGCTCAACTATGGGCATGTCCGAAATAAGTTACAAGTTTCGGCCACTCGTGGCGCCCAACCAAACATGGAACTCGCATTTTCGCATTAAAGGATATGGCCCGGCACTTTAGACTATCCGAATGCCCTCCTTCCGCAGGGGCATGACGTCATTCCGGTTGACTCTTAACCAAGACGAGAACAAATGTAGAACATATCACGGCTTTCCGCGTTTCAAGGGTCAGATGCGTGTATCGGCGCCCCCTGCTGCCATTTCCGACCTTCGAGAACGCATCGCGCGCCTCGAAGGCGGAAAGGCGCGCGCCCGAATGGTTTTGCCGTTCGGAGTGGCCGCGATCGACAGGGTTCTGCCGGGAGGCGGGTTGACTTTTGGCGGTCTGCACGAGGTCGCGGGCGGCGGCAATGGCGCTGTCGACGGTGCGGCCGCGGCGCTGTTCGCCGCGGGAATTGCCGCCCGCACGGCAGGCAAGGTGCTGTGGTGCGTTACCCGGCCCGATCTGTTCGCGCCTGCGATCGAACAGGCCGGCCTTCCTCCGGGACGGGTAATCTATGTCGAAGCCGGCGACGAAAAATCCGTTCTCGCCTGTTTCGAAGAGGGTCTTCGTGGCGGTTTTGGCGCTGTCGTTGCCGAGATTGCACGGCTTTCGATGACGGCCTCACGGCGGCTTCAGCTTGCCGCCGAAAACTCCGGCGCCACCGGCATCGCCATTCGCCGCTGGCGGCGACAGACGGAGGCAACCGATTTTGGCCAGCCGACAGCCGCCGAAACCCGCTGGCGGGTGTCGGTCCTGCCGTCGACACCACTGCCTGTTCAGGGAGTCGGGCGTGCGCGCTGGCAGCTTGAACTGATCCGATGCCGTGCAGGAGAGAGCGCAGATTTTACAGTGGAGGCTTGCGATGCCAAGGGTCGTATCGCTCTTCCTTCCGATGTGGCCGACAGACCGCTTCAGAAGGAAATCGGGCGACGCCGCGCCTCCGCCTGAGACGCCGCTCGTTTTGATCGGCCGCGACGGACGTCGCCGTGTGGTACTTGCCGCTGATGCGGCAGCGCACGCAGCCGGCCTGCGCATCGGCATGCCGGCGAGTAAGGCGCAGGCGCTCGTTCCGGGTCTTGTCGTTCATGATGCCGAGCCCGAAGCAGATGAGATGGCGCTCGAGCGATTGGCGCTGTGGGCGCTGCGCCGCTACGCGCCGATCGTCGCTGCCGATGCGCCGGACGGCATTGTGATCGACACGACCGGCGCCGACCATCTGCATGGCGGCGAGGCGGCAATGCTCACCGATATGGTGGAGCGACTTGCCGCGTCCGGCTTTACCGCGCGCTGCGCGGTCGCCGATAGCTGGGGCGCAGCCCACGCATTGGCCCGCTTCGGTACACGGCAGACGCTTGTGGTACCGTCCGGCGAAATTGCCCAGGCGATCCTGCCTTTGCCGATCGCTGCCCTTCGCTTTCCCGCCGCGACGATCGATAGTCTGAGGCGGCTCGGCTTCGAGACAATTGCGGATCTCACCGGCACCCCGCGTGCGGCGCTCGCCTTGCGTTTTGGGCCGGAGGCCGGCCGCCGCCTCGACCAGGCGTTCGGACGCGTGAGCGAACCGATCGAGCCGATCCGGCCGCAGGAAATTGTCGAAGTGCGCCGCAATTTTGCCGAGCCGATCGGCGCGGCACAAACAATCGCGCGCTATACCGGCAAGCTGGTCGCTGAACTATGCGCCTCACTCGAGACGCGAGGACTTGGCGCACGCCGGCTCGATCTTCTGTTCTTCCGCGTCGACAATCGCATCGAGGCGATCCGTGTCGGCACAGCATTGCCGGTGCGTGACACGAAGCGCTTGACCCGGCTTCTCACCGACAAAATAGAAACGATCGATCCAGGGTTCGGCATCGAGCTGATGCGGCTTGCCGCGACCGTTGCCGAGCCGCTGCGGGCCAAACAGATGATTTCCTCGCTCGCCGAGGCGCCCGAACCCGATGTGTCGGATGTGATCGACATCCTCGCCAACCGTGTCGGTGAGGACCGGCTCTATCGCTTTGCCCCGGTGCAGAGCGACGTTCCCGAACGTTCGGTTCAACGCATTGCCCCAATGGCGCCTGATACCGGCGAGGGCTGGCCCGGCCATTGGCCGCGCCCAACTCGGCTGTTGCCACGACCCGAGCCGATCGAGACGGTGGCACTTCTTCCCGACCATCCACCCGTGACTTTCACTTGGCGCGGCGTCCGCCGACGCGTGAAGCGTGCGGATGGTCCGGAACGCGTCTTCGGGGAATGGTGGAAGCGCGACGCCGAGCTCGCGGCGGTGAGGGACTATTTCCGGGTCGAGGACGAGAACGGCGAGCGCTACTGGGTCTACCGCGCCGGCGACGGCGAGGATGCCGCGACCGGATCGCATAAATGGTTCATGCATGGGATCTTCGGATGACTGGCGCGGCCCGATATGCCGAGCTGCAGGTCACCTCGCATTTCAGTTTCCTGCGTGGGGCGAGTAGCTGCGAAGAGCTGTTCGCCCAGGCGGCACTGCTCGGCATCGAAGCGCTGGCTATCGTCGACCGCAATTCGCTTGCCGGCATCGTGCGCGCCCATGAAGCGGCCAAGACGACAGGCGTTCGGCTAATCGTCGGCTGCCGTCTTGAACTGGCCGACGGCATGTCGATCCTGGTCTACCCTACGGACCGACCGGCCTATTCGCGCCTTTGCCGCCTGCTGTCGCTCGGCAAGGGCAGGGCCGGGAAGGCAAAATGCCATCTCGAATGGGATGATGTCGTCGCCTATGGCGAAGGTCTGATTGCTGTCCTGGTGCCGGACGAAGCCGATGACCTTTGTGCCGTTCGTTTGCGGCGGCTGCGCGAGATCTTCGGTGATCGCGCCTATCTGGCGCTCACCTTGCGCAGGCGTCCGAACGACCAGCTCAGGCTTCACGAGCTGGCAAATCTTGCGACGGCGATGCACGTGCCCACCGTCGTCACCAATGACGTGCTTTTCCACGAGCCAGCCCGCCGCATGATGCAGGATGTCGTCACCTGCATTCGTCACAACGTCGCCATCGATGGTGCCGGCTTCCGGCGCGAACGTCATGCTGATCGCTACCTCAAACCTGGCGACGAAATGGCGCGGCTCTTCAGCAATTATCCCGAGGCCTTGGCGCGCACGATCGAAATCGCCGACCGCTGCCGGTTCTCGCTCGACGAGCTCGCCTACCAATACCCGGAGGAGAAGACCATGCCGGGTCTCACCTCCCAGCAGGCGCTGGAAAAACTGACCTGGGAAGGTGCTGACAGCCGCTATCCCGAGGGCGTGCCTGACAAGGTGGTCGAGATCTTGAAACACGAGCTGCGGCTGATCGAGACGCTCAGATACGCGCCGTACTTTCTCACCGTGAACTCGATCGTCCGCTTCGCGCGCAGCCAGAACATCCTTTGCCAGGGCCGCGGCTCGGCCGCCAATTCCGCCGTCTGCTATGTGCTGGGCATCACCTCCATCGATCCCGAACGCAACAACCTTCTGTTCGAGCGTTTCGTCTCCGAGGAGCGGCGCGAGCCGCCCGACATCGATGTCGATTTCGAGCACGAACGGCGCGAGATCGTCATGCAGTGGGTCTACGAGACCTACGGCCGCGAACATGCCGCGCTTTGCTCCACCGTCATCCGTTATCGCACCAAGGGCGCCGTCCGTGATGTCGGCAAGGCGCTCGGCCTGCCCGAAGACATGACCAAACTTCTGTCCTCGCAGGTCTGGGGCCACGGTGAGGCGGTCGATGAGCAGCGCGCCGGCGAGCTCAACCTCAATCTCGGCGATCGCCGGCTGCGCCTGACCCTCGAACTCGCCGCGCAACTTGCCGGCACGCCGCGCCACCTCTCGCAGCATCCGGGCGGCTTCGTCCTGACGCATGATCGCCTCGACGATCTCGTGCCGATCGAACCGGCGACGATGAAGGATCGCCAGGTCCTGGAATGGGACAAGGACGATATCGACGCCCTCAAATTCATGAAGGTGGATGTCTTGGCCCTGGGCATGCTCACCTGCATGAAGAAGTCATTCGATCTCCTGTCCGAGCACAAGGGCATCGCCCTCGACCTGGCGACGATCCCGTCGGAGGATCCGCGCACCTACGCGATGATCAGGAAGGCCGATACGCTCGGCGTTTTCCAGATCGAATCCCGCGCGCAGATGTCGATGCTTCCGCGCATCAAGCCGCGCACCTTCTACGACCTGGTCATCGAGGTCGCGATCGTCCGTCCCGGCCCGATCCAGGGCGACATGGTCCATCCCTACCTTCGCCGGCGCGATGGCACGGAGGCGGTGACGTTTCCGACACCGGAGCTCGAGCGCGTGCTGGGCAAGACGCTGGGCGTGCCGCTGTTTCAGGAGCAGGCAATGCAGGTCTCCATGATCTGCGCTGGCTTTTCGGCCGGCGAGGCCGACCAGCTGCGGCGCGCCATGGCCACCTTCAAGCACACCGGTGGCGTCTCGAAGTTCCGCGACAAACTGATCAATGGCATGATCGACAACGGCTATACCCCGGAGTTTGCCGAAAAGACCTTCTCCCAACTCGAAGGCTTTGGCAGCTACGGCTTTCCCGAAAGCCATGCCGCCTCCTTCGCCTTGATCGCCTACGCGTCCTCCTGGATGAAATGCTGGCAGCCGGATGTCTTCTGCGCCGCGCTTCTGAATTCGCAACCGATGGGTTTTTATCTGCCGGCCCAGATCGTGCGTGATGCTCGCGATCATGGCGTCGAGGTGCGACCGGTCTGCGTCAATGCCAGCCGCTGGGATTGCACGCTTGAGCCGACCGACGTCGAAGATCGCTTCGCTGTCCGGCTCGGCCTGCGCATGGTGAAGGGTCTCGCCAATGATGACGCGGCCGCAATCGTCGCGGCGCGGGCCGTCGAACCCTTCCTCTCGGTCGACGATCTCTGGCGCCGCGCCGGCGTGCCAGCGGCTTCACTTGTCCAGCTCGCCGAGGCCGACGCATTTCTGCCGGATCTGAACCTTGCCCGCCGCGATGCGCTCTGGGCGATCAAGGCGCTACGCGATGAACCTTTGCCCCTGTTCGCGGCCGCCACGTCCCGTGAACACAAAACGGTGACGGAGATCCACGAGCCCGCTATCACGCTCAAGCCGATGACGGCCGGCCGCGAGGTTGTCGAGGATTATGGCCATGTCGGGCTGACCTTGCGCAGCCATCCGGTGTCGTTTCTGCGTGCCGATCTACGCCGGCGTCGCATCGTGACCTGTGAGGAGGCCATGCAGGCGCGGGACAAACGGTGGCTCGAGGCCGCCGGCCTGGTGCTGGTCCGGCAGCGGCCGGGCTCGGCCAAAGGCGTCATGTTCCTCACGATGGAGGATGAGACCGGCGCCGCCAACGTCGTCGTCTGGGTCAAAATCTTCGAGAAATTCCGTCGCGTCCTTCTCTCGTCGGCCATGCTCAGTGTGCGCGGCCGCATCCAGCGGGAAGGGGAGGTGGTGCATCTCGTCGCGCACGAGTTGACCGATCTTTCGGCCGAACTCGCCAGCGTCGGAAACCGCGACACGCCATTTCCATTGCCACACGGCCGCGGTGACGAGGCCCATCATGGCGGATGGGGCATCGATCCGCGCGGCATGCCGAAAACGCGCGAAATCGTCGATTCCTATGAGCACATAGACCGCATTAAGGTGAAGACGCGGGATTTTCGGTAGCGACGACATCGTTGAAAAAATCAAACGATGCCCCGTGCCAGGTAAATGTCTGGTCCAAGAAATGTGCTGCGAGGGAGGCATGCCTTTTGCCTCTTGCAGCAGCTATCGCGCAGCCCCATTTAGAGGCTATTGATATTTTCGGCCGATCGATCCGGGCCTTGCGATTTCTCGCTTTTGCTGCATCTATCTCCAAAGTCTCGATATGAACCGGTTCGGCTTCATCGCCGGATCACGCTGCAATTGTTACGAAGGAATACGCATATGGCGACTGGAACCGTGAAGTGGTTCAACAGCACCAAGGGTTTTGGATTCATCCAGCCCGATAATGGTGGTCAGGACGTTTTCGTCCATATTTCCGCTGTCGAACGCGCGGGTCTTTCGACCCTCGTCGATGGCCAGAAGATTAACTTTGAGATCGAGCAGGACCGCCGTACGGGCAAGTCCTCAGCGGGCAATCTCAGCAAAGCAGGCTAATTGTTTCTCGCGCGGCCCGGCACAAGCCGGAACGACGCGGCAAGTCACGGATGTACTGGCAGTCGCTCGACAAGAGCGCGCGGGAATATGGTTCAATCGGAAGGCCGGCGCAGCAGATTGCTGCAAGCCTTCTTTGCAAAGGAAAGGCGGGGTTACTCCCGCCTTTTTTGTGTCCGGACTACGTAGGCCGATGAATCTGCAGCAATCAGGCCGCGGTCTTCTTGCGCGTCCGCTTCACCGGCGCCGGCTTTTCCGGTTCTGTCGGCTTTCGGCCGAGTCCCATCGTCTTGGCCAATGCCGAGCGCGCTGCGGCATCGTTCGGCGCGACCATCGGGTAGTCCGCTGGCAGGCCCCATTTGGTGCGATATTCGCCGGGCGTCAGGTTGTAGTGTGGGTCGCGAGATGGCGTTTCAACGACTTGAACTTCTTCCCGTCCTCAAGGCTGACAATGTAGTCCGGAGTGACCGATTTCTTGATCGGCACGGCAGGCTTGAGAACCGCTGACTTATCCGGCGCAACACCGCCGCCAGCTGTGCCCTTCAATGCGGCGCCCGCACTACTCCGCCCGCGGAACCAGTGGACCGAGCGCCCCGATGCCGGCCCCTGCTGCAGACCGTGCCGCGGAGCCGTCGCCACAGACGAAGTCCGCACCTCTGGGCGGGGTTCCGACGTCGGTGCCACGCGCGCTTCACGGGCTGGCTTTCCCTGAGCGTCCGCGTCTGTTCTTGCGTGTTGGCCAACGGTCATGTCTGCCCTGCGTCGCCTGTTTGAGCGTTCCTGGTGACAGAGCGCTAGACGCGCTCTGGGCGGATCTCAGTCAGCCTTGAGGAGATTGCTCGCTGCGACGATGGACGTCTCTTCGCCGCGGGAACGCTCGGCTGAACCCGATGTTAGTAGATATGCCAAAGACAAATCACCTCCTGGGCGTCGCTACTACCGCCAAGATTGGCGGACACCCAATCCAGGCGATGTTGATTCCTCTCCCGATCGCGTTGCTGGTCTCGGTCTTCCTTTCCGATGTGATGAGCGCTGCCGCGGCGCTGGCCGGCTTTGCCGGCTCCCTCGGAAATGCCGCCATGCGCTCGATAAGCGCGGCATGGCACCATATGATCGGCGATGTCACGGCAGTGGTGCTCGCGCTCGCCAGCTTCTTCCTTTTGCGCCGAGCCGGCGCTGGAGATCGAGGCTCATCAGGCCAGGGGCGGTGTTGAAGGCGACCAGCCCGGACATGCAGCTCCTCGCGGCGATAGAGGTCGCGAAAGTCGGTCGTGTTGTGCGTGACGAGCACATAGCCATCATCGACCGCGCGCCGGGTCACCAAATGGTCCTTGGCGCCTGCGAGGCCCAGCCAGCGCACATGGCTCGACGTTCGCGCGCCAGTTTCGCAAGCTCTGGGCTTAGGCATTCGTCGATCAGGAATTTCACGAAACGGCTGGCAGATCGTCGAGACGGATTGTGCGTGTCGACTTCGCCGCCGTGCTGCGCCACGCCGGCTTGACGGGCGGACGGCCACGCCGCGGATAGGCGAGCGCAAAGTCGGCCGCGAGCCCGATCTGGTCGAGAGTCAGTTGCGGATAGGCGGCACGGATCGTCTCGGGCGTATCGCCATTGGCGAGCATGTCGGCAACGTCATGAACAAGCACGCGTGTTCCAACAAAGGCCGGATGACCGCTAAGTACCGCTGGATCGCGCGCCACCATGGCCTTGGCTTTCCTCAGTCGGCTGAGGCCGGTCCTTACCCCGGCGGTGATCGGCTTCAGGTCGACCTTAAGCGGATCGTCCGCGACCACGGACGCAGCATCATCGGCAATGGCGTGCTCGACGATCCGCCGCCGCGCGGCAGGCGTCAGCGTCTCCGCCGTCAGCCAGGCGAGGCGTAGGCCGACGAGACCGGCTCCGATGATGACGCGGCTGCCGCGGCGTGTCTCGACACGGCCGTGTAGCAATCCGGCATCGATAATGCGATGCACCTGCTTGAGCGGCACCTGCGTTACCGCCGCCGCCTCATTGGCGGTGAGCACTTCGGTACTAAACCCCGGCATGACAGTAATCCTTCCACATTGATGGAAGATATATAGTCACTCTGCCGTCCGCAGTCCAGCGAAGCTTTGCGGCAGCCAGGCAGGGCAGCGCCGGCGTGAGATTTGGAGGCAGAGGGGGAGGGGAGTTTGCTGACGGGCTTGGAGGTTCGGGGAGAGGCCCCGGGCCGCCCGTCATGGAGAACCTGACCATGGCAAAGAACGCCATTCAGAAGATTGCAATGAACGCCGCGGAAAACATTCCCTATGACAAGCTAACGCTGTCGCAGAAGAATGTCCGGCGCATCAAGGACGGCGTGTCGATCGAGCAGCTGGCCGAAGACATCGGACGGCGAAAGTTGATCCAGAGCCTGAACGTCCGTCCCGTGCTCGGCGGCGAGGGCGAGGAGACGGGCACGTTCGAGGTGCCCGCCGGCGGCCGGCGTTATCTCGCGCTCGGCATCCTCATCAAGCAAAAGCGCCTGGCGAAGAACGAGCCAATCCCCTGCATCGTCAACCGCGGGCAAGAGACCTCGGCCGAAGAGGACTCTCTTGCCGAAAACCTGCGGCGCGCCGACCTGCACCCGCTCGACCAGTTTCGGGCCTTCAAGACGCTCAGCGATCAGGGCCTCGATCCGGAGGAGATCGGCGCCCGCTTCTTCGTGTCGCCGGCGACGGTGAGGCAACGCCTGCGGCTGGCCTCGGTGTCACCGAAACTTCTCGATCTTTACGAGAAGGACGAAATCCGGCTCGAACAGATCATGGCGTTTTCGATCTCGGACGATCACGCGCGCCAGGAGCAGGTCTGGGAGCGGATTTCCAGCTCGCACATGCAGGAACCATACTACATCAGGCGCCTGCTGACTGAGACTACGGTCCGGGCCGATGATCGCCGTGCCGTCTATGTCGGCGCCGAGGGCTATGAGGCGGCCGGCGGCGTCATCCTTCGCGACCTGTTCGAGCAGGATGCCGGCGGTTGGTTCCAGGATGCGGCGCTCCTCGAGCAGCTCGTCTTCGACAAGCTCAAGGTGGATGCCGAGGCGATCCGCGCCGGAGGCTGGAAATGGGTCGAGGCGGCGATCAGCTTTCCCTATGGCCACACCTCCGGCATGCGGCGCATCTACGCCGAAGCGCAGGAACTGAGCGCCGAGGAGATCGAACGCTACGACGCGCTGAAGGCCGAATACGACAAGCTGGATGCGGACTATGCCCGGGCCGAGGACGCCGACGAGACAATCGAGGCGAAGCTCGACCAGCTGGGCGCCGAGCTCGATGCGATCGATGATCGCCCTCAAAGCTACGATTCCGCCCAGAAGGCCATTGCCGGTGTGTTCGTTACGCTTGCCGCGAACGGCAAGCTCCAGGTCGACGCCGGTTTTGTGCGGTCCGAGGACGAGCCGCGGGCCGAAACCGGCGATGTCGATGAAGGCGAAGAAGGGGGCGCCGACGGCGGAACCGGATCCAATGACGACGACGATGGCGAAGGTGTTGTCGTCAACGGCAAGCCGGTGGGTGACGGCTCTGGCGACGACGGCGAGGACGATGGCATCAAGCCGCTGCCCGATCGGCTCGTCTTCGACCTGACCGCGCAGCGGACGCTGGCATTGCGCAACGCGCTCGCCGGTGACGTCGACATGGCCATCGTCGCCGCACTCCATGCCTTCGTCCTGCAGGTCTTCTATCGCTTCGCGCCGGACACGTGCCTGGAGATCAGCCTGAAGAGCGGCAGCTTCAGCCAGGTCGACGGTCTTGCCGAGACATCCTGGGCCAAAGAGATCGCCGAGCGGCACGAAGCCTGGGACCGCGATCTGCCCGATGAGGCGGAAGGCCTGTGGGACTTCCTTCTCGGCCTCGACGAAGCAAGCCGTAAGGCGCTGTTCGCGCACTGCGTCTCGCTGACCCTCAATGCGGTGGTCGAACCCTGGAATAGGCGAGGGAAGGCGCTCGAGCATGCAGATGTGCTCGGTCGCTCGCTTCAGTTCGACATGGTCGACGCCGGCTGGACGCCTACGGTCGAGTTCCTCGGGCGGCTCACCAAGGCGCGGATTCTACAGGCTGTCCGTGAAGCTCGTGGCGCAGACTCCGCACAGCTGATCGACCACATGAAGAAGGACATCATGGCCCGTGAAGCGGCCCGTCTTCTTGAGGGGTCGAACTGGCTGCCCGAACCGCTGCGTCTTTCCGGCGACGGCACTTCCGAGCCCGTCGATCAATCGGCGGACGGTGGCACGCTCGCCGGCCATCCGGACGAGACCGTGAGTGATCTGCCGGCGTTCCTTGAAACTGACGCCCGGCCATCAACCGGTGAGCCAGTGGCCAAAGACGGCGACGAGAACGATCAGCTCCACGCCGCCGAATAAGTCACACCATCATTCCGCTCAAGGCCCGGCACTCAAGCCGGGCCTTTCATCTTGTTTCGACGCGGACACCCGCATGCCGGGTATGCCTCGTTTCATGGAGATCTCTATGTTCCAGTGGGAAAAGAGCTGTTCCTATGATGAGCAGCAAAAAAGACGCTTTCACACGACGGCACGTGCAAGATTGAGGAGGCTCGCCACCGAGCTTGGTCTTTCGCCTGGCAGCTTTGACATCCGCTCCAACAAGGCCGGAGTGGCTGTATCAGGCGAAGTCACCCTGCACCACGATCGCGCCTACATCCAGATCGGCCAGTTCGGGCTTTCCTCCGGCCACGGTATCATGATCCGGACGTGCAAGAGCCGGGAGGACTACACCGGCGGCTCCAACCATTTTGTCGCGCTCACCATGCTTGATGACATTCCTGCACTCGCCGCGACGGTGCACGCGATCACAGGCGTCGGTCCTGAGAATTCGAGCGCATCCGGGTTCCGCGCCGCCTGGCCTTTCCCCTCGCAACCAATGACCCGGTGGTATCGCCGGCGCAAAGTCGCTCGGCGGCGCTTGTCGCCATGTCAAATCGGAGGGCCCGGTCGATGAAGGACCTCGAGATCCACAAGTTCGTCGTTGTCTCCACGGCGCATGTTTCGGAAGCCACCGCGAAACGGCTTGACCATACCCCGGCGAAGGACTGGCCATGCGCCGGCGGGCCCTATGCCGAATACGGATGGTTCGTTTACGCACACGACGAGAACTCCGGCCCCGGCGAGAACGCCATTCCCGCCGATCTCTTCGACGTCATGACCTGGGCGCGCAGGCAAGGTTGCGAATACATCCTGTTCGATTGCGACGCCGACCAGGTGGACGGTCTGCCCGCCTATGACTGGTGACATCTTGCTCGCGGCGTCCTAGTGCGCGAGCACCAACTCGATTGACACCGGCGATTGAGCGGGGCCGGCAATACGCAGCGGTTGGCCCCGTCGCCACCGACCACCGTCTTTAGATCGACTCATCCAGCTCGGCTCCGCGCCGTAGCCTGACCATGCAGCCTCACCTCCGGCTCCACGGGGCGCCGGACTTCCCTTCAATCCGCCGATCGTCCACTGCCCGCGTCTTGTCGCGCGAGCGGTCGGCTCGGCCATTCTGGAAGCAAAGCCATGACCGACCATCCAGCTTTCCGCAAAGTCCGCGAGGGGATCGCCAGCCGCGAACAGATGTTTCAGCTGTTCGACAGGCATCGCCATACGCCCGGCATCGATCCTTTGTCGGGCACTCCCTATGCCGGCGAATGGTTCGAGATAACAGCCTCGACATACCATTTCATGCTCGGCCTCTTGCCGCCGCTTTTCATGCGCACCGGCATGTTTGGAATGTCCGAATACAAGGCCGGGTACGTCACCAGCGTCTTTTTTGCGGTCAGGATCCGTACTCGTGAACGCTGGTTCCATGGCTTCTGCGATCTTTCCGACAAGCGCAGCCCGGACGCCATGCGCGCAGCCATCATCGCTCATGAAACAGGGGCCGCCGACAGCATGACACGTGAGGAGAAGCTCGAAGCGATCTGGAACGCTACGCATCCCGACCTCAAGGGCATTGCCGGCAATGTGGATCCCGATGCCTGGCCGGCCGAACACCGAGGCAAGCCCACCATTCTCGTCAACGCCGGTGCGCAAGGCACTGTCCTCAAGCTTCTTGAGAACCTCTCCGATAAGGAGATCGATGAACTCTTATCGGTCTCGCTACCGCTCCGAAACTCACGCAGGGGAGGTGATGATGCGGACCGTTCGTAAGCCCCCTTGTCGGCAGCGAAACCTCCGCACGAGGCGCACTCCGCTTACTCGGCCGAAATGGGCGCTCCGGATCGGCATCGCCACCGGCGAACGCCACCCGGTGCGCCGACAGTCGCCGACCTCGCTTGCTTCGGTCGAGGCAGCGGCCGAACGGCTTGCAAATGTTCCGACCCGAAAGGCTGCCCGACGCCGCACGACGGTCGCGCGAGACGGGGAAGGCTGAATTCTGCGCCCGGTTCGATCAGCAGGCTAGGCAGCTGCAATCGACGAAATCGGCATTACCACTAATAATGTCGACCGCATCAAAGGTGGTTAGTCAGCGGCTCGCGGCGCAGTAGCAAAACCCTTTCGGAACGGCACGGCTTCCGCAACCGGGTGCGAGCATTCGGCCACCGCGA
Organism: Mesorhizobium sp. M1406; assembly: GCF_040317555.1. Taxonomy (NCBI): domain Bacteria; kingdom Pseudomonadati; phylum Pseudomonadota; class Alphaproteobacteria; order Hyphomicrobiales; family Phyllobacteriaceae; genus Mesorhizobium; species Mesorhizobium sp. M1406. The sequence continues at coordinate 13,808 of NZ_JAMYKW010000061.1, read as the reverse complement.
CGGCCTCGATCAACAGATCCAGAGCCTGCCTTGCCTCTACCCTCGTGTGGACAGTGCCCTGGAGATAGTAACAGGCACGCTCTAGATGGATACGGGCAGCTGATAAGTCGCTGGTCACCGCTCGCTCCGTCATTGCCGCCCACAGCTTTCGTGCCATGCAGGGGCTAATGGGGTGCAAATATCCACAGATGCATTTTAAGCAAATGTTAGCTAAGCCGCATATAACCCGCATTTCGCAAGGCACCGATGAAAAGGCTGGCATGGCCTGCGATATCCGTCTTTGCCTGCGTCGACAGTGGCTGGCTGGTCCAGGCCTCCAATGGCCCGATGAAGCTTGAGAAAGCACCGTTTATCAGGCAATGACGGGTCACGAGCCCTTGCTTCTCCAGAGCCAGAACGCCCGTTTGATCGCTTTGGTATCTTATGGCTGCGACCCGCTGGATCGCCGCATCACCATCGATCCGGACGTCGAAAAGCAGGGCGCCGCGGCTTATGGCGGCTATTTTCTCCGCCTTTTCGCTGAAGCTGATCGGTAGCGCGCGGACGCTTTCGACCGCCATCTGGAAAACCACCGCATCCAATTCATCCGCCGCCATAAGAGAAATTGCCCGCAAAAGAACGGCAATTGCAATCGGCTTGCGCAAAATGTCGGACGACGCCAGCGGGCCGCCGCTTATAAGTCGAACGATCAATATTTCGGTGCCTTGCTCGAACGAAGTCGCTTGGACGCGCGGTCAAAACGGTTGTTAGAAGACGAACTGGTTCAAACGTCGCTTGCCCGTCGATGGCCTTGTCCGGTAAGGCTCGCCGGGAAATGTGGGGCGAGGACCAATAGATCCGTAGCTTCACCATGCGACGACACATCGACTGACCCAAGTCGTTCTCACCAAGGAAGAGACAATGAAGCATCAGACCCGTCCATTTGTCGTGGAGGTCAAACAGAAGCGGCGCAATTCCAAGCAGAGCCACTCGATCTGGGGCGACGTCGACCTGTCCGGAATTGTCGCTGAAACGACGAGAGTGTCTGAGAAGGAGATGGAATTGCCAGATCGACAGCTTATTGACTCTGACGTGGCACCCATTGATGTTGAGGATGGGTATAAACCGCCAGCGGAGCACCTTATGGCCGAATCCCGGGGAATTGAATCAGTGCAGACCACCATCGAATTGCCTGCGAAAGCAGAAACAGTTGAAGTAAAGAAGAGGGCATCGAAAGCAGCCAAGGCCCAGCCAAAAGCTTCTGCGCGAAAGGCGGCCATCAAGTCCGCGCCTGCAGCAACTGACCCTCCCGCGACAGTTCGCAAGGCGCGCAAGATCTACTCCGTGAAGGAACGCGGCCAATTGCTCAGCCAGATCGAGAAGTTGATTGGTGGCGGCGCCAGCATCAAGAGCGCCACAGGTCAGGCCGGTATTTCGGAGCAGACCTATTATCAGTGGAAGAAGGTTGCAGCGCCAGCCGCAGACAGCGGCGATCTCCGCGATCTTGTCGCGCTCGAAGAAGAAAACAAGCGCCTCAAGAATCTGCTTGCCGACCGACTGCGCAAGGAAAATGCCGAGCTCAAGAAGAAGCTGGGCCTTGCGTAAGACATACTGAAGCATCGCCGGAAATTCCGCCGAAGCTCAGAGCGGCAGCGGCGGCATATCGCCTTCGCCGACCCGCCACACCCAAGAGCCGATCTCCGGACGCGTGGCGATCATTTTGTTGAGCGACGTTTCGAAGCTCTCGTCTGCTCCTGCCGGAACGACAAAGAGCGCGATCGGCTCGTCCCTGTTCAGAAGCAACGCGTTGGCGATCGGCTGGTCGGGTTGCAGGTCATAGCGCAATCCCTTCACGCTCTTCTCGCGAAGACGGGAAAGCCCATTGACGAGCCTTTTCTCCGGGACCGTCTCATAAGGAATCCAGTTCTCGGACACCACCATCAACGCGATTTCTTCGACAGTGGCGATGCCGGCCGGGTTCAGTCCGAAGGTTGCGATCGATATGAGATGTGAGCTCGAATCCGCTTCCCACAGCGACAACTCCTTCTCGAAACGTGTCTGCAAACGCCGATGCAATGCATCGTCGATCATGAAGGGGAAGCCGGGCAGGTGCCTGATGACGATTTTCTGAGCGGAGCGGGCGGGCACGATCTCCTTCACCTCGCCAACCAGGACGAGCAACTTTCGGGGACCGGATTTCGGCGGCAGCGCCATGCCGAGAACCGCGTTGCGGCGATGTTCGATCGCTTGCCTGTTCTCGGCGCGAAATGGCTCGGGCACAAACAGGATATCCGCGAGCGGTCCGCCCCTCACCGTCATTTGCCCCGCAGCATCAAGAAGGTGCCAGCGGACATTCCACCAATGTCGCTTGCCGGCCCATCGGGATGTCCAGACCGTCAATTCGGCCTCGTGCCAGAGATAATGAAGGAGGCCACGCAGCGACATCCTCCTGGGGTCTCCGGTTACAGTCGCGGAGCTCTCGCCAACAGGCACGGACGCTGCCCGGCTCCCCGTCTTGGACAGGCTGAAATCGAGCTTTAGCGCCGCCATGCCACTTTGCGGATCGAGCTGTATCGCGTTGCCCATCAGCGCGCCCAGCCCGGACAGTTCGTAAGGGGATTCATAGGAATCACAGGATGGATCATGCCCGCCGCCGCTCAGCGGCATGCGCTTGATCAGATGAAGGTCGCCGATGCGGGCGATGTACATCGGGCAGCCCGGCTCGCGGCACAGGCATAGCGGACGCTCGGTGCGGGCATAGGCGTTCGCCAGCGCCGCCTGCAGATCAGGCGCTCCCTCCTCGTAGACCGCACGACCAATTCTGAACCGTCGCATCTCCTCCGCAGCTCCAGGTCGCCGCCGCATCCCTGTCCGCGCATTGAGTCACGACTTTGCACAGAGCGCAACCCGTGTGGACCGGCGCCAGAGGCAGAGGGGAGCCGGAGAAGTGCGGCCCGGCTGGCGCGGAGAGAGTGCCGCCGCGGGCGCCACTCCCCTCTCGCAAAGGACATCGCCATGAACATTGTTTCGACCACATCCACCGTTGCCCGGACGGCTGCTTCCCTCGCCGCGCCGGCACAAGACGCCATCGCCCAGGCGATCCACCAGGCGGCAATGCGGCTTTTGCCTTTCGTCGAACAGGGCAAGGCTGTCACCACCGCCGCACTGCGCACCGCCATGATGGACAGCTTCGGCGGCAGCGATGCACAAGGGCTCTGGGTCTGGAAGGACGCCTATGAGGCGCTCGAAGTCGCCCAGGTGCTGTTTCTGCGCCGGTTCGGCCCTGCGGTTCTGTCCCGGTCCACCACGCCGCAGGCAACGCTGGCGATGATGAAACGCATCGCCGAAATTCTTCCGACCCACACACGGCGCTCCGATGAGAGCCAAGCCATGCAGCAGCTCTCCACGCCCTTGCCGCTGGCCTTCGTCACAGCGCACGCTGCGGCGATCGCATCTTGCGACCTCGTGCTCGAACCCTCGGCCGGCACCGGTCTGCTCGCCGTCCATGCCGAGATGGCGCGCGCCTCGATCGCCCTCAACGAGCTTGCCGGCACGCGGGCCGATCTCCTCGGCCTGCTGTTTCCCCGATTCCCCGTCTCACGGCACGACGCTGCGAATATCGACGATCATCTCGATGCTGCGATCAAGCCGTCCGTCGTCTTGATGAATCCGCCCTTCACCGTCGGCGCCCATGTCGACGGCCACGTCGCCGATGCGGCATGGCGGCACCTCTCCTCCGCATTCGCACGCCTGCGTCCAGGCGGACGCCTCGTTGCCGTGACCGGCACCGGGTTGTCTCCCGAAAACCCCAAATGGCGGCCCGCCTTCGAGCGGCTGCAGCAGCAGGGCACCGTCATCTTCACCGCAGCGATCGACGGCCGTGTCTACGCCCGCCATGGGACGACAGCCGAGACCCGCCTGACAATTATCGACAAGGTACCGGTCGCCGACCCGACCGACTTCGTCCGGTCGCCCGGCAAGGCCAAGGATGTCGAGAAGCTGCTCTCCTGGATCACGGATCTGCCGCCCCGGACACCGGGCGGCTTTCCGGACTCGATCGGTGCATTGTCCAGTGGCATCGTGCGCAATGCCGCCATGCACATGGGTGCCCGATCGGGAGCGAGAGCCGCCCTCCTCGGTGTCTCAACGGCTGCTCCGAAGGCCATCCAATCGGTCCGCCCGACTGCGCGGGCAAAGCCCGCCCGCCAGGTCATGGCAAACAGCACGCCGGCTGTCCCCCTCGCCTATGAACTGCGCGACTGGATGCCGGAGGAGGGCGGTCGCATCACCGATACGATCTACGAGCCCTACGCGCTCCAGTCGATCGACATTCCCCGCGCCAAGCCGCATCCGACGCCACTCGTCCAGTCGGCCGCAATGGCCGCCGTCGCACCGCCGAAGCCTTCCTATCGGCCGCTTCTTCCTGATGCGATCATCGACGAGGGCCTGCTATCGGACGCCCAGCTCGAAAGCGTCATCTATGCTGGCGAAGCCCATTGCGGCCATCTCACCGGCGCCTGGACGGTTGACGGGACCTGCGATGTCGTCTCGGCCGCGCCAGAAGGTGCTGCGAACGCTGTGCGCTTCCGCCGTGGATGGTTTTTGGGTGACGGAACCGGCTGCGGCAAGGGACGGCAAGTCGCCGGCATCATCCTCGACAACTGGCTGCAGGGCCGCCGCCGTGCGATCTGGATTTCCAAGTCCGACAAATTGCTGGAAGACGCCCAGCGCGATTGGGCAGCACTCGGCCAGGAAAAACTCCTCGTCCAGCCGCTCTCACGCTATCGGCAGGGCACACCGATCGGCCTTGCCGAAGGCATCCTGTTCACGACCTACGCAACGCTCCGCTCGCAGGAACGGGAGGGCAAGAAATCCCGGATCGCCCAGATCCTCGACTGGGTCGGACAAGAGACGAGGAGGGACGAAGGCCCGACGGGGAACGGGGAAAACTCGGCGGGAAGGATCGAAAGCCAGACGAGGATTAAAGAAAGCCAGACAGGGATTGGAGAGAACCCGTCGGGACCCAAAAAATCTTTCGATGGCGTCATCGTCTTCGACGAGGCTCACGCCAGGGCCAACGCCGCTGGCGGCAAAAGCGAGCGTGGCGACGTCGCGCCCTCGCAACAAGGCAAGGCGGGCTTGCGGCTGCAGCACGCGCTGCCCGACGCCCGCGTCGTCTACGTCTCGGCGACCGGTGCGACCGCCGTCGAGAACCTCGCTTATGCGCAGCGCCTCGGCATCTGGGGCAGCGAGGATTTTCCATTCGCCAACCGCGCCGAATTCGTCGCCGCGATCGAGGACGGTGGAGTGGCTGCGATGGAAGTGCTCGCCCGCGACCTCAAGTCGCTCGGCCTCTATACGGCGCGCTCGCTCTCTTATGACGGTGTCGAATATGACCTCCTCGAGCATGAGCTGAGCGAGGAGCAGATCCGTATCTACAACGCCTATGCCGATGCATTCCAGGTCATTCACAACAACCTGACCGCCGCACTCGAGGCGACCAACATCACCAGCGAGGCCGGCACGCTGAACCGCAACGCCAAATCGGCGGCGCGCTCGGCCTTCGAGAGCACCAAGCAGCGTTTCTTCAGTCATCTCATCACCTCGATGATGACGCCGACCCTGATCGGCGCGATCGAGCAGGACCGTGTCGACGGGCATGCGGCAGTCGTTCAGATCGTTTCGACCGGCGAGGCGCTGATGGAACGACGCCTTGCCGAGATCCCGACCGAGGAATGGTCGGACCTGCATGTCGATGTGACGCCGCGCGAGCATGTCGGCGGGTATTTGATGCACTCCTTCCCGACCCAGTTGTTCGAGGAATATTCGGATGCGGAAGGCAACCTCTATTCGCGGCCCATTCACGACGAAGATGGCAACCCGGTCCAGTGCCGCGAGGCGGTTCGCCGGCGCGACGAGTTGATCGAGCGGCTTGCGTCGTTGCCACCGGTCGGCAGCGCCCTTGACCAGATCATCCATCATTTTGGCACCGACACCGTTGCCGAGGTGACCGGCCGCTCGCGCCGCATCGTGAAGAAGACCGGCCGCGACGGCATTGATCGGTTGGCCGTGGAAAACCGCCCTGGCTCGGCCAATCTCGCCGAGACGCAGGCGTTCATGGATGACGACAAGAGCGTTCTGATCTTTTCCGACGCCGGCGGGACAGGTCGCTCCTATCACGCCGATCTCGGGGTCAGGAACCAGAGGCTGCGCAAACACTATCTGCTCGAAGCCGGCTGGCGCGCCGACAACGCCATCCAGGGACTCGGCCGGACGCACCGTACCAATCAGAAGCAACCGCCCTTGTTCCGGCCCATGGCCGCCAATGTGAAGGCCGGCAAACGCTTCCTGTCGACGATCGCGCGGCGGCTCGACACGCTGGGCGCGATCACGCGCGGCCAGCGCCAGACCGGCGGGGCAGGGCTGTTCCGCTCCGAGGACAATCTGGAAAGCCCCTATGCCCGTGCTGCCCTGCGCCAGTTCTATCTTCTGTTGCACCAAGGCAAGATCGAGGGCTGCTCGCTGACGACCTTCGAGACCGTGACTGGGCTGTCGCTGACGACTGACGAGGGTGGGTTGCGTGACGAACTGCCGCCGATCACGACCTGGCTCAACCGCCTGCTGGCGCTGCGCATCGAGACCCAGAACCTGCTGTTCGAAGTGTTCGAGCAACTGATGACGGCGAAGGTTGAGGGCGCGATCGCCGCCGGAAACTATGACAAGGGACTGGAGACGATCACGGCGGAGAGCATCGTCGTGACCGATCGCCGCGCCGTCTACGCGCACCCGGTCTCGGGCGCGCAGTCGCATGTGCTGACCGTCGCGCGCAAGGACCGTACCCGACCGCTCGGCCTCGTCGACGCGCTGGCCATCGTCCGGGCCGAGGCGCAAGCGATCCTGTTGGTCAACACGCGGTCGAGCCGTGCGGCGATCCGGCTGCCGACGGCGAGCGTGATGCTCGACGACGGGACCGTCGAGTATCGCGTGCGCTTGCTGCGGCCAACGAACGAGGTGCGCTTCGGTCTCGACGCGCTTGCCGAAACCCACTGGCAGCCGACCGACCGAAAATTGTTCTGCGACCTGTGGCAGGCAGAAGTCGCCGCCGTCCCGGAGTTTACCACCAGCACCTTTCACATCGTGACGGGTTTGCTATTGCCCATCTGGCGTCGGCTGCCAGATCATGATTGTCAGGTCTACCGGATCCAGACCGATGCCGGCGAACGCATCATCGGCCGCCACATCGCGCCGACTCTGGTCGCGACCATGTTCCGCAATCTGGGGCTCGACGATGTACCCAAGCTCGCACCGGACGAGGCCTGGACCGGGCTTGTCGAGGGGCGGATCGGACTGCAGCTTGCCGATAGGCTGATTCTGCGCCGCAGCCGCGTCATGAACGACTACCGTGTCGAATTGATCGGCTTCACCGACGCCATGGTTCCGCGGCTGAAGGCGCTGGGGCTGATCGCCGAAATAATCTCCTGGAAGCTCCGGCTGTTCATCCCAACGGCCGCGCAAGGATCCGCCATCCTCGCCGCGCTCCTCGATCGCCATACGCTGGTTGAGGTCACCGACCGTACCTCGGCGGTTTGAGGGGAGGCGATCATGACCGCCTCGGCCTCCGAGCTGGCGCGCCGCCTTGGCGAACACGCCGAGGCGGTGTGCCGCGAATATCTCTGCAACGGCCATCGCTCCGGCAACTACTGGATTGTCGGCGATATCCGCAACACGCGCGGCCGTTCCATGCATGTGCGGCTGAGGGCAAACGCTAGGGGCCCGGCGGGTAGGTGGGTCGACGAGGCGACGTCTGAATTCGGCGATCTGCTCGATGTCATCCGTGAAAATTGCGGCCTCGTCGAGTTCCGTGACATCGCAGATGAAGCGCGTCGCTTTCTCTCCATGCCGCTGCCACCGCCCCAGCACCAGTCTCAGCCCTTTGGCGCGCAGTGCCAGCCAGCCGCGAAACGCGGCTCCCCTGAGGCCGCGCGTCGCCTGTTCGCCATGTCCCAGCCGATCGCCGGCACGCTGGCCGAACGCTATCTTGCCGGTCGCGGCATTCTGCTTTCGACGCATGAGCGTGCCGTGCGCTTCCATCCCGACTGCTACTACAGGAATCTCGTTACGGGCGAGATGCATACACTTCCTGCGCTGATTGCCGCCGTGACCAATCTCGATGGGCAGATCACCGGCCTGCAACGCACCTGGCTTGATCCTTCGGGTCAAGGCAAGGCGCTACTCGCGGATCCACGCCGCTCGCTGGGGGATCTCCTTGGCAACCCAATCTGGCTAGGTCACCAACCCGGTGCGCCCGTACCGATCATGGCCGCGGGCGAGGGCCTCGAGACGATGGCCTCGCTACGGACTGTGATGCCGGCGCTGCCGGTGGCCGCGGCTACCTCGGCCAATCACCTCGCCGGCCTGAACTTCCCACCTGGCTGCCGTCGCCTCTACATCGCGGCCGATGCCGACGCCGCCGGCCGGCACGGCATCGAGCGTCTCAGCCAGCGCGCGGGCGAGTCAGGGGTCCTCGCCCTGGTGTTGCGGCCGCAGCTCGGCGATTTCAACGACGATCTGCGTCATCTCGGCCCGGCCCACCTCGCAGCATGGCTACATGATCAGCTCGTCCCGGAGGATGCCCGTCTCTTCCTGTCGGCCGGATGAACGGGCGGGGCGAGTAGCCGGGCAGGGGCGGTGTCGCCGGATAGCCTACAGACATAGCGGCGCTCCACCAGAGAGGCCGCGCCCGCGGCCTGCCTGAGAGGCGACCCCTGCCATCCCCCGGTCACGGCCGCAACGGCTGCGCCGTCCGCCGCTCGCGCTCCGGCCTTCGGTGCGGCCGCGCCCGGGGCGCGGCCGGGATGCGCTGTCAGGCCGCGATGGGCGCGGCCACAACCGACGGAGACACGCCATGACCTACGAGCTTCCTTTCGACGACGCCTACGAGCCCTTCCACGCCTCCTCGCCTACCGACCGCGTCATCCTCGAACTGCAGATGTACGGCCATCGCCCGCATCAGGACGAACCCGATCCCCGGTCACTTCCCGACGACGAAGTGATCCGGGCTGGCCTCGCCGGTATCGTCGAGACGTTCGCCGGTATGCTCGGCGACACCAGGCTCGAGCCCGATCTTGACGACCTGCTCTGGTCCTTCGCAAACCTCTTCCACCGCGCCGCCGAGCGCGTCGCCCGGAGCCTCGACCGCAACGAGGAGGCGCAGCGCTCGAGCCAGCAGGAGCAGGACGGCTCGGAGGTGAAGTCCGTCGAGCTGGAGCGGCTCACTGCCGAGGGCATCACTTATATAGAGCGCCGCAACGTGCTCGAAATCATGCGCGATGAGGCCGCCGACCTCTACGAGGCACAAACCGGATCGGCATGGCGGCCGCGCACCGGCTCCAAGGTCAGCCACCAGGCGATGACCGCTTCGGTGATCGACTCTAGAGACTTCTTCGTCGCCCGCCGTCGCGCCGAAACCGAGGTGCTCGTTCCAGCCGGGACCAAGATCGCCTTCGCCGGCGGCCTCGACTGCAACGATCACGACCGGATCTGGGACGCGCTCGACAAGGCTCGCGAGAAGCATCCCGACATGGTTCTGCTCCACGGCGGCAGCCCGCGCGGCGCCGAGCGCATCGCCGCTTGCTGGGCCGAGAACCGCAAGGTCACCCAAATCGCCTTCAAGCCGGACTGGAACCGGCACGCCAAGGCGGCTCCGTTCCGCCGCAACGACCAGCTTCTCTCCGTGGTGCCCTACGGCCTGATCGTCTTTCCCGGCTCCGGCATTACCGACAACCTTGCCGACAAGGCGCGTCGGCTCGGCATCCCCGTGTGGCGGTTCGCGGAGGGCGGCGCGTGAGCGCCGTTTTCTTGCAAATCCAGAAAATCCAGATAATATGGAGATTGGTAAGGAGGCCAGCCATGCGCCAGTTCACGACCGGGGATCTCAACAAGCAGGTTGGCGACGTCACCGACGTTGCCAGCCGCGAACCCGTTATTCTCACCAAGCACCGGAAACCCCGGTTCGTGCTGATGAGCTACGAGCACTACGAACGGATGCGCATCGGCGGCGATCCCCGCCGCGCATACCATGTCTCCGAGATGCCAGAGGAACACACGGAACTCTTCGCCGCCGAGATCGACCGACTAGCGCGCGGGGAAGGATACGATGATGAGCGGTAGATTTCTGCCTGGTCAGGTGATCTCCTACCCGTATCTTTGGGCATGGCAACAGGAGCGCGGCGAAACGGAAGGCCGCAAGAGCCGGCCGACCTGCGTGGTCATCGCTGTGCGCGGCGCAAGAGACGGCCTGACCCATCTCGCGCTCCTGGCGATAACCACCCAGCCACCGACCAGCGATCGGGTCGGTTTGGAAGTCTCCGCTATCGAGTGCCGCCGCGCCGGTCTGACCGATCTCAAACGCTGCTGGATCGTGGTTGACGAATACAACTACGATATTGCCGAACGCTCCTGGTACATCGAATCCGACGGTAAGCCCCTCGGTCGTTTCAGCAAGGCATTCATGATGAAGATCGCAGGCGCCTTTATCGAAGCGCGCAGCGAGGGCCGCCGCGTCAGCCGTCTGGATTGACGTTCTCTTTTCGCGGCAGGGAGCATACCTCGGATCGGATCAGTCCGCCGTTTCCGCATGCCTGTACGCCGGTCCCAGGAACAGGAATGGCTTCGTCACGCAAATCCGGTGTCATGCTGCATTTCACCGACGTATGTCCATTCCAGCACAGGAACGCAACCATGGCCGCCACCGTAAATAGGAAGATATCCGTCTCGATGCGGTTTCGCGACGATGATCTCACCATCATCGACCGCGGCGCGGAGCTGCTCGGCGTATCGCGCACGGAGTTCATGCGGCGCGCAGCCCTCCAAAAGGCGCAGGCGGCCATCCTCAACGAAGCCGTCATCCGCGTCTCCCCGGAAGCCTATGACGCCTTCATGCAGGCGATCTCAGCCCCCGCCGCTGCGTCGCCGCCGAAGGCGGCCGTGCGGCTGCGCCGGTCCCCGCCCTGGGACCGCTAGGTGGCGCTTTCAGGCATCGAACTCCTCGACGACGCGCACCGCCTCGACAGCTTCGATTGCGGCAAGCCGGCGCTCGACGCTTGGCAGGCCGGCTTCGCGCGAAGGAACCAGGCCCGCGGTTTTACCCGCGTCCTGGTCGTTCACGACGAGGGAACAGTCGTCGGCTATTACGGCCTCGCGCCGGGCGTGATCCAGCCAAACAGCGCACCGCGCGCTATCCGCACCGGACGCCCGCCCGATCCGATCCCCTGCCTGCTGATCGGACAACTCGCCGTCGACCGCCGCTATACCGGACAAGGCATCGGCAGCGGCCTGGTCAAGGACGCGCTGCATCGCTGCGTCGCCGGCGCCGGCATCGTCGGCGGCCGCGCGGTGGTGGTGCGGGCGATCAACGCCGAGGCCGAGCGCTACTGGCAGAGCTGGGGCTTCATTCCCGCGCGGGACAATCCGTCGGTGCTCATGCGCTCGATCCAGGACGTGAGTCTCTGGCTGGCCGACAAAGGCCAGTAGCTCCGCGCGCGTAACGCCTCCGGCAGCGGCAGGGTCCGGGCGCGCCGGCCTGCGGGCGGCCGGGCTCTCGTCGCGGCCTCCCGCCGCTCGAGCCGGCTTCGCCGTCTCGGCCTTCGGGTGACGATCCCTCGCGCAGGGCCAGGGCGAGAGGGCGGCCGGCGCGGGGCGGGGGACGCGGAGAGAAGGGAAAGTCACCATGTCGATGATATTCATAGGTGGATCACGCGAGATATTCGAGCTGCCGGAACCTGCTATCGCTCGCATCGGCGCAATCGTTGCTGCCGAGGACGGCGTGCTGATTGGCGACGCGCCCGGAGCCGGTGCCGAGGTGCAGGGCCTGCTCGCGGGCTACGGCTACGAGCATGTCGGGGTCTTCCATGCCGGCAAGGAACCCCGCAACAATCTTGGCGACTGGGCTGCCTACCATGTTCCTGCTCCTGAGGGCGCCGAAGGATACTGGGTCCACGCCGCCAAGGACCGGGAGATGGCGCGGCGCGCCGACTTTGGCATGATGGTCTGGGACGGCGCATCACCCGGGACGGCCGTCAACGTGCTTCGGCTCGCCATCGCGAACAAGCCCTGCGTCATTTACGATCTGGCCAGAGGCAGCATGGCGATGACCTACAATGTGCAAGACTGGTGCGCCATGCTCCGCCATGCCGGTCCGGACATTCGCCGCCAAGCCGAAGCGCGCATGACGGCGGACGAGCGTCTGGCGCTGCCAGGATGATGTACGCCCGGTTCCGCCGACAGCCCGGCCGGTCCGATCCGATATGCTTGATCCGACCCCGCGCCGCTTACTCACTTTTATGAACGGCCGGAGCCGGCCCCTTTCGAGACCGGCCCACGCGCAGAGCCGCAGGGCGTTGTGCAGGACAATCATCTTGCCCGTCTCGCATCTGAAGCGGGTGCAGCGTGTCGTACATCCTGGCTTGCTTGGTCATTCAACCTGGCTGCGAGGCATCGCCACCGTGGGGCGTGAAGTTCGCTGCCAGCCGGCTTCGATCTCGAAACCGCTGTGCCGCCATACCGAACGCGCAAGGCGGTTCACGCGCCATGCTGCTGTTCGATGTGTTGGCGATGCCGACGACATGACCCGAGAGGCTGGCGGGGTAAGCCTGTTCCTTCGATCCGGCAGCGTTGCGTCGGCCAAGCGATGGCGGCCTGAGTTCTTTTCCATCTGCCGCATCCGGGGCCATTCCCGTTTCATGTCGCCTTTGTAGACGACCGCCTGCTTTGTGCGGTCAACCCCCGTTGGGGGTACACTCGGCGAAAATTCAGGAAAATTCGATTTCTGTTTTTGTCCGCGGGCAGGCGAAGGGCCTGCCCGCTATTTTTCGGCAAACAGAATTTTCCAGAATTTTCGCCGAGATGACCGCAGCAGGACGGCCCTCTCCTTTGGCGCCATCGGGAATGGTCCCGATGCAACCGAAGGAGAACTACCATGGCCACCACGATCGCAAACCTCACCACCAAGGCCGACGGCTCGATGGAAGGCGTCTTTGCCACGCTCCGGGTCAACGCCCCGATCACCCTCATCCCGAACACCAACAAGTCGCGCGAGGACGCGCCCGACTACCGGATCGTCAACAAGCGCACAGGCTTCGAGATCGGAGCCGGCTGGCACCGCATCTCCCAGCGTTCGGGCGAGGAGTACCTCTCGGTCAAGCTGGAAGCCCCCGAGATCGGCGTGATCTTCGGCAATCTTGCACCCGCCCCGGGCGGCGAGGAGAACAAGAAGGTCATCCTCTGGAACAACCCCCAGTGAGGCATCGGTGGCCGGCCCCGCAAGGGTCGGCTCGCCACCGGCAAAAGGAGGTTGCAATGAGCCGCTACACCATCACCGTCACTGGCACCGCCACCAGACAGGGCCGCTCGGATCCAGACGCTGTCATCGGTTACGACCCGCCGCTTCGGACCTATTTCCTGCAGGCGTTCCCCCACGACGTGACCGACGACCCGGCGCTCTGGCTCGGCACCCACGATCACGCGTTCGAGACGCTGCAAGATCTTCACGACGCAGCCGTCGCTCACGGCTATTGCTTCATGCCACTGCCGGCGGTTGTCGCGGCGAAACTCATCAAAGACAAGGTGCCTGTTGTTAGCCCGGGCGCCCCGCGAAGGAGATCTGGCTGAATTCCTGAAACGCCTCAATGAGCCCGGCTAGGCGAACGCGCCCAAAAGGCCCGCGCAGGCTAGCGCCCGAGCCGGGCATTTGATTTGGAAAGCGTGGGTGGAGACCAATGGCGATCGGCCGGTGGGGGCGGTCGGCAGGCACCCGGGGGGGGGGGGGTTAC
>NZ_JAMYKW010000060.1:0-29512 GCF_040317555.1 Mesorhizobium sp. M1406 | reverse complement strand
TCAGACGCTTCAACGCCATCACAGACGGCTTCGTTCTCGCCTCGCAAAATCAACCCGAAGCAAATGTGTGCGCACGCTAGCCCCTTGTGGGAGAAGGTGGATCGGCGCGATAGCGCCGAGACGGATGAGGGGTGTTCCAGCGGAGTGAGGCGTTGGCGCTCACTGGAACACCCCTCATCCGTCGCCTTCGGCGACACCTTCTCCCACAAGGGGAGAAGGGAAGATCAAGCCGTCGCCACACACTCGATCTCGATATCGAACTCCATCGGCCATGACGCCACTGGCACGAAGGTCCGTGATGGCGGATTTTCGGGAAAATGCCTGGCATAGACGCGGTTGATGGCGTTGTAGAAGCCGGAATTGACGGCGTAGATGCGCACCATCACCACATTGTCCAGCGAGATGCCGGCCGCTTCCAGGCAATGCTTCAGCGCCTTCAGCGACGCCTCGGTCTGCGTTTCGATATCGCCCTTGACCAGCCTGCCGGTCGCAATATCGAGCGGCGGCGTGCCGGACACGAAGACCAGCCCTGCGGCCCTGGTCACCAGCGACAGCGGCACGCCCAGCGTGCGCACGGCCGCCGACAGCACCGGCACTTCGATGACTTCCTTCTTCACGGCAATCTCCCTCTCATTTGCAGGGAGCTTATCTGCCTGCCTTGGGAAGGCCAGTGCCGATGCTCGGTTTGGCTAGAGAAAACCGATGAACCGTCCGGTGAGAAGCACGGAGGTCCGCAGCAGCGCGACGAACGCCCGCTTATTTGCGCGCGCCGCCAAGTGCCCGCTCTATCGCCGCATGAACGACCCTGCCTTGCTAATGACATCCATGCGCGCCACTCTCGCCTCTCCTGGCCGCTCTTCTCCCACGCTGAAGACCGGACTCACATCAAAACGAGGCAAACCATGAGCAGCATGAGAGACCGTCAGGAAGGCTTCGAAAAGAAGTTTGCTATGGACGAGGAAACGAAGTTCAGGGCCATGGCGCGCCGCAACAAGCTGCTCGGCCTGTGGGCCGCCGAAAAGCTCGGCAAATCCGGTGCGGACGCCGACGCCTATGCGAAGGAGGTTGTGCACGCGGACTTCGAGGAGGCCGGCGACAACGATGTGTTCCGCAAGGTACGCGCCGATTTCGACGCGGCAGGCATCGCCCAGTCGGATGCTCAGATACGCACCGCCATGGAAGACCTGCTGGTGACCGCGGTCGAACAGATCAGGACGACCTGAGTACCGCTCACCCCTGCCCCTGATACGGCGTGCCATCCCTATGCAGAAACCGCCCGTCGGAACTCGGGCTCATCATGTCGATGTCGGAGCAGGTGATGACATCGTCCGGGTTGCGCGAACCGACCTCCAGATAAAGCGCCGTTGTCGACGAACGGTTGATCAGGTGATGGCCGTTGCCGCTGTTCTTGGCGAAGGTCGCGCAGTCGCCTGCCCCGAGCAGCGTTTCGCCGTCATCCTCGACCAGCGTCAGTTCGCCCTCCAGCAGATAGACGAACTCGTCCTCATGGCTGTGCCAGTGCCGCTGGCTGGACCAGCCGCCGGGTGGCAGGGTCATGAGGTTGACGCCGAAATCGGTGAGGCCGCCTGCATCGCCCAGGCGGCGGCACGCGCGCTCGGCGCAGGGGGCATCGAAGGGTGCGGGGTAGCCAGAGCCCTTGCGGATGGGGACGGCTGATAGATCGACCTTGGGCATGGGTGTCTCCCTCGGATTGATTGCCGCAGTCTAATTCATGGAGGACGGAGGCACAGGGCCAGCTTGCGGCAGTGGTTTGCCAACAGGCTAGCATCCAACGTGGCACTCTACGGCGCCCCCCTCTGTCCTGCCGGACATCTCCCCCACAAGGAGGGAGATTGGCCGTCACTGCGGCCTTCGCTAATTTTCACCGTTGCAAGAAGAGCGCCGGCGCCGAAGCTGCCAATCTCCCCACCTGTGGGGGAGATGTCCGGCAGGACAGAGGGGGGCGCCGTAGGGCGCCGACCTTGAACCGCCTTCAACCCTGGTGCGCGACCGCCAGTTCCTTCACGTGCTTCTCGTGCATCCGCAGCGTCGGCAGCGTCTTCTTGGCGAATTCCTTCAGCGCCGGGTCGTCGCCTGACCGCGCATAGGTGGAAAACAGCGCCACCGCCTGCTTGTGCGCTTCTGTCTGCAGGGCGATGTATTTGGCCTGGAAGGGCTCGCCATCCAGAGCCTTGAGCTGGTCCAGCATCGCCTGATCCTTCGGCAGCAGCGGTGGGCCTTCGGGTGCCACCGACGCGGTGGTCTGGCTCTTTTCGCGAGCCATCCTGAAATCCTGGCCGGCCTTGGTGTGGTCCTTGACCATCAGCCCGGCGAAATCCTTCACGTCCGCCGCAACGCCCTTCTCCTCAGCCAGCTTGCTGCTCTCGATCTCGAAACGATTGGCGCTGGCCAGCGTCCTGGAGAAGGTCTCGGTGTCGACCTTGTTTTCCGAAAGCGGCGGCACTCCGGCGGGTGCTGCCTGCTGCGCGAAAGCCGTGGGCGCGCCGGCCAGAAGGGCCAGCGTGGCGATGGTGAGATAGGGTCTCATCTGAACTCTCCGTGTTGGGTCCCAAAGGCCCAACGCGGCAGACAGAATGAAGTTGCGCTTCGCTTGGCCCTCAATGGCAACACGCCTCGCCATATTGCAGCTGTTCGTTCCAGTTCGGCCGGCCTTCCGGCGTGAAATCCATCAGGTTCCACAGGATCTCGCAGGTGCCGATGGCGCGCGGGTCCTGGCCGGGCTCCGGTGCCGCGAAGCCCAACTCGGACGACCAGAAATGGCGGATGCCGTCGGCATCGCGATGAAACACCGACAGCAGCGGGATCTGCGCGCCGTCGGCATCCTCGGCATTGTAGTCGCGCTTGAAGCTGTTGTTGGCCGAAGACACCAGCCGCATGTTGTGCCAGCCCCGGTCGCGGCCGAGCGTGACCAGGTTTTCGAGCGCGGTCTTGCCGACCACCGCGAAATTGAAGCCGGCCGCCTCGAGATGCCCGACCGCGCCGTCGAACTGGTCGAGCAGCGCGGTGCAGGATGGACATGGCTGGTCCTGTCGCGCAAGCCTCGCCGTGCCGCCGCTGGTGGCCACCTCGCGCGTCTCCTGGGGATGGCGCGGAAACATCATGTTATAGAGGATCAGCGAGTTCTTCCCCAGCGCGAACAGCTCCGAAAGTTTGACCCTTGCTGGCCTTCCATCGGTATCCAGCCCGTCGAACTCATAGTCCTGGCGGATCAGTCCGCCGGGAGGCAGCGCCCGCCGTGCCTCGGCCACGTCCTCCATGGCGCGGCGCAGCTCCATTTCCTTCCGCAGCAGTTTTTCACGCGCGGTGCGGTATCTGGCGGACTCGTTGGGAAAGGTGATCATGATCGTCTCCTTGGTCGTCGCGCCGGCGTCCCGGCGCGGTTGCTCTACGACCCAAGGACGTCTGGCGACGATCGACTCCGACATTTTTGCGCGCGGCAAGACGACAACGGCGGAACCTTTCGCAGGACCGGCGAACGCTACTGCGCCGCCGGCACCGGGCAGTCCATCACCCCTTCCTCGCAATGGAGGTAACCCTGAAAATCCTTCAGCCGTTTTTCGGTCAATCCGGCCTGGCAATTGGCGATCACCATGGGACGGATGCTGCCGGCGGTTTCGGGCGGGCCGCCCTGGAAATTGCATTCGGCGTCACGGAAAGCGACCCAGGCGCGCTGCGCATTGACCAGCAGCTTCTTCGACGCGGCATTGTCCTTCAGCCTGCCCTCGATCTGCCTGTAGGCGTCATTGAGCTTCTTGTCGGACGCCGCGAAATCCTTGCCGGCGCACTCGTTCATGGTCGCCTGGTCCTGCGCATTGGCGCAGTCGTCGGCGGCCCGCGCGGTGTTCACAAAGAGCGGGGCGGCAAGTATCAGGGTGGCAAGGCTGGAGAGCAGAAACCGCATCACGTTTCCTCCGGTTCAGCAACGCCCCACGCAGGCGAAGCTTAGCAACCGGACGAGTGCAGGCAAGATGCGGCCTGCCGCGTTGGTGGACATTTCCTTTACTTGCCTGATTCTCGCGGCAGCTCGGCAAACGCGCCGCACGATGACACCGCCTCACCCCTTGACGCCACCGGCCGTGAGGCCGGAGACGATCTTGCGCTGGAAGATCAGGACCAGCACCACCAGCGGCACCGTGACGATCACCGATGCGGCCATGATGTTGCCCCACGGGATCTCGAACTGCGAGTTGCCGGAGAGCAGCGCGATCGCCACCGGCACGGTCCGCTGCGCGTTGTTGGAGGTGAATGTCAGGGCAAACAGAAACTCGTTCCATGCGCCGATGAAGGCCAGCAGCCCGGTGGTCGCCAGCGCCGGCCACATCAGCGGCAGGAACACCCGGGTGACGATGATCCACGGCGTCGCGCCGTCGAGGATCGCCGCCTCCTCGAGCTCGACCGGCAGGTCGCGGACGAAGGTGGTGAGCACCCAGACGGTGAAGGGCAAGGTGAAGATCATGTAGGAGAAAATCAGCGCGAACAGCGAATTGTAGAGGCCGAACATGCGGACCAGTTCGAACAGCCCGGCCAGCAGCGCCACCTGCGGGAACATCGAGACCGACAGGATGGTGAACAGCAGGGCCGAGCGGCCGCGAAAGCGGATGCGTGCCAGCGCATAGGCTGATGTGACGCCGAGCAACAGCGACAGCGCGACGACCGCGCCCGAGACGAACAGCGAATTTATGAGATTGCGCACGAAGCTGCCCTCGGTCAGCACATTCCGGTAGTTGGCAAGACTGACCGTCGTCGGCCAGAGGTCAGCCTGGAACAGCTCCGTCCCCGATTTCAGGCTGGTGACGATGGCGTAGTAGAACGGGAACACCGCGACGAAGACGATTCCTGCGACCAGGAGATAAAAGGCCGTTCGCTTCAGCACCCACATCTCAGCGGTCTCCGTCCAGGCTGATCCGGCCGATCCGGATATAGGCGATGGTGAGCAGAGCAAGGATGAGGAAGAGCAAGGTCGAGGCGGCGGAGCCATAGGCGAACTTGTCGAACTCGAACAGGTTCTCGCGGGCGAACACCGACATCGACTTGGTGTGGGCATTGTTGGGCGTCAGCACATAGATCAGGTCGAAGATGCGCAGCGCATCGAGCGCGCGGAAGATCACGGCCACCATCACCGCCGGGCGGATGAGCGGCAAGGTCACCCGCCAGAAGATCTGCCACGGATTCGCGCCGTCGAGCCTGGCGACCTCGATGATCTCCCTCGGCAGCATCTGCAGCGCGGCCAGGATGAGCAGCGCCATGAACGGCGTCGTCTTCCAGATATCGACGATGAGGATCGCCGCCATCGCAGTGTCGGCGTTTGCCGTCCAGGCGATCTTGGCGCTGATCAGGCCGAGGTTGAGCAACACGACATTGATGATGCCGAACTGGTCGTTGAGCATCCACTGCCACATCTTCGCCGAGACGATCGTCGGGATGGCCCAGGGGATGAGGATCGCCGCCCTGACGATGCCGCGGCCTGGGAATTTGGCATTGAGAACCAGCGCAACGATCGTTCCGAGGATCGTCTCGCAGGTCACGGAGACCACGGCGAAGCGCACCGTGTTCCAGACGGCACGCCACCAGACCGGATCAACGAGCAGACCATCGTAGAGGACCCGTCCGCTCGGCATGCTGAAAACCGAAAAATAATTGGCGAAGCCGACCCATTGGCGCGCGTCGAGGTCGGCCAGCGAGGCGTCGGTGAAGCTGAAATAGACCGTGCGGGCAAGCGGCCAGCCGGCCGCCGCGGCGAGCACCAGAAGCATTGGCGCCAGGAAAAGCCACGCCGAGCGAACGCGCTGTGCCTTCAGCGGCGAGTGCGCGGCCCTGGCTGTTTCAGGTACCGGTTCCATTCTTGTCATCTCACACCCGCTCGTCGCGGTTCCCCCGGGCGGATGCCCCAGCATCGTCGCGTCACCAGCCTCGGCCCTTCAGCTTGGTCAGTATCGCTTCAAGGTCGGCAAGATTGTCGGCGGCAGTGCCGTCGCCCGAGAGCGTGTTGTGAACGGCGTTCCAGAACTGGCTCGACGCCTCGTTGTATTTGATCCTGGTCGCGGCCGAAGGGCGCGGCACCGCATTGAGAAAAATCTGCTTCCAGCGCGGAACAATCGGCTGTTGCCTGGCGACGTCGGCATCGTCATACAGCGCCTGGATGGTCGGCAGGTTGGACGTCTTCAGCGTGCGGTATTTCTGCATCGCGGGCGAGGCGATGAACTTGACCAGCTCGATCGCGGCATCCGGATGCTTCGAATATTTGGAGACGGCGAGGTTCCAGCCGCCCAGGGTCGCGACCGGCCGGGCGCCTTCGCCCGTGCCGGCCGGCAGCGGCGCCACGTCGAATTTGCCCTTGATCGGCGAGCCCTCGCCGTTGCCGAGCGCGTAGGCATAGGGCCAGTTGCGCATGAACACTGCGTTGCCGGTCTGCCACACGCCGCGCGATTCCTCTTCCTGGTAGGCAAGCACGCCGGGCGGGGCGATGGTCCCGACCCAGCCCTTGGCCATATCGAGCACTGCCGCCGCTTCTGGGTTGTTGATGGAGATGGAGCCGTCCGGCTCGATGATCTGGCCGCCGCCATTCGACATCACCCATTCGAGCGCGTTGCAGGTCAGCCCCTCATAGGCATTGCCCTGGAAGACGAAGCCCCAGATATCCCGATTGCCGGCCGCACGCTCCTTGTCCATCACCAGCTTGGCGGTGTCTGCCAGTTCCTTCCAGGTGGCCGGCGCCTTGGCGCCGTATTTGTCGAGGAGATCCTTGCGGTAGTAGAGCGCCGGCGCATCGGTGAAGATCGGCAGAGCGACGAGCTTGCCATCGACCGTCTGCGACTGGATGATCGACGGGAAATGGGCGCCGACGACATCCTTGGTCGCGGCGGTCAGATCGACGAGCTGGCTGGCGAGCTGCGGCGCCCAGATCACGTCGGTCTGATAGACATCGATGTCGCTGTTACCCGCGGCGAGCCAAAGCCGGTATTGGCCGAACTGGTCGGTCCCGGACGTCGGCATGATGACGATGCCGACTTTGTTGCCGCTGTCTTTCTCGTAACGGTCGAGGATCTCGCGCAGCACCTTGATGCCGTCGCCCGTATCGCCCGACACGATCGACAACTCGACAGCCCGCGCCGGAGCAGCAGCCAGCATGGCGGCGACACCGAGTGCCAGAAATGCGTGAAAAAGATTCATGATGGCGGATGTCCCTCCGCGGCCGGCGACGGAAAATCCTCCCCCGCGCCGGCAGCTTGTCAGACCCCACCCTGCAATGAATGCGAAGCGGCGCTTTGGGTTCCCAAAGCGAGTCATTCCTTGTGATCGGCGATCGGGCCGATTCGCGCGGCTGGAATGGTTTCAGCCTTCCCAGGCGACAGGCATCATTCCCAGTCGCTCGTAGAGCCGGACGGCGGCGGCGTTCTCGACCGTGTTGGTCTTGAGGTCGACATGGTCGGCGCCGCGTTCGCGAAAAATGGCGAAGGCGTGCCACATCAGCGCCTCGGCAACGCCCTTGCCGCGCGCCTCGGGATGAACGGCGAGGTCCTTGACGAAGGCGCGGGTCCAGCACAGCGCCGCCGCCGCCAGCCGACCCTTGGCATCGATGACGAGGAAGCACAGCGCCGGGTCGAATTCGGGATCATCCGCGATACGTGGCCACCATTCGTCGAACGGGCCATCGGCGCCGTCGTCGAACACTTCGGTCAACAGCGCATGCAGGGGCAGCGCATCACCGGGCTCGAAGCAGCGCATGACGAAACCGTCCGGCCAGTGCGGCGGAACCAGCGTCTCGTCGAGGATCTTGCGCAGCCGGATGTCGTTCAAAGCCGGCGGACGCGGTTCCGGCATCGCGCTCAGGCGTCGGGCTGCAGGCGGCGGCGCTGACGGTCGACACCAAGGCCGGTCGCCTCGAGCAGGCCCTTGCGCTTGGCGTCGAAATAGTAGCCGGTCTGGTAGAGCCAGTCGGCCTTCTTGGCGTTGCCGCCGGCCACCAGCCAGGCGCCACGCAGATATTTCACCGCGTATTTCAAATTGGTCTCGGCGTCGAACAGGCCCTTGGCCGGTCCGTCATAGCCCATGCCGCGCGCCGTCGCGTGCTTGATCTGCATCAGCCCCCAATGGCCATTGTTGTAGGCTTTCGGGTTGAAGGTGCTCTCGCGGTTGACGACGCGGCGCACCAGGTCCACCGGCACCTGGTAGAGGGCGGCATATTTCTCGATCAGCCGTTCGACATCGCCACGCACGCCCGTCGCATGTTCTTCCGTCGGCCCGACGGGACCCTGCACCAGGGCAGCCGGGTTCTGCGGCACGACATAGGCGACCTGCTGGACGCCAGGCATCCGGTCGCCCTTGGCGGTCGCCGGCATCACCAGCCCCGCGGTCGTATAGGTCTCGGCAGCCTGGACCGGCTCGCCCGCATTGGCTGGCGCAGGCGCCTGCCAGGCATTGGCGGTCATCACGGCTGGTGCCGCCGGCGTCGAACCGGCAAAGGCGGCGGTCACTGCCGCCGGTTGTGCCGCGGGATCGAGCGGCGGCTCGGCCGTCTGAACGGGAGCGATACCGGAGGATTCAGGCAGCACCGAAACCGTCTCCGGCAGCGGCACGGTGAAGCCGGCATCAGCGCCGGCGGCGGTTGTTGTTTCGGTAAGAGCAGGCGCGGACTTCATCTGCGAGGTCGACGTGCAGCCGCTGACGCCGGCGGCGGCCAGGATCACGCCGATCGCGATAAGGTTGAGTTTTGCTGGCAAGCCGCGCTCGGGTCCGATTTGTCGGGTTGTTAAGAAATCCCTTACACCACCGATTCATGAGCGGCAATCGGGGCCATCAGGTGGTTTTCGGGTGGCGAGACTTGGCCTCTGATGCCATATTGTTCTGGATATGTACCGGGACGAATCCCGGTTTTCGCCACTTTGCGGAAAGGAACGCGGCATGGACACGACATCTTCGATCACGGCCGGCCACGCAGTGTTAGAAACAGTGATCGGTTTCATGGGCATCGCGTGGAGCGAAAAGGGCCTGATCCGGCTCTGCCTGCCCGAACGCAGCCGCGAAGCGGTGGAGCGGCGCCTGCTGCGCCATGGAGGCGTTTCCGCCTCCACGGCCCAGCCGCCATGGGTGGTCGACCTGATCGCCTCGATCAAGGCTTATGCGGCGGGCGAGGACGTCGATTTCTCCGGCGTGCCGGTCGATCTCGACGGCGTCGACGATTTCCGCCTCGCCATCTATGACGCGGCGCGAAAACTCTCCTTCGGCGAAACCACCACCTATGGCGAGTTGGCCAAAACCGCCGGCCATGCGGGGCTCGCCCGCGAAACCGGGGCGGCGCTCGGCGCCAATCCGGTGCCGCTGGTCATTCCTTGCCATCGCATCCTTGCCGCCGGCGGCAAAATCGGCGGCTTCTCGGCGCCCGGCGGCTCGGTCACCAAGGAGAAGATGCTGGCCATGGAAGGCGTGCGCGTCGGCCCGCCGCCACCGGCGCAGGTTTCCTTCGGGTTCTGACGCGGACAAGTTCTAGTTGTTGTGGAAGAACCGCCTGCGGAAATGCCGGTCATTGTCCGGGCGCTTGCAGTTATAGACGGAACAGGACTTGGTGTCGGCGCTGGGCACGTAGGCGCGCGTCCTCACCTCGCCCATGGTGCAGAATTGCTGGCTCTGCACATAGCGGTCGTAAAGCGGCAATCCCGGCACCCGCGTCGACTGGTAGCGCAGGATGACGGCGCCCTGCCGGGCTATCGTCGCCTGAACCTTGCCGCAGCTCATATGCGTCGGATCGTAGCGCGAGATCGCCTGCGCGTCGGCCGCCACCAGCGTCAGGCAGCCGGCAAGCAGAATGGTTTTCATGGTTCTCTCCCCCTGATCCGCCGCTTGAGGACAGCGCGACCTGCCGCAACGTTTTCAGCAGATTGGGGCAGCCGTTGGGCAGCCCCTCGATCACGGTTTTCTCACGCAGTCTTGTATTTTATGCGAAACCAGCCTATATGCCTTCCATTGATATTTCGGCCGATCGATCCGGGCCTCGCGATCTTCGCGTTTGCTGACGTCTATCTCCAAAATCTCGATGCACACCGGCTGGACTTCGGTCCGGTCAATCTAAAGCAAATGTTGAAGGACTATCTAAAATGGCAACAGGAACGGTCAAGTGGTTCAACGCCACCAAGGGCTTTGGCTTCATTCAGCCTGACGCGGGCGGCGCGGACGTTTTCGTCCACATCTCCGCTGTTGAGCGTGCTGGGCTGTCGACCTTGGTCGAAGGCCAGAAGATCAACTTCGAGATCGAGCAGGACCGCCGCACTGGCAAGTCGTCCGCTGGGTCTCTGAGCAAGGCAGCCTGATTTTGCGATAGCGCGCGCCGGGCGAGAGCCCGGGGCGCGCGGCAAGTCACGGATGTACTGACAGTCGCGCGAGAAGCGCGCCGGAGCGGAAAGACCGACAAGCTGGATCAGCAGATAGCTGCCAGCCCGGACCGGACGCTCCCGATCAGGCTACCAAGCATGGAAGGCGGGATTTTTCCCGCCTTTTTGCTGTCTGGGGTTTAGGTGGCGACAATTGGCGAAACCGGCGAGACAGCGTCCTTCTCCCCGTCTCTATACGGGGAGAAGTGCCCGGCAGGGCGACGAGGGGCAGCGCCGACGCTTCAAGAGGGACGATCGCAGAGCCAAGCACACAACCGAAGGCTGGCGCCGCCCCTCATCTGGCTGCCGCCATCTTCTCCCCGTATAGAGACGGGGAGAAGGACGCCTCGCCGAGGTTTTCGCCAATCGCCGAAAAGCTTACCCCAGCCACTCGATCGGCACATGCCCCGGATCGGCCTCCACCCTTTTCAGCCAGGCGGCGACAGACGGATAGGCGTCGAGCTGGAAGCCGCCCTGCTCCGCCGTATGCGTATAGGCATAGAGCGCGATGTCGGCGACGCTGAGCGCCCCGCCGGCGAAGAAAGCATTGTCTTCCAGATGCTTGTTCATCACGCTCAGCGCCTTGTTGCCGCGCTCCAGCGTCACCGCCAGCCGCTCCGGAGTCGCATCCCCTGCTCTTTCGGGAAAGGTCAGCAGCGCCTTGCGCACGGCGATGTAGGGCTCGTGGCTGTGCTGCTCGAAGAACAGCCATTGATAAGCGAGCCCCCGCTCGTATCTGTCGACCGGCAGGAAGCGCGTGCCTTCGGCGAGATAGAGCAGGATGGCATTGGACTCGGCCAGGCGACGGCCGTCGTCGAGTTCGAGCAGCGGCACCATGGCGTTCGGGTTCTTGGCGACAAAATCGGCTTTGCGCGTATCGCCGGTGTGCGAACTCACCTCGACATTGGTGAAGGCAAGGCCAAGCTTGGCCATCAGCAGGCGCGGCTTGTAGCAATTGCCCGCTGTCGATCATGCCGTAAAGTATCATGGCTGTTCCCCGGAGCGCTGTCTCTGCTGCCGCGATTATCGCAGCGGCGGTGCCCTCAACCAATGATTTGTTTTGGTACGACGATCAGCGCCGCTGATGTGTGAATACCGGCGACCTAATGCATGTCGCCCAAAAGTGACCTCGGTTTTGGGAGGACGACATGCATAAAACAAAGACCTAAAGCGCGTCGCCTGAATCCGTTCAAACGCGACGCGCTTTAGCCAAACAGCGGGATGACATTGCCTATATTGCCAAGCAGCGTGTCGATGTGCAGCGGCTTTTCATCAAATATCGTGCCGGCAAGCGCCGGACGGGCGAGAAGAAAACCCTGCAGAAGATCGACGCCGCCTTCGAGCGCGACGCGAAGATGGGTGGGCTGCTCGATGCCTTCGACCAGCACCTTGGCGCCGCGGTCATGCAGACTGGAAACCAGCGGGCGGAAGAACCGTTCGGCGGCGGCGTGGCGGCAGAACTCCGCGAACCATGTGCCGTCGATCTTGACGATGTCGGGCTTGAGCAGGTTCACCCGCTCCTCGGTCGAGTGCCCGGTGCCGAAATCGTCGATGGCGATGCGGATGCCGTCGCGCCGCATTTCGCGCGCCAGCCGGGCAAGAAGCGTGTCATCGGCCGCCTGTTCGGTGATTTCGCAGACCAGCATGCCCGGCGCGAGGCCGAACTCGCCGAGGTGCCTGGTCATCAGCCGGATCTCGGCCAGCGCCCGCCCGGGATGGTCGTTGATCAGCGGATTGTAGTTGAAGAACAGGTCGAGCCCGTCGACGCCGATGTTGCAAAAATTCCTGAGGTGCAGCGCCCGGCACATGGTCTCGACGAACAGCCGATCCGAGGCGGCAATGCTGTCGAAGAAAACCCGTGGCGCACCGGGGCGCCCGGCGCGGTGCGGCTCGATCAGGGCTTCGACCGCGACCGCGTGAAGGAACCGGCCACGCGGCGCGAAAATCGGCTGATAGGCGCTGCGCAGCCGGAACTCGCCATGAATGCCGTATGCGATGCCGACTTCGTCGACCCAGATCGCATCGCCGACATTGCGCCGCCGCTCAAGCCTCATGGCGCCACCCTGCGTCCGAACGCCTTCACCTGCCGCGCCGAATGCGGTGCCGGAGCAGGAGCAGGCGTGTCGGCGGCAGCGGCGACTGGTGCCTGCCTTTTCTTGTCGAGGACGCCAAAACTGGTCGGCGCCAGTTCGGGCCGCGCCAGCACGAAACCCTGCACCATCGACGCTCCCGATTTCTCGGCAAGCTCCAATTGCCAGCTCTCCTCGATACCTTCGAACACCGTGCGGATGCCTTGTGCCTCGAAACTTTTCACCATGGTGGTCAAGAGCGCGAAGCCGGCGCCGGATTCCATCAGTTGCGTGATCCAATAGGCATCGAACTTGACGATATCCGGCTTCAACTCCTTGACGCGGTTGATGTCGGAATCGGCGGCGCCATAATCGTCGACGGCGATGCGAAAGCCGTTGGCCCTCAGTGCCGCGACGAAACTGTGCAGGGTTTCCTGCGACGCCGAGCGCTGCTCGGTCACTTCGCAGACGACCCGGCGTGGATCGATGCCGGCCTCATGCAGCACCAGCCGCATTTCGCGCAAGGCGGCGTCGGCAACGGGGCGTTCAGTGAACACCGACGGGTCGAAATTGACGAAGATCGACGCCTCTTGTGGCAGGCAGGCGCCGGCGTTCAGAAGATGCAGCGTCCTGGTCAGCGCCTCGATATGCAAACGGTCGGCGGCTGGGCAGGCCGAGAAGAAATTCATCGGCGATTGCGGCTCGCCGTCGCGGAACGGCCGGATCAACCCTTCAAACGCGACCACCGACAGCTTGCCTTCGTTGAAGGCAAAGATCGGCTGGAAGGCACTCCGCAGCGTGTAGATGCTCCAGACACCGGTGGAGGTGCCGTCGTCTTGACGGATGATGTGGGCAAGCCCGATGCTGCGCGACACGGTTCCTCGCTCCGCGACCTGGCGGAATTGGTCTGCGATCCTGCCACTCAAGCCTCTACCGCTCGTTAATGAATTTATTGTTGCCGATCACGGTCCCGATCACGGGTCATTGACGGCTGGATCAGCCGACAATGCTTGCACTGCGCGAAATCATGCGACATGAGAAGCGCCGCGGCCGCTCCCGGTCGCACCGATCTTCCATGGAGACGTTCAAGGTCATGGCCTTTCTTGCCGACACCCTTTCCCGCGTAAAGCCTTCCGCCACCATCGCGGTGACGCAGAAGGCGCGCGAGCTGAAAAATGCCGGCCGTGACATTATCGGCCTCGGCGCCGGCGAGCCGGATTTCGACACGCCCGACAACATCAAGAATGCTGCGATCGAGGCGATCCGCCGGGGCGAGACCAAGTATCCGCCGGTTTCGGGCATCGTGCCGCTGCGCGAGGCGATCTCGAAGAAATTCAAGCGCGAGAACAATCTCGACTACAAGCCCGAGCAGACCATCGTCGGCACCGGCGGCAAGCAAATCCTGTTCAACGCCTTCATGGCGACGCTGAACCCGGGCGACGAGGTCATCATCCCCCGCCCTTACTGGGTCAGCTATCCCGAGATGGTGGCGATCTGCGGCGGCACCTCGGTGTTTGCCGACACCTCCATCGACAACGGCTTCAAGCTGACCGCTTCTGTGCTGGAAAAGGCGATCACGCCGCGCACAAAGTGGCTGCTGATGAACTCGCCGTCGAACCCGTCGGGCGCCGCCTACACCGAAGCCGAACTGCGCGCGCTGGCCGACGTGCTGTTGAAGCACCCGCATGTCTGGACCCTGACCGACGACATGTACGAGCACCTGACCTATGGCGACTTCGTCTTCAAGACCATCGCCGAGGTCGAGCCGAAGCTCTACGAACGCACGCTGACCATGAACGGCGTGTCGAAAGCCTACGCCATGACCGGCTGGCGCATTGGCTATGCGGCCGGTCCCGTCCAGCTGATCAAGGCGATGGACATGATCCAGGGCCAGCAGACATCGGGCGCCTGCACCATCGCGCAATGGGCCTCCGTCGAGGCACTCAACGGCCCGCAGGACTTCATCGCCAGGAACAAGGCGATCTTTCAAGGCAGGCGCGATCTCGTTGTCTCGATGCTCAACCAGGCGCGCGGCATTACGTGTCCGTCGCCGGAAGGCGCTTTCTACGTCTATCCCTCCTGCGCCCAGCTGATCGGCAAGAAGACTAAAGCCGGCAAGCTGATCGACACCGACGAGACCTTCTGTTCGGAACTGCTCGAGGCCGAGGGCGTCGCCGTGGTATTCGGCTCGGCCTTTGGCCTTGGCCCCAACTTCCGCATCTCCTACGCCACCTCGGAGACGCTGCTGGAGGAAGCCTGCACGCGCATCCAGCGCTTCACGGCATCGCTGACCTGATCAGGCCGGCACTGAAACAGTAAACCAGGCTTCACCGCCGGGTTTCTGATCGCGCTGTGAGCCTTCTCGCCTCTTTGCCCGAGTGCGCCTCGACCGGAGCCAGCATGGCGACCAGCCGTGCGGTGGGTGGTGAGGAACGCGGCAATCGCCGCCGTCAGCATCGCCGCGCGGAACCCGCCGGGCTCGGCACTCAGCCGCCATATTGCTCCGCGGTCACCGCTTCCAGCCAATCGGCATGGACGCCGTCGATTGCCTCCTGCATGGCAATATGCGTCATCGACGATGTAAGCGCCGCGCCGTGCCAGTGCTTTTCACCGGGGGCGAACGAGATGACGTCGCCGGCCCTGATCTCCTGGATCGGTTCGCCCCATGTCTGCGCGAGACCGGCGCCCACGGTGACATAGAGTGTCTGACCAAGCGGATGCGTATGCCAGTGGGTGCGCGCGCCCGGCTCGAAGCTGACCAGCGTGGCCCGCAGCCGCGCCGGCGCCTCTTTCTCGATGATCGGCGTCTGCAATACCCGGCCGGTGAAATATTTGTCTGGCGCTACGATGGTCGGCACGCTGCCGCAGGCAATGATCTTCATGGTCTATGGTCCTTGAACGGAGGGCGACGGGTCGCCCATCCCAGTTTCGACCGATATCGGCCAACGTGCAACAGTGTTCGACCGCCAGACGCCCAGCGTCCGAGCAGCGCGTGTCCGCGGCCGAGTGCCGGATTTCTATTTTTCTTGCCCTGCCGGCAAACAAGTGGGACGATGGCTTTGGGCAGGTAGCGAAACGAAAAGAACCGCCCGCGACGGTCGAACAGGCCGGCCGCCGCTCCAGGACCGATTGACCACGCCTGAACCATGAATGCCAGTCGGTCCTACGGGAAACGCCTGAGTGGAGGTCAGTCATGGGTACTCGCGCCGGAGGACGACGCACGGGACCGAAATGCATTGCCATAGTCGGTCCCTTCGCAAGCGGTAAGACGACACTTCTCGAAGCCATTTTGGCCCGTACGGGCTCAATTCCCCGACAAAATCCCGTTTCATCAGGCAATACCGTTTCAGATTATTCGCCCGAGGCGCGGGCTCATGCCATGAGCGTCGAGGCGACAATCGCCACCACCGAATTCATGGGCGAGCAGATTACCTTCGTCGATTGTCCCGGCTCCATCGAATTCTCCTTCGAGGCCGAGCCGGTGCTGGCAGCCTGCGACCTTGCTGTGGTCGTTGCCGAGGCCGACGAAAAGAAGATCCCTGCCCTGCAGTTGATCATGCGCAAGCTCGACGATCTCGGCGTGCCGCGCATCCTGTTTCTCAACAAGGTCGACAAGGCAATCACCGGTGTGCGCGACACGCTGAAGATGCTGCAGCCGGCAAGCTCGGTGCCGTTGCTGCTGCGCCAGATTCCGTTGCGCAAGGACGGCGTCGTAATCGGTTCGATCGACCTGGCGCTGGAGCGTGCCTACATCTATCGCGAATATGCCGAGAGCGAAGTGGCCCAGATACCGGGCGACGACAAAGCGCGCGAGCTCGAGGCACGCTTCTCCATGCTGGAGACGCTGGCCGACCATGATGACCAGCTGCTGGAACAGCTGCTCGAAGAAATCGAGCCGCCCAAGGATGCCGTCTTCGACGACCTTGCCGCCGATCTGCGCGATGGCGCGGTGACGCCGGTGCTGATCGGCACCGCCGAGAAAGGCAACGGCGTGCTGCGCCTCTTGAAGGCGATCCGCCACGACGCACCCGACATCGAGGCGACCCGCAAGCGGCTCGGCGCAGCCGACGGCGCGGCCACCCTGGTCCAGGTGATCAAGACCATCCACACGCCGCATGGCGGCAAACTGTCGGTGTCGCGCATCCTCTCCGGCCAGGTCGTCGACGGCTCCGAACTTTGGCTGCCCAGCGGCGATACGGCCAAGGTCTCCGGCATTTACCGAATGCTCGGCAAGGACCAGGTCAAGCTGACCATCGCCAAGGCCGGCGACACGGTGGCGCTGGGCAAGCTGGACGAGGTCAAGACCGGCCAGACGCTGAGTTCGACCAAGGGCGGCATCAAGCCGCTGATCCAGCTCGAGCCTCCGCAGCCGGTCTTCGCCTTCGCGCTGCGCCCCAAGGAACGCAAGGACGAAGTGAAGATGTCGGCCGCCATCCAGCGGCTGGCCGAGGAAGATCCCTCGCTCAGCCTGCGCCACAACCAGGACTCGGCCGAGACCGTGCTGTCGGGTCATGGCGAGATGCATCTACGGGTCGTGCGCGAGCGGCTGGAAGGCAAGAACCAGATACCGGTCGAAGGCCATGCGCCGGCGGTGCCCTATCGCGAGACGATCCGCAAACCGGTGCAGCAGCGCGGCCGTCACAAGAAGCAGTCCGGCGGCCATGGCCAGTTCGGCGACGTGGTGATCGAGATCAAGCCGCTGCCGCGCGGCTCCGGTTTCCAGTTCACCGACACCATTACCGGCGGCGTCGTGCCGAAGACCTACATCCAGTCGGTCGAAACCGGTGTGCGCGATTATCTGAAGTCCGGGCCGCTCGGCTTTCCCGTCGTCGATGTCGCCGTCAACCTGTCGGACGGCTCGTATCACGCGGTGGATTCCTCCGACATGGCCTTCCAGATGGCGGCCAAGCTGGCGATGAGGGAAGGCATGGCCGCCTGTTCGCCGGTGCTGCTGGAACCTGTGATGAAGGTCGAGATCGTCACGCCGTCCGATGCCACCTCGAAGATCATCGCGCTCATCCCGCAGCGGCGCGGCCAGATCCTTGGTTACGACGCAAGGCCGGGCTGGCCTGGTTGGGATGTCGTCGAGGCAACCATGCCGCAGGCCGAGATCGGCGACCTGATCATCGAACTGCGCTCTGCAACTTCGGGCGTCGCCAGCTACCGTGCCGTCTTCGACCACATGGCCGAACTCACCGGCCGTCTGGCCGACGAGGCGATGAACACCAACGGCAAGGCTGCCTGACCCATAGCACCGTCACACGCCCCTCGAACCCGGTTCGAGGGGCAAAAAAGAAACGACGCCCGGCGGGGACCGGGCGTCGTTTTGTTTGCGGACCGTTTCCTTGGGAGGTAACGGAGGTCCGCCGCATTTGGTGCCGCCGAACGTCGGCGGAAGAAACGGTTCGGACGCGGTAGCCGCCTGAGCCCGGGCCGTCCGAGTGATGCCCCCATCTCCCGTCCGAACCACACCGCGTCCTATGATCGGCGTAGCAGGTCGCGGGCGTCCGCGATATGTTACCAGAGGTTACATGTCACTGTTACGTGGCAATTGTGATGGATTTTTTGGCCAGCCCAGCAGGGAACAGGCAACAAAAAAGCCGGATCAACGAAGATCCGGCTGAGTTTGATTGGAAGTGCCTGTTAAGGCTAACCTCCAGAGGGGAACACTCAAGGGCGCTAATGGGAGGAGAACGCGCCCAGGAGATGATCTATATATGTGCTCATCATGCCCAAGAAACAAGCATCTATTTTGCAACACACGCATGCAAAAAGACACAGGCTGTGGTCTAACCCGTTCCAGAAGCCAATAGGACCAGCAAAATCGTCCAAATGGAGCCATGAACTGGGCGATTGCCACTACAGAATCCCAATCGTCGCTGGTTCTCGGCTCGAAATGCCAAAACTGCGTAATGGCGTGGAAGCGGGCAGCGGGCGTTCATTTCTAAGGCAATTGGAGAGGAGGCAGCCAATGCGGACGTTTTCGGCGATCGCCGGCAGTGCGGCCTTCTTCATTGCAGTCCCCGGCGTGGTTGCCGGGCTGGTGCCTTGGCTGTTGACCCACCGCTGGGGCTTGCCGTGGTCGAACCTGCCGGGCTTTGTCTCCGCTGGCGGGCTTCTGATCGTCGCCGCGATCGCAGCACTCCTGCATGCGTTCGGCCGCTTTGCGCTCGAAGGCCTGGGCACGCCCGCTCCGGTCGCGCCGACCGAGAGACTGGTGATCGGCGGCATCTACCGCCATGTCCGCAACCCGATGTATGTCGCCGTGCTGTCGATCATCCTCGGCCAGGCACTGCTGTTCTCGAGCTGGATTCTGGTCGCCTATGCCGTCATCGGCGCGATCGCCATGGGCTCCTTCGTGCGGCTCTACGAGGAGCCGACATTGGCCCGCCGCTACGGCGCCGAATACGAGACCTACCGCCGCAATGTCCCGGGCTGGCTGCCTCGGCTGACGCCCTGGCGGGAGCTAAATTAGGTCAAAGCAGAGCCACATGGGGCATGTTGAGATTCAGGTTAGGCCGAGCCGAGAGCGGGGGATTCCGAGAACCGGAACGGAGCGGACATTTGGGTCCGTGAGTACCGGAAGCGCAGGAAGCCCTCGTTCGCAGGCCGGCATCACCTGAATATCGATATGCCCCTCAGAAGGACCAGCTTCGGGCCTTGGCAATGATGAAGTCGCGAAAGACGTGCAGCTTGGCCTGGTTCTTCATCGCGTCGGGATAGGCGAAATAGGTGTCGAAGGACGGCACCTCGGTTTCCGGCAGCAACTGCACCAGGTCGGAGTCCTTGCTGATCACGTAGTCGGGCAGCATGGCGATGCCGGCACCACCCTCCACCGCGCGCTTGATCGACAATATGTCGTTGATCTGCAGCGTCGGCACCCTTTGTCCGCCTTCGAAATCGCCGACCGTTTCCAGCCAGTTCAGCTCCGACAGATGCGCGGGCACCGGCACGCCGAAGGTGACGATGCGATGGGCCTTCAGCTCGGCGACCGAAGCCGGCTTGCCGTGCTTGGCGACATAGGAAGGCGCCGCGTAAAGATGGAAATGCACGGTGAACAGGCGGCGCTGGATCAGGTCCGGCTGCTGCGGCTGGCGCAGCCGAATGGCGCAATCGGCCTGGCGCATGGTGAGGTCGAGTTCCTCGTTGGCGAGGATCAGCTGCAGGCTGATTTCGGGATAGAGCTCGATGAACTCCTGTACCCGCTCGGTCAGCCAGCCGGCGCCCAGTCCCACCGTCGTCGTCACCCTGAGCACGCCGGAGGGGCGGTCCTTGGTCTCGGTCAGCCGTGACTTGATGGTCTCCAGCTTCATCAGCACGTCATGCGCCGTGCGGAACAGCATCTCGCCCTGCTCGGTCAGCACCAGCCCGCGGGCATGGCGGTTGAACAGCGGCACGCCGACGTCATGCTCGAGCGCGCTGACCTGCCGCGAGATCGCCGATTGCGACAGATGCAGTGTCTCGGCCGCATGGGTAAAAGACCCTGCCTCCGCCGCAGCGTGAAACACGCGTAGCTTGTCCCAGTCCAACGCCATGATTCCCCTCGTTCTGTTTTGGCGTCTGAATGAAAAATCAGGCTTTTACACGGCGTTTCCAAGCCGCTTTCTGAACTCTCTACTCGGCCGCTTCGCGGTGCACTTCGATACCAGCCAGATACTTCTCCGCCTCGAGTGCGGCCATGCAGCCGAGCCCCGCCGCCGTCACCGCCTGGCGGTAGATGTCGTCGGTGACGTCGCCGGCCGCGAACACGCCGGGCACGTCGGTGCGGGTCGAATCCGGCGCCGTCCACAGATAGCCGTTCGGCTTCTGCTTCAGCTTGCCGGCGAACAGCTCGACCGCCGGTGCGTGACCGATCGCCACGAACACGCCGTCGACCTTGAGGTGCGTTTCTTGGCCGGTCACCGCATGCTTGAGCTTCAGCCCTTCGACCGAAGGCGGCAGCGGCGTCTTGCCGGGACGGCCGGTGATCTCGTCGACGATCGTGTCCCAGATGACGCGGACATTGTCCTTCTTCAAGAGCCGCTCGCGCAGGATGCGTTCGGCTCGAAAATCGCTGCGCCGATGGATGACGGTCACGCTCTTGGCGAGGTTGGACAGGTAGAGCGCCTCTTCCACCGCCGAATTGCCGCCACCGATCACCGCGACATCCTTGCCGCGATAGAAGAAACCGTCGCAGGTGGCGCAGGCCGAGACGCCGAAACCCATGAAGGTCTGTTCGGTCGAGATGCCAAGCCACTTGGCCTGCGCGCCGGTGGCGATGATCAGCGCGTCGGCGGTGTAGGTGGTGCCGGAATCGCCCTTGGCCCGGAACGGCCGCACGTTGAGGTCGACCTCGGTGATGATGTCGTTGATGACGTCGGTGCCGACATGCTCGGCCTGCTTCAGCATCTGCTCCATCAGCCACGGACCCTGGATGGGGTCGGCGAAGCCGGGATAGTTCTCGACATCGGTGGTGATCATCAGCTGGCCGCCCTGCTGCAGGCCAGCGACCAGCATCGGCTTCAGCATGGCGCGGGCGGCGTAGACCGCCGCCGTATAGCCGGCCGGGCCGGAACCGATGATGAGAACGGGCGCGTGCTTGGTGGTCATCTAAAGCCTCTGTGGAGGGGCCGCCGGCAATTGCGGCATGGAAAACTCGTCGCTATCGCGCGTAATGTAAGTGTTGCCCACGACGCCAGCAAGGCAAGTTGGCGTTCGTCCCCGGAAAGCTTTGTCGCACCCTTCCCCCCGCTTGATCCTGCGAAATATTCCGGGGCGAGGGATGGAATGGACAGCGAAGTCGTTTAATTACAAAATCACGCAAGATTCTTGCGCGTTGCCGCTGACTTCTCGAGAGCTCTCATGCCACTCAAGGCCGATCTCGACGCCATCGACTGGAAGATCCTGCGCGAATTGCAGGGCGACGGTCGCATGACCAATGTCGAACTGTCGACCCGCGTTGGCATTTCGGCGCCGCCATGCCTGCGCCGCGTCAAGCGGCTGGAGGAAGCCGGCATCATCCGCGGCTACCGCGCTTTGCTCAACGCGCCGGCGCTAGGCCTCGATGTCGTCGCCTTCTGCCTGATCGGCCTGCATCACCAGGCCGACGCCGAACTGCGCACCTTTGCCGAGCGTACCCGAGGCTGGCCGATCGTGCGCGACGCCTGGATGGTGTCGGGCGAATCCGATTTCCTGCTGCATTGCGTGGCGAGCGACCTCGGCGCCTTCCAGACCTTCGTCATCGAGGAGCTGACCTCGGCCCCCAATGTCGACACGGTGCGTACCGCGCTCACAATCCGCCGCGTCAAGGATGAAGGGCTGGTCTCGTTCGCACAGGCTTGAGCCGGTCGAATGGCGATGCGAATTCCCGGCTTCGCCATATCAGGGCCGCTTTGGCATTCGATAGGCTCTCGTGTAGAAAGCCGGATCGTTCTGCCATGGCCCGCCCTGTTGGTTTCCTAGAGCAATTCCAGGAAAAGTGTGTAACGGTTTTCCGTCGGGAATTGCGTAAAAAAAATGGCGCAAGCAGCGCGAATTCCGAGGACAGTGTGCCGCGGGGGTGCGACCATGACTCGATTTGCTAGCCCGGTTTCGGCGCTCATCATCTGCATGAACGAAGCCGACATGATCGGCCAGTGCCTGGAAAGCGTCGACTTCTGCGCCGAGATCATCGTCGTCGATTCAGGCTCGACGGACAGCACCCTGGATGTCATCCAGGAGTTCATCGCCAAGGGCTACCCGATAAGGCTGTTTCACAACGATTGGCCGGGTTTTCCACGCCAGCGGCAATTCGCGCTCGATCAGGCCACGCGGCCATGGTGCCTTTCGATTGAAGCCGATGAGGCCATCGACGATCTGCTCAGGCAGTCGATCAGGGACGTGACGCAGCCTCGCAATGACGCCATCGACGGATGGTACATAAGACGCCGCGACAAGCTGAAAGGCTATGGCTATGCGCACCGCTGGGTGCTGCACAACAGGCTGCTGCGTCTTTTCCGCCGCGACAAGGCCACCATGGACCTCAACTTGCGGGTCCACGAATCGTTCGAGGTGCCGGGCGAAACCGGCACGATTGAAAATGGCGTGCTGCTGCATCGCCGCGAAATGACCGTCGCGGAGGACCTGGCAAGGGCCAACACCTATTCCGGTCTCAAGGTTGCCACGCTGCTCGAAAGAGGCAAGAAGCCCGGCCTTGTGAAACTGGTGCTGTCGCCGCTCGGCAACTTCCTGAAATTCTACCTGGCCAAGCGCTACTTCCTGTGCGGCCGGCACGGCTTCGTCTATTCAATGATGGTGATGGTGTATTCGTTCGCCACCGAGGCCAAGCTTTATGAAGCCTGGCGAGACAACGATCCGGTGTGAGCCGTCACGGCTGGTCCGACACGGCGCCAAGTGCCGCTATCCCGGTGAGCAGGCCGTCGAAATCCTCGCGGTCGCGCAAGGGCCTGACGGTGAAGCCCGGTTGAACAGCCGCTTGCCCGTCGACCAGCCAGCCCCGCGAGAGGCCGGCGCGCTGTCCCGCCTCCATGTCGGCCGGCTTGTCGCCGACGATCAGCGAACGCCGCAGATCGAGCCCGAGGCGTTTAGCCGCCTCCAGCAGCATGCCCGGATTGGGCTTGCGCATCGGATGATCGGCGATCGCGAGCGGGCCGGAGCCCGCCTCGTGATAGGCGCAGGCGAGGACCATATCCACGAACGCATCGTCGGCGCGCAGCAGCTCGAGCACGCGGCCATTGACGGCGGCGAAATCGGCCCAGCCGTAATAGCCGCGCGCGATGCCCGACTGGTTGGTGACGATGATGACGGGAATGCCTGCCCGGTTAGCGGCAGCGATCACCGCGGCGATATCCTCGCGCAGTACTATTTCGCCCGGATCGTCAGGATAACCGGTATCGAGATTGATGGTGCCGTCGCGGTCGAGGAACAGCGCCGGTGTGCCGGCGGAAAACACCCTCGAGCCGACCCGCTCGACCCATAGGCCGGGTTCCGCCAGCGGATAGCGGCCGGACGTCTTGGGATCAGCCATTGCTGAGGCGCGCTTCGACGACCTCGCACAGATGATGATAGAGGCACAGATGCCCCTGCTGGATGATCGGCGTCGAGGTCGACGGCACGTTGAGGAGAATGTCCGTGAGCGGCTTCAGCTTGCCGCCGGTGTCGCCGGTCAGGCTGATCACCGTCATGTCCATCATTCGCGCCTGTTCGGCGGCGGCGAGGATGCTCGGTGAATTGCCGCTGGTCGAGATTGCCAGCAGCACGCCGCCGGCAGCGCCATGCGCCTCGACCTGGCGCGAAAACACCGTGTCGAAACCATAGTCGTTGCCCCAGGCGGTCAGCACCGCGGCGTTGGCCGGCAGCGCGATGACATTGTAGGCCTTACGCTCCTTGAGGAAGCGGCCGACCAGTTCGCCGGCAATGTGGATGGCATCGCTGGCCGAGCCGCCATTGCCAGCGATCAGCAAGGCTTTCCCCGACGAAAGCGCCGTCACGACAGCGCTCGCCGCCCGCTCCATCTCGCTGGTGAGGTCGCGCTCGACCATGGCTGATATGGCAGCCGCAGAGCGGACCAGGTAATCGTTCAGATCGGACATGAAAACCTCAGTTGGTGGTGCCGCCGGCACGCAATTTGCCAATGGTGCCGGTGGTGCTCTTGCCGGCGACGAGATCGACCAGCACGACCCGTCCGCCGGCTTTCCGCACCACATCGGCGCCAACCACGGTGTCGACCGTGTAATCGGCGCCCTTGACCAGTATGTCGGGCAGCAGCGCTTCGATCAGCGCCAGCGGCGTATCCTCCTCGAACACCACGACCGCATCGACCGAGGCAAGGGCCGCGAGCACGCAGGCGCGGTCGTGCTGGTCGTTGACCGGACGGCCGGCGCCCTTCAGGCGCCGCACCGAGGCATCGCTGTTGAGGCCGAGCACCAGCCGGTCGCACTGGCTGCGCGCCGCATGCAAGAGGCTGACATGGCCGGCATGCAGGATGTCGAAACAGCCATTGGTGAAGCCGACGCTCAGGCCCTCTTCCTTCCACGCCGCGACCATGCGTGCGGCCGATGTGGCATCGAGGATGGCGTCCTTGTGGGCGGTCGGTCCATGCGAGCGGAACAGCGCGCCGGTGAGTTCCTCGACCGTCAGCCGGGCAGTGCCGCGTTTTCCGACCACGACGCCGCCGGCGGCATTGGCGATCGAGGCGGCCATGACGGTATCGGCGCCTACGGCCAACGCCAGCGCGAAGCTCGCGATCACCGTGTCGCCTGCGCCCGAAACGTCGAACACTTCCCGCGCCTGGGTCGCGATGTGGCGCGCCTCTGCCGGTCCGACCACGCTCATGCCCTTTTCGCTGCGCGTCGCGACGACGAAGTCGAAGCCGTGCGCCGAAATCAGTTGGCGTGCTGCGCCGACGATCTCGTCATCGGCGAACACCGCATGGCCGACAGCCTCGCCAAGTTCCTTGCGGTTGGGGGTGATGGCGGTGGCCCCGGCATAGCGCGCATAGTCGCGACCTTTTGGGTCGACCAGCACCGGCTTTCCCGCCTCGCGGCAGATGGCGATCAGGTCGGCGGCGACACCGTCGAGCAGGATGCCCTTGCCGTAATCGGACAGGATGACGATGTCGGCATGCGTCAGTGCGGTGCGGAAATGCCGTATCAGGCCGGCGCGCTCCGCGGCACCCAGCGGCTTGACCTCCTCCTCGTCGAAGCGCAGCACCTGCTGGTTGAGCGCGCTGAAGCGGCTCTTCGACGAGGTCATGCGGCCGCGCTCCTGCGCCAGGCCGGCCGTGTCGGCGCCAAGTTCGCCAAGCATCCGCACCAGGCTGTCGCCCGCCGCATCGGTGCCGATTACCGAAACGGGAACAGCGGTGGCACCGAGCGAAACGATGTTGGCCACGACATTGCCGGCGCCGCCCATCGTTGAGGTCTCGCCGCGCCCGTGCAGCACCGGGATCGGCGCTTCCGGCGAGATCCGCTCAATGACGCCATTGACGAAACGGTCGAGGATGAAGTCGCCGACCACCAGCACGGTGGCCTGGCCGAACCGCGCAATGGCGCGGTGCAGGGGCTCGGGAGAAGGCGGATTGTGCTTGATCATGTCATCTGCGGCGCGCGGGAAAAGTCGATCTCAGAGGTCATAGTGCTCGGATTGCGAGGTCGGTCGGTCTCGGCGAAGCCGATATACCGCAATTCCATGCAGCGCAACGGCAGGGCATGACCGGGACGGCCCGGGCGGTCAGCTCTTCTGCAAGGCGACATGAACACCGAGCCCCACCAGCACCGCGCCGCCGGCCCGCTGCATCAGCCGCTGTGCGTGGCTTGAACGCCGCAAGCGGCCGATCACGGCACCCGCCAGGAACACGCAGACGACATCGGCCGACGAGAACATCAAATTGACTGTCGTGCCCAGCACGACGAACTGCAGCCAGACCGGAAACGCCGCCGAAGCATCGATGAACTGCGGCAGGAACGCCATGAAGAAGATCGCGGTCTTGGGATTGAGCACCTCGACGGTGATGCTCTCGAAAAAGGCACGTCGTGCGGATTTGCGCTCGATCGCGGGCAGCGCCGTATCGCCCTCCGCACGCTTGCGGAACAGCGAGACGCCGAGCCAGATCAGATAGAGCGCGCCGACCAGCTTGACCGCCATGTAGAGCGTCGGCACGGCGTGAAACAGCACCGACAGACCGGCGGCGGCGGCGAAAACATGCACGTAACCGCCCAGATGGATGCCAAGTGCCGCAGTGAGGCCGGACCAGCGGCCGCGTGCCATCGTCTGCGCGGCGGCATAAAGCATAGCGGGGCCTGGGATGGCGAAGATCGCCGTGGTGGCGAAAAACGCCAGGAGCAGTTCGGTCGACGGCATTATTGGTCCCTCACGATCATGCCGAGCGGCACAGACCGACTGAAGCGGAAGCTTTGTGGCACCACTGTGACATCCGCTCCACTGCCTGCTTTATCGACAGCCCACCCTACCTCCCTTATAAGGGCCGGAATCGGCAAGTGAAACGCGTATCAGGGCCAGCAACATGATCATCGTCACGGGCGGCGCCGGCATGATCGGCTCCAACATCGTCGCCGCTCTGAATGCCGAAGGCCATGACGACATCCTTATCGTCGACGATCTCACCGACGGCCACAAGATCGCCAACATCGCTGACTTGCGGATCGCCGACTATCTCGACAAGGATGATTTCCTGCCCCGCATGGAGGCCGGCTCGCTTGGCCGCATCGAGGCCGTCTTCCACCAGGGCGCCTGCTCGACCACCACCGAGTGGAACGGCAAATTCATGATGGAGGTGAATTACGCCTTCTCGAAACGGCTGCTGCATGCAAGCCAGGCGCTGCGCGTGCCCTTCCTCTACGCCTCCTCCGCTTCCGTCTATGGCGGCGGCTCGGAGTTTCGCGAGGATACGGCGCTCGAGCGGCCGCTCAACGCCTACGCCTATTCCAAGAAGCTGTTCGACGACTATGTCAGGCGAACGGTGTTCGCCGGGCGCACGGTCTTCGATACCGACCATTCGCAGGTCGCGGGCCTGCGCTATTTCAACGTCTACGGCCCGCGCGAAGCGCACAAGGGCGCCATGGCCTCGGTCGCGTTCCATCTGTTCAACCAGGTCGAACGCGGCGAAAACCCGAAACTGTTCGGTGCCTATGACGGCTTCGGGCCTGGCGAACAAAGCCGCGACTTCATCCATGTCGGCGATGTCGCCGACGTCAATCTGTGGCTGTGGAAGCGGGAGCTGAGCGGCATCTTCAATTGCGGCACCGGCCGCGCCCAGCCCTTCCGCGCCATCGCCGAAACGGTGATCGACACGCTGGGCAAGGGCGAAATCGAGTTCATCGAATTCCCCGATCACCTCAAGGGCAGCTACCAGAGCTTCACGCAAGCTGATATGTCACGTTTGCGCGCGGCCGGTTACAATGGCCAATTCCGGACAGTGGAAACCGGCGTCAGAGACTATGTCGAATGGCTGAAAGCCCAACGATCCTCGTGATCGGCCCACGCTGGGTGGGCGACATGGTGATGGCGCAGTGCCTGTTTTCGGCGCTGAAGGAGCTGCATCCCAACGCCGCCATCGATGTGCTGGCGCCGGCATGGGCCGCGCCGCTGGTCAAGCGCATGCCCGAAATCCGCCAGCAGATCGACTTTCCGCTCAAACCCGGTGCGCTCGAATTCACCCATCGTCGCCGCTTTGGCCGCCTGCTACACGGCCGCTACGACATGGCCTATATCCTGCCGGGCAGTTGGAAGTCGGCGCTGATCCCGTTCTTTGCCCGCATTCCGCGCCGTGTCGGTCATCTGCGCGAGATGCGCTATGGTCTGTTGACCGACATCGTACCGCTGCCCGACAGCCTCAAACGACGCACCGCGCAGGCCTATTTCGGCCTCGCCCAGGGCGGCAGTTTTCGGGCGCCTCGACTAAGCGTTGACACGAAAAACCAGGTTGACCTGCTCGACCGTTTCGGGCTGACGCCGCAAAAATTCGCGGCACTCATGCCTGGTGCGGAATTCGGCCCGGCCAAGCGCTGGCCGAGCGAAAGCTACGCCGGCCTTGCCCGCGATTTCATGGAAAAGGGCTTGAAGGTCGCGCTTTTCGGCTCGAAGAACGACCGCGACGTGACGGCGGAGATCGCCGCGCTCGCCCCTGGCGTCGTCGATCTCGCCGGCCAGACGCGGCTGGAGGACGCCATCGACCTGATCGCTGCCGCAAGGCTGGCGGTGTCCAACGACAGCGGGCTGATGCATGTCGCCGCTGCCGTCGGCACGCCGATCGTGGCCGTCTATGGCTCGACCTCGCCCGAGAATACGCCGCCGCTGGCCGAGCACCGTGAACTGGTCTGGCTTGGGCTGTCGTGCTCGCCCTGCCACCAGAAAATCTGTCCGCTCGGCCACCTCAACTGCCTGAAGACGCTTGAAGTCGGCCAGGTCGCGGCGGCGGCGGGCCGCCTGCTGGAAATCCCGGCCGCGGCATGAAGGTCCTCATCGTCAAGACATCCTCGATGGGCGATGTCATCCATACCTTTCCGGCTGTCGAGGATACCAGCCTTAACCGGCCGGACGTGACCTTCGACTGGTGCGTCGAAGAGGCGTTCGCCGGCATCGTCGGGCTGCATCCGGCGATCGACAGAATTCACACGGTGGCGATCCGGCGCTGGCGCAAGGCGCTGTTCGACGGCGGCACCTGGTTCGAAGCGGCGGCCTTGCGCCGAACCTTGCGCGATTGCCGCTACGATCTGGTCATCGACGCGCAAGGCCTGCTGAAATCGGCCCTGGTGGCGCGACAAGCCGGCGCTCCGATTGCCGGCTTCGACCGCTCCAGCGCGCGCGAACCGTCGGCAACTCTGTTCTACGACGTCACCTATGCCGTGCCGCGCAACCTGCACGCCATCGAACGGACGCGACGGCTGTTCGGGCTGGCGCTCGGCTATCAGCCCGATCTTTCGAGGCTGGACTCCGGCATTGTGCCGCCGGCCGGCACTCTGGCCGACATCACTGGAAAAACCGCCTTCCTGCTGCACGGAACCAGCCGCGAAGACAAGAAATGGCCCATCCAGGACTGGATCGAAACCGCCCGCCTCTTTGTGGAGCGCGGCCTGACGCCGGTCACCACCTGGTCGAACGACCGCGAAAAAGCCGTGGCCGAAGCGATCGCGAAAGCTGTGCCGTCAACGCTCGTGGTGCCCAAATCATCGCTGGCAGACATCGCCGCCAT
Organism: Mesorhizobium sp. M1406; assembly: GCF_040317555.1. Lineage (NCBI taxonomy): Bacteria > Pseudomonadati > Pseudomonadota > Alphaproteobacteria > Hyphomicrobiales > Phyllobacteriaceae > Mesorhizobium > Mesorhizobium sp. M1406. The sequence goes on along the minus strand of NZ_JAMYKW010000060.1, from coordinate 368 downwards.
CATCGGCCGCTCGACGCTGGTCATTGGCGCCGACACCGGGCTGACCCACCTCGCCAGCGCTTTCGGCCTGCCGACGGTCGCGGTGTTCCTGGCAACCGAGCCAGGTCTTACCGGCCCACGCGGGCCCTATGCGTCGACGCTCCTGGCGGTACCTGGGGGGCGTGTTGCGCCGACTGATGTGATGGCGGAGGCTGGCAGGCTGCTGGAGCGCCAGGCGCGTGGTGAGGCCGTCACTGGCAAGAATTGATTTATTCAATCAATTCAATCGGAAAGGTTGGCACTGCCCCTTGTATCTGCACAGGGATGATTTTGTGCGATGGAAGCGACTGAGCCTCGGGCTGGATGGCCATCCGGCCCGAGGCTTGGCG
>NZ_JAMYKW010000059.1:0-29565 GCF_040317555.1 Mesorhizobium sp. M1406 | reverse complement strand
ATCTAAAGCAGGCGGACCCAGGATCTAAAGCAGGCGGACCCAGGAAGTAGTTATCCTACACCAAGCCATATGACAATTCTGTGATATTCTGTAACATTTTGTTGGCACCGCCATTTTCTCTGGCCGGATGCTTGTGTAGCGAACGCTCGAGCGATCGACTAAAAGAGCCTTGCATGCCCGACGCTGGCTCACCCCATGCCGACCGCAAGCGTGGGGCCACAACGCATCGCTTGGCATCGAGCGTCCGCCTTGTCCTCCTGCCGCACCATGAGGCTGTCAAACCGAAGGAGGTTGCAATGCCAAAACGCAACGTACCGCGCCCTGCCGCAGTCTACGGAATTGCTATCGGTAAGAACATATTCCACGTCGTCGGTCTCGGAAGCGACGGAGTGCCAGTCCAGAGGGTTTGTTTCCGACGCGACACGCTGCTCCAATTCTTCGAGCGCGCATCACCGGCGATCGTGGGGATGGAATCGTGCGCCGGCTCTCAATGGATTGCCAGGAAGACACAGGCGCTCGGACATAAGGTGCGCTTGATTCCCGCACAATTTGTGAAGCGGTACGTCAAGTCGAACAAGACCGACATCATCGACGCGGAGGCGATCGCTGAGGCGGCCACACGGCCAACAATGCGATTTGCAGCGCTCAAGAACCAGGAACAAACCGACCTGCAGGCTTTACACCGGGTGCGGGACCAGATGATCGGAACGAGAACGCGCCTGATCAATCAGATGCGGGCCCTTCTGCCTCGAATACGGGATCGCGCTGCGCCAAGGCGCAGGTATGTTCAAAGCTCGACCTGCCACAGGTTCTCGAGGACCAATCAAACGACCTTTCGTCGGTGATGCTTAGACGCCGGCACGATCGTGCGCGATTACCTTGATACCAGGACGGCGCTCCAGCCAAGATGCGTCCGTGTCGGCATTTCGATCCGGTTGCTCCGACATGAGATTCCGTTAATGTAAATATGAGGAAAAAGTGACGGGCACGCGCACGATCGGCTTCAAAGGAAAGGGTTTTGTTGCAACGGCTGAATAGGGGCGCAGAGAGGCCTGATGCGAGGTCAATCAGGCGGCGAGGATTTCGAACTGCTCGGCCAGGGACGGATTCGGATTGAAGGCGTACCTCGCCTGTCGCTTGCGCATCATGTGGATCATTTCGATGCCGGAAAGGATGGTGGAGGCGGTGGCCGTCGATTTGAAGCCGAGCATCGGCCGGACCCGGCGCTTGATGCGCCGATGGTCCTGCTCGATCCGATTGTTCAAATACTGGCTCCGGCGGATGCGGATCGGCTTCAGCCGGCGTCGGGTGCGATCCTGCAAGCGATTTGTGGTGTCGCAGGAAACGATCGCCTCGTGGTTGGTCTGGCTCCCGTCGATGACGACGCGATCCGGTCGGCCATGACGCTCCAGCGCCTTTCTGAAGAAGCGTTTGGCCGACGGCAGGTCGCGCTGCTCGCTGAAATAGAATTCGACGGTGTCGCCGACACTGTCGATGGCGCGATAGAGATACATCCACTGGCCACGGACCTTGATGACTCGTCGACATGCCATTTGCCGGTCACGCTACGCTTGCGCCGGTTGAAACGCTCGAGCAACAAGGGCGAGAAACGAACGGTCCAGCGGTGGATGGTCGTGATCGACCGTAATGCCGCGCTCGGCCATCATCTCCTCAAGATCACGCAGGCTCAGATTGTAGGCAAGGTACCAGCGCACGCAAAGCAGGATCACGGATTGGTCGAACTGGCGGCCTTTGAACATTGCAACCTCCGAAATGATCGAAGGCTCCTTGCCACAGCGCTGGTAATCAAAAGGTTGCAACAGATCCCCCTGACCTCCTGCTCAGCAAATAGTTTGCCAGACGTGCGGATGTCTAGAGAATGATGCGCAATTAAGACATTGCTTAAGTTGAAATAATCTGCGTCGAAAACAGAACGGCTAAATAACGGATTTCTAATATACAATGCTGTAGTATAAGCGATGACTAATTTATTATTTATGATCTTGACCAACAAAACTAGCCGTGTCAATTACCCTTTTGTCTGTATTCCGTTCCAAACATAGAGCGAGGTAGGCAAACATAGAGCGAGGTAGACAATGTTAAATTCCCCTCTTAAGCCCGTTTCCCTAGCCGCTTTCGCGCTCGCGATGGCAAGCAGCGTCGCCTTTGGCGGGAGTACGCTCAGTCAGCTGTCGCAAAAAAGCATTGATGGTGCGGGGCGCAATATCATGCGCACCGCCGATGGCGGATTGGTCTCAACCTATTCCGTTGGCACCGGCTCGCGTCTCGACCTTGTCTTCAGCGCATCGCTGGACAATGGCGACAGCTGGAATGAGACTGTCGTCAAGGGCGTTGACGGCAAGGCTCGCCAGGCAGCCATCGATTCCAATTTTCAAGGCTCCTATATCGCCTTCACGGAAGAACGTGACGGCGATACCGTCGGCAGGATCGCGTTTGCCAGCGCGCCGTTGGCTGACAAGCCCCAAATTGTCGTCTCCGAAGCCGTAACACCTGCCGGCGTCGAAGCGACCGACACATTTATTCAGGCGTCGCGCAAAGGCTGGGGCGCTCTTGCTGACGAAAATCGTGAAACCGTAGTCTATGGTTGGCAGGACAAGCAATCGAAGAGCCTCTATGTCGGCGTTTCCATGGACGGACGCACCTTTCCCATGGCACGGAAGGTGATCGAAGACATCTATGCGACGTCAGGGCCAGCCGTTGCCATCCGGGGCACCTATGTCATCGCAACCTATCAGACCACGAACCCCGCTTTCGCTCCGTCCGATGTGGTGCAAGAAACGATATCGCAACGATCTTATCCTGCCTGGATCGAATCCATGGATGGCGGCGAGAGCTGGTCTCAACCGAAGCCATTGTTTGGGTTCAAAGCGGCAGATTATCCCGTGGTCAAAGTTGAGTCACAACCGGGCCAGTACGACAATCTGCGGTTGGCTGGCGGCACGTCCCAGCCTAATTCGCCGATCCTCAATTGGGGAGGGATAGGCGATAGGATTGGCGGCGGCGGCGGTTCGCGCGATTCCGGTACCACGGATGTTGGCGCCGAAGACAAATCGGCGGCGGCGGCAGATGTTTCTCAAATGGAAGGGGCTGCAGCCGCTCTTAATCCCGACGACGGCATAACCTTCGTGCAGACATCGATGATGGGAATAGACGGAGCCGGCCGGAAGGGCGAAGTCAGCATTGTCAGTTTCCGTCAGATCAAGCCCGACGCGCCATGGACGCATGTTATAGCGAACAACAAACTGTCGGCAAATAGCCGGGACGCTGAGACATCGAAAACGGATGCAGCGACATCGCATTTCCAATATAGCGCGCTCATCGACACGCCGGTTCGGGCGACCACATATAAGGAGACTAGCAATGGAGATGCTCGTCTCGTCGTTGCGGTCTCAACCGATACGGGCAAGGTGTTTAATCGGCACGTAAGCTTCACGCGCGACGCATTGTCCGACCTGGGGCTTCAAGGCTTCGATGACAAAGCGATCTTCGCGGCCAGCCAGTGTTTGTTCGAAGATCGCAACGGAGACGTCTTCGTCGATCTGCTCGTATCGCAGGGCGACAACACGCGCTACGCTCGCCTGCCGATCGGCGTTAATGCGGCTCAGTTGAGAGCGGCCGCCAAGCCCAGCGGTCCATAGACCCTTTCCGGGGTTGCATTGCATCTTTCCCATTCCACCAGATTTGGCGTGCGACACGCACCTGTACTGAACGGGTGCGTTGTCCACTCCCAAGATAGAACGAGGTAGAGAATGTATAATTTTCCTTTGAAGCCCGTTTCCCTGGCCGCCTTTGCGTTCGCGATGGCAAGCAGTGTCGCCTTTGGCGGGAGTATGCTCAATCAGCTGTCACAAGAAAGCATTGATGGTGCAGGGCGCAATATCATGCGCACCGCCGATGGCGGACTGGTCTCAACCTATTCCGTTGGTAATGGCTCGCGTCTCGACCTCATCTTCAGCGCTTCGCTGGACAATGGCGAAAGCTGGAATGAGACTGTCGTCAAGGGCGTTGACGGCAATGTGCGTCAGGCAGCCATCGATTCCAATTTTCAAGGCTCATATATTGCCTTCACAGAAGAACATGATGGCGTGACTGTCGGCAGGATCGCTTTTGCCAGCGCACCGTTCGCTGACAAGCCCCAAATTGTCGTCTCCGAAGCCGTAACACCTGCAGGCGTCGAAGCGACCGACACATTTATTCAGGCGTCGCGCAAAGGCTGGGGCGCTCTTGCTGACGAGCACCGTCAAACGGTTGTCTACGGTTGGCAGGACAAGCACTCGAAGAGCCTCTATGTCGGCGTTTCCAAGGACGGCCATACCTTCCCGATGGCCAGCAAGGTTGTTGACGATCCGTATGCGACGTCAGGGCCAGCCGTCGCCATCCGGGGCACCTACGTCATTGCAAGTTATCAGACCACCAACCCCGCATTCGCTCCGTCCGATGTGGCGCAAGAAACGACATCGCAACGATCCTATCCCGCCTACATCGAATCCCAGGATGGCGGCGAGATCTGGTCTCAACCGAAGCCATTGTTTGGGTTCAAAGCGGCAGATTATCCGGTGGTCAAAGTTGAGTCACAACCGGGCCAGTACGACAATCTGCGGTTGGGAGGCGGCACGTCCCAGCCGAATTCGCCCACCCTCAATTGGGGTGGCACGCGTGAATTGGGCCAGACAGACGATGACAAGACCCTTTCATCCTTGGACCCATCCGTCGATCCCAATAACGGTATAAGCTTTGTTCAGACCTCGATGATGGCTACGGACGGCAAGGGGCGGCGGGGCGAAGTCAGCATTGTGAGCTTCAAAGCCATCCGGCCTGTGAATGCACCGTGGCAGCACGTCATTGCGAACAACAAGCTCTCGCAAGCTGTGCAGAATACCGAGACATCGAACCCCGGCATGTCGACGTCGCATTTCCAATATAGCGCGCTCATCAACACTCCAATTCGAGCGACGGCATATAAGGAATATGATGAAGGCAACGGCAATGCCCGGCTTGTCGTTGCGGTCTCCACCGACACCGGCATGAATTTCACCAATCATGTGAGCTTTACCGCCGACGAATTGGCCAAGCAGGGGGTGCAGGCGTTTGGCGAGGAGGCCATCTTCTCGTCAAGTCAATGTCTCTTTGAAGACCGGAACGGCGATGTCTATCTCGACCTTTTCGTATCGCAGGGCGGCGATACACACTATGCTCGCGTGCCAATAGGCGTGAACGCGAGCCAATACAGAGGATCAGGCCGTTCGTAAGAACTGCAACCGAGAGTGCGACCCGACAGGGTCGCACTCTGCCTTTGATTGACCAACCCTTGGTAGTTCTGCTTAATTGCGAGGTAACGAATGCTGCATCATATCGAAATCTATGTTTCAAACATCGATGCTTCGTATGCCTTTTGGGAAACGATTCTGGCGAGAATCGGTTATAAAGAAACGTCCGCGTGGGACGATGGATTTACCCTTCGAAGAAAACGGGAAGCTTATCTGACATTCGTACAGGTGTCCGATAAATACAAGAATCATAAATATCATAGAAGCGGGGTCGGCCTGAATCATATTGCTTTCAAAATCGAAGAGCGATCAGAAGTAGATTCGATGCGACAGTACTGCATCGAAAATTCTATCCCCATGTTATATGATGATCGATACCCATTCGCTAGCGGTATCAAAGATTATTATGCCCTGTTTGTAGAGGATCCGGATCGAATAAAGATTGAATTTGTTGCAGGCCACTGACCTGGTAATTTCACAATGTTCTCCCGTGTTAACGCCGGCGCGTGAGAAGGCGCAGTGGGGCCATGCGATTTCCTTCTAGATCCATCAAAAATGTCGTCGCTTGTTCACTCGTTTTTCTAGCGCTTGCTCCCTTGGGCTCATTCGCGGGTGACGACTGGTACGACGCGAAGAAGACCGGTGGGGCGCTGACCGTATATTCATTCGGGGAGTCGCCCTACAATCATGCCGCTCCTTTCCTCGAGCTCGAGGAGCGGCGCGTCTTCTCCAATGGTGCGCTTGCCTTCAGGAATAGCCATCCGATCGACGGGCTTTCGAGCGTCGAAAGCGGCCCGCCTATCGAAGCTGATTACAATGCTCGTTCCTGCGAAAGCTGCCATCCGAGCGACGGCCGAGGGATTTCGCACACAGAGGCGTTCGATTCGACTGGCTTTTCGGTCAAGGCATCAAGCCATCACTCTGTCCCGCCGGTATTCCGAAACATACTCGTCCCAAGCGTTTCCCAGAAACTTCAAGGCGTGGAATGGGAAACGAAGCAACAGATCACGCTAGGGGGCCAACTCGTCGAGCTCGTTGCACCTGTAGCAATTGTCGATGGCGAGAAAAGACTTGTCGATCTGCGCAATGCGCCAGGAGTCTACGGTTTAGGCTTGCTCGAAGCGATTTCCGACGACGAGATTAGAAAAGCAGCTGAAAAACAAGAATTCTCGGCATTCGGTGTGAGAGGCATCGTCGGGACGGCATGCGAGCAGCGGGCCAGCAACTCTTGTGATAAAGTCGGCCGTTTCGGATGGAAGGCAACTGTTTCCAATCTGAATATGCAGACGCGCTCGGCTCTCGCCGGTGAGCTCAGCATTCATCAACCTATCCCCAAAGAGACCGCACCTAACGCCCGATCGGAATATGATCGATTGGTGACGGACCTTGCCGAATACCTCAAAGTGCTGGCCGTGCCGGCGCGACGGCTCGACAACGCAAATGAGAATGCGCGAGGCGCGCGCTTATTCGAGGAAGCGGGCTGCGCCATGTGCCACAGGCCGTCTTTGCAAACAAGCTCGCGGGAAGACACGGACAAGCGGGTTCGTGGTCAGCGAATTTATCCGTTCACCGACATGCTGCTCCACGACATGGGTGAAGCTCTTGCGGACAGTAATGATGACGGCCTCAGCCGATATTGGCGAACGCCCGCTCTTTGGGGCATCGGCATGCAAGGCACTGTCTCGGAGAAAGTCGGCTACCTGCACGATGGACGGGCGCGCAACTTCTTGGAGGCCATCCTTTGGCATGGCGGAGAGGCGACCTATTCCGTGTCGCGCTTCAAGGACCTCCCCAAGGACGACAGGGACCGGCTGGTTGCGTTCCTGTCGTCATTGTGAGGTCAGCAGCCAGCGGAAGGTGTGGAGCGGTTCCCAATCGCAACTGCGGAAAGCATGCGACCAATATCGAAGTGTGGAGCTAGATCGTGCGCAATCTCAATTATAACTTCCAGTTTCGAAAAGCATGGAAGTCCTTGGCGACGATCATCGGAGTATTTATACTTTCGGTTTTTTCCGCGAAGGTGTGTCTAGCACAGGAGGCTCCATATTTTGCCCGAAATCCATCAGGGTATGGTTCCAGCCTTGTCTTTGAATTCAATGGCCGCATTTGGCTCCAGGAACGGGGGAAGTTCGCGCGCCGAATAACTGGTGGCCATACTGACGAAACGTCGCCAATGCTTTCCCCGGATGGAAAGCATGTCGCATTTTCCGCATTGGACGGCCGATCATCGGAGATTTTCTTTGCCTCACCGGCCACGGGGGAAATCGTCCGTCTGACCTATGACGGCGGCCTCGATGCAAAGGTAGAGGGATGGCTTGGCAACTCCCAAGTGCTCTACTCAACGACGATAAAATCGAAGAAACGCGGGCCGCTGCTTTTCATCGTCGATATCGCGACACGTAGGGTGAGACCTGTTCCATTGGCAGAGGCCTCAGAGGGATGTCTTTTCAAAGGAAGCGTCATATTCGTCAAAAACGAGAAGCTCATCGACAATAACAGGCTGTATCGTGGGGGGTATGCGCAATCGATATTCCGAATCTCGGCCGATATCCTTGCCGACATCGCGCCCGGCGCTGTAACTCCTGGAATCCAAGCGGTTCCGTTGACCTCCTCCTACTCGGGAATAAGCCGTCAGCCGCTATGTGCGCTCAATCGTATCTATTTTCTGTCTGACCGCAGCGGCCGCTTCAACCTATGGTCCATAGACCTAAACGGCGCGAATCTAAAGCAGCACACGTTTGAAAGTGTCTACGACATCGGTTCGATTTCGTTGCTGGGCGACGGGTCAATCCTGTACCAGCAACTGGGCGACGTCTATTCTTTCGACCCGACGAGCGGCAAGACTGAGAAGGTTGAGATACGTCTGCCTCCGCATGCGGTCAGCACCGTCGATTTGATGACGTTCAATACGAACGACGCGACCGAGCTGCAGCTGTCCAATGACGCGAAACGTGCAGTGATCGTATTGCGGGGGAATTTGTGGTCAGTCGACGTCGCCGCCAAAACGGCGTCGTGCCTGGAATGCAGCCCAGCTGCCCGGGTGAAATCGGTGCGTCTTGCAGCCGGGGACAATCTCTTTGCACTATCGGACATGAGCGGAGAAGACAGAATTTATCGATTTGACCTCCGCAGTGGGGACGCGAAGGAAGTCCACAATGATATTGTGGAGCCACTTGAAGATATTTCGGTGTCGCCGGATGGTTCGATCATGATCGCCATCACGATCTCCGGAAAGTTGTACCGGCTTGACTCTCAAACGGGCCGCGCAGCGATCATAGATGTCGCCTCAAAAACCATGCCGCGATGGTTGAGCTGGGCTGCGAACAGCAGGAAAATGGCATTTGTGACCTACACGCCGCAAGACATCGGCCGTGTGTCCATATTTGATGTTGACTGCAATACCGTCACTCACGTAACCAGCGGTCGGTATGAGTCCTATTTTCCGGCTTTTTCTTCAGACGGTAGGAAGCTCTACTTCATTTCGGAAACAAATTTCCGTTCGACGGTAACCGATCCTTGGGCACCCAGAAACTACTGGCCGGACTATCAACACCGCGGCCTTATCTATTCGATCGATTTGGACAGGGTTGGTGATTCCAGTGCCGGTCTCAAGACATCTACGGCGCAGAACAGCTCTTGGTCCGAGTGCGCCGACAATGGATATGCACGCCCGTTGACGATGCGCGATTACCAGTTGGCAACGGAAGAATTGCCGATCGTGGCCGCGAACTATGCCATGTTGTTTGCGGTCGGGGATCGTCCATACGCTGTCGTGAAAAAAGCTGTTCGTGACGAAAAAGGCAATCTCGTGGACTTCCCGAAACTGTCGGAAGGACGCCGCCGAGTTTCGCGTCCCCTTTTTGACGAAGATATTTTCAAAATCGAATGGTCGGCGGATAAGCGGTCGCTGATAGCCATAGGCCGAGGCGGGCTCTTTGCTGCACAAGTGCCGCCTGACGGCACGTTGCCGCAAAAGACGGATTTGAACAATGTTTCGAACCTGGCCGTGAAAATCGACAAATCGGTTGAGCGTGTTCAGATGTTCAATGAGATGTGGCGGCTTTACCGGGATTATTTCTGGGATCCCAAAATGAACGGGAAGAATTGGGAAGATGCCCGGCGCAAATACATCGGATTCTTGTCAAGGGTGTCGAACCGAACCGAGTTCAACGAGGTAGCATCCGCGATGGTTGCCGAGCTCGGCGTAGGCCATACATCGATGCGCTCACCGATTGATTTCCCGGACAAGCAGCGCGGCCTAGGAAGATTGGGAGGGGCTTTTTCCGATGGCGACGGCGATGGCGTGAGGGTCGTAGAAGTCTATGACGGCGATATCGACCTGGCGGAAGACAGATCGCCATTGAGCTTGGCCAATCCGCCGATAGTCCCCGGGGACCAAATTACGCAGATCAACGGCGCACGCGTTCGCAACCAAAGCTCTTTTGATGAACTTCTCGATGGGCAGGAGGGACAAACGCTATCGATAACAGTCAGCAAAGCGGATGGTCGCGTGCTGCACAATGCGGTGAAAACGATCAGCCCAACCGAAGAGGCATTTTTGCGCTACAGGCATTGGACCTTTTCAAATCAGGAGATGGTGGACAAATTAAGCGGCAGAAAGGTCGGTTATCTGCACCTCTATGCATCCTATGAAAGGGATTTGGCAACTATCGTACAGCAATATCCATCCATGCAAGGTAGAAAAGGCATAATAATTGATGTTCGCGGAAATAATGGCGGGAACATGGATGCGTGGATATTGAATTTTCTACAACGAAAGACGTGGATGTACTTAAATGGTCGCTACGATAGCGTTCTATTTAAGAATCCAAGGGATTCTTTCGAAGGAAAATTTGTTGTTTTGGTCGATGGTGACACATACTCCAATGGCGAATTGATCGCTGAAGGCGTGCGGCGTATGGGTTTAGGCGTTCTGATTGGCACGCGAACGTCAGGAGCAGGCATTTGGGTCAATAGCGGCAGAACCCTAGTTGACGGCGGCCCGGTCCGGATTCCTGAATCGGGTTCCTACGTCAAAGAAAACGGGGTTTCTCGATGGCTTATTGAGGGCGAGGGTATCAGACCCGACATATACGTCGAGAATGACCCTTATCTGTTTTATCATGGCTACGATAAGCAGCTGCGTGCCGCTGTCGACTATCTCATGCACTGACGTCGTACTGCTGCCGACCAGCGATGAGAAAGAGGACGACCAAGACGATGACTCCGAGCCGGAGCCGGTGGAGGATGCCGATTGGTTTTGTTGCAACGGCTGAATAGGGGCGCAGAGAGGCCTGATGCGAGGTCAATCAGGCGGCGAGGATTTCGAACTGCTCGGCCAGGGACGGATTCGGATTGAAGGCGTACCTCGCCTGTCGCTTGCGCATCATGTGGATCATTTCGATGCCGGAAAGGATGGTGGAGGCGGTGGCCGTCGATTTGAAGCCGAGCATCGGCCGGACCCGGCGCTTGATGCGCCGATGGTCCTGCTCGATCCGATTGTTCAAATACTGGCTCCGGCGGATGCGGATCGGCTTCAGCCGGCGTCGGGTGCGATCCTGCAAGCGATTTGTGGTGTCGCAGGAAACGATCGCCTCGTGGTTGGTCTGGCTCCCGTCGATGACGACGCGATCCGGTCGGCCATGACGCTCCAGCGCCTTTCTGAAGAAGCGTTTGGCCGACGGCAGGTCGCGCTGCTCGCTGAAATAGAATTCGACGGTGTCGCCGACACTGTCGATGGCGCGATAGAGATACATCCACTGGCCACGGACCTTGATGACTCGTCGACATGCCATTTGCCGGTCACGCTACGCTTGCGCCGGTTGAAACGCTCGAGCAACAAGGGCGAGAAACGAACGGTCCAGCGGTGGATGGTCGTGATCGACCGTAATGCCGCGCTCGGCCATCATCTCCTCAAGATCACGCAGGCTCAGATTGTAGGCAAGGTACCAGCGCACGCAAAGCAGGATCACGGATTGGTCGCGAATGGCCTCGGCCGGAAACTTCTCATCGGACGTTTTCAGTTCCTGGAGGCAGACGATGTCGTACGCGGTCGCCGTGAGCCACTTGAGGAGCACGGGCAGCCGGCCATTGACGCCGTTCACATTGAAGGTGGCGATGCGGACCATCTGCCCTGCGGCCGCGGCTCACTTCTTGCCGAGCTTGTCCTCAACCTTCTTGCGACTGTTGCCGACCGATTTCACGGCCGACTTGACCTCGGCCTTGCTGGCGCCGGTCTTGCCCGCCTCGTATTTCACTTCATGATCCTGCCCGCCAGCGACCTTCGCGCGGTCCTGGCTGCGCCCGCGAGTTGTTTGAGTAGCCATTTCTTCCTCCAAGGATTGCGTTTCAATTTCCCAACAACGCGGCCGGACTCTTCCGGTTCAATTCATCGGCGCGCAGTGTGGAACTGAAACCCAGGGCAGAGTATTGAATCGTACTATGTATTCGGGCTCCCCATGTCGGCCGTAGAGGCTGGCCTCCCCAAAAAGCGCGCACGGCGCAGGGACTCAGAATCTACCCCGAAATACCCCCTACCGCAATTTCGTCCGTTCCAATTCTGCACGCTGACCGACGACATACCGGTCGGTGCCAATTGGCTCTTCGAAATGAAGTTCGACGGCTACCGCGCCCAGGTCGCCATCTCGGAATCTGAAGTCGTCGTCTACACGCGCAACGGCCACGACTGGACCCGCCAGTTCAAGGTGATCCTGCCGCCACTGAGATCTTTGACCAAGGGCTCGTCGCTAATCGACGGCGAGATCGTGGCCATCGATAGCCAGGGCCGCACCAACTTCTCGATGCTGAAGACCGGCATCGCCGCCGGCATGCCACTCAAGTTCTATGCCTTCGACCTGCTGGAATTGAACGGCGAGGATCTGTCCACCCGGCCCCTGCTCGAGCGCAAGGAACGCCTTGCCGAACTGCTGGGCGAGAGGGACGCGGGCGACAGCCTGCAGTACTCCAGCCATATCGCCGACAATGGCAGACAGGTTTTCGATGCCATGTGCGCCGGCGGCCACGAGGGCATCATCGCCAAGCGCGCCGACAGTCGCTATGTCGGCGACCGCACCGCGAACTGGCTCAAGATCAAGTGCACGAAACGACAGGAATTCGTGGTCGGCGGTTACCGCCCAAGCGACACCGGCCGTGGTATGGCCTCGCTGATCCTAGGCACCTACGAAAACGGGAAGCTGATCTACCGCGGCCGCGTCGGCTCCGGGTTTACCGAAGCGATGCGCAGATCCATTCTTGCGCAGTTGGAGAAACGGCTTCTGGATAAGCCCGCGTTCGTATCCGTGCCGCGCGACATCGCGCGTCGCGCCAGGTGGGTGAAGCCGGAACTCGTCGCCGAGGTCACCTATTCCGAGGTGACGCCGGACGGCAGCCTGCGTCACCCGAGCTTCCAAGGTATGCGGGAAGACAAGCGCGCAGACCAGGTGGTGATGGAAACGCCCAAGAACGTCGCATCCGCCGCCACGGCCAATCTCGATCCCAAGATGGGCAAGGAGATCGCCCGCGCCGTCGGCGTGACCCTGACGCATCCCGACAAGTTGATGTATCCCGGCACTGCGGTGACAAAGGCGACGCTCGCCGCCTACTACGCCGCGGTTGCCGAGAGGATGCTGCCGCATATCCAGGATCGGCCCCTTTCGCTGGTGCGCGATACCGACGGCGACCTGCAGCAGACCTTTTTTCAGAAGCACAAGTTGCCTGGCATGCCGAAGGCCATGACGGCCAGCTGGAGAAGATGTCCGGCAAGGAAAGCCGCATCCTCTGGGTCGATGACCTGGCGGGGCTGATCGCCGGCGTCCAAATGAATGTGCTCGAATTCCACGTCTGGGGAAGCCTTCGCCAGCAGCCAGACTTGCCGCACCGGATAATCTTCGACATCGACCCCGACGAGGGCCTGGGCTTTGGTGACGTCAAGCAGGCCGCGCTCGACATCCGCGGCGTTCTCGAGGCACTCGGCCTCCAATCCTGGCCGCTGTTATCAGGTGGCAAGGGCGTCCACGTGGTCGTTCCACTCGTTCCCGAGGCCGACTGGGAAGCGGTCAAGGGCTTCTGCCAGAACCTTGCCGAACTGCTGGCCCGCACCGATCCGTCCCGCTTCGTCGCGAATATGAGCAAGGTGAGGCGCAAGGGCCGTATGTTCATCGACTATCTGCGCAACGGACAGGGCGCCACGGCAATTTGCCCGTGGTCGACGCGGGCCCGGTCCGGTGCATCCTGCGCCGTACCTGTCACTTGGGTTGAACTGCCGACATTCAAGAGTGCCAGCGCATTTGACGTTTTCACTGCCGCCGCTCGGGCTCAGGTGTCCGACGCCTGGGAGGGCTATTTCGATGTCGAACAAACGCTGACAGAGCGGATCCGAAAAGCAGTCCGATAGCTGCAGCCAGTCCTAGATCGTCAGCGACATCTGCCGATCGGTCTCGGCTCGCGTTCCGCTCAGATTTGAAACTGTCACCCCGAGCAGGCGGATTCCCTTCGCGATCGGAAACAACTGTTCGAGGAGTGTGCCGCTGACGGTCGCTAGGTCGGCTTCGCCCTCAATGACGCGTCCGATCGTGCGGCTGCGCGTGATCTGCTGGAAGTCGGCGAATTTCACCTTCAATGTCACCGTGCGACCTTGGATCGATCTTTCCTCGCAATAGCGCCAGACCTTGGCGACCAATGGCGCCAGCTCCTTGCGAGCACTTTCGAGGTCAAACAAATCGCTCGCAAAGGTGTCCTCGGCCCCCACGGACTTGCGCTCGCGGTCGGCCCGCACCGGACGTTCGTCGATACCGCGCGCGATCCAGTAATAGTAAGGACCCGCCTTCCCGAATCTCTCCTCGAGGAACGCCAGGCTCTGTGCGCGCAGGTCGGCGCCGGTCTCGATGCCGAGCCGAGCCATCTTGTCGGCGGTCGCCGGGCCGACACCATGAAATTTCCGCACGGGCAACGCCTCGACAAAAGCCGGCCCTAGCTTCGGGGTGATGACGAACAGTCCGTCGGGCTTGTTCTGGCCGGAGGCGAGCTTGGCCAGGAATTTGTTGTAGCTGACGCCGGCCGAGGCCGTCAGACCGGTCTCGGCCTTGATCTTCGCGCGGATCATTTCCGCGATTGTCGTGGCGACCGGAATGCCCTGCAGATTGTGTGTAACGTCCAGATAGGCTTCGTCGAGCGAGAGCGGCTCGATCAGGGGCGTATGCTCGGCGAAGATCGCGTGGATCTGCTGGGAGACGGCCCGGTAGGCGTCAAAGCGCGGCGGCACGAAGATCAGATCAGGGCATTTGCGTTTCGCCGTAATCGAGGGCATGGCCGATCGCACCCCGAATTTTCTAGCCTCGTAGCTCGCAGCGGCCACTACACCGCGCGCCGCCGAGCCGCCGACTGCCACCGGCTTGCCGCGCAGGTCCGGATTGTCGCGCTGTTCGACCGAGGCGAAGAAGGCATCCATGTCGACATGGATCATCTTGCGAAGGATGGCCGTGCCCTCCCGCGGTGTATCAGCTTCTCGGCTTTTGTCGCTTCCCTCGCCCACTTCGTCGTCCCTGCATCACCCGGCACATCAATAGACCGCAACTCGATCGAGTGCAGTCTGGGATCAACTCTCGCAGCGGCGCAACGAGTCCGATTGACTCTCGGACACCAAAGAGAACAAATAAGGAACATATCAGCCCCGAAATCCATTGGGAAGACAGTTTGAGAGTGTTTCGTTTATGGGTCAGCCGGCCGCCAGCCCTGCTATCGCCGCACTTCGCGAGCGAATCGCGCGCCTCGAAGGTGGGCCGGCGCGCAATCGTGCCACGCTTCCCTTCGGCGTTCCCACGGTCGACAAGGTCTTGCCGGGAGGCGGGCTGGCGCTCGGGGCGCTGCACGAGGTTGCCGGCGGCCGCAACGGGGCGATCGATGGGGCGGCGGCGGCGCTTTTTGCCGCCGGCATTGCAGCGCGCGCCAAGGGCAAGGTGCTCTGGTGCGTCACCCGGCAGGACCTCTTTGCCCCTGCGCTCGCCCAAGCCGGGCTGCTGCCCGGTCGCGTCGTCTATGTCGAGGCCGGCGACGAGGCCGCCGTGCTCGCCTGCTTCGAAGAAGGGCTTCGCCATGGCGGTCTAGGCGCCGTCGTTGCCGAACTGGCACGTCTCTCCATGACCGCCTCCCGCCGACTGCAACTGGCCGCCGAAACCACGGGCGCCATCGGCATCGCTATCCGCCGTTGGCGACGACAAACCGAAGCGACCGATTTTGGACAACCAACCGCCGCGGTCACCCGCTGGCGGGTCACCGCGCTACCCTCCCGTCCCTTGCCGGTCCCCGGTATCGGCCGCGCTCGCTGGCAGCTCGAACTGATCCGGGTGCGGGCGGGAGAAAGCGCCGATTTTGAAGTGGAAGCCTGCGATGACAAGGGTCGTCTCGCTCTATTTTCCGACCTGGCCGACCGATCGCCTGCGACGCGCAATGGGCCAGTCCGCGCCATCGGCTGAAACCCCGGTCATCATGCTCGGCCGGCAGGGAAACCGGCGGCTCGTGCTGGCCGCCGATGCGGCGGCACAAGCGGCCGGCCTGCGCGTGGGCATACCAGCGAGCAAGGCGCAGGTGCTGGTGCCCAACCTGCAGAGCTTCGACCTGGATACAGCCGCCGATGCCGAGGCCCTCGATAGAGTGGCGCTCTGGTCGCTCCGCTATGCCCCGATCGTCGCGGCCGATCCGCCCGATGGGCTCATCATCGACACCACGGGTGCCGACCATCTGCATGGCGGGGAGGGCACGATGATCGAGGGGCTGGTGTCCCGCATGGCAGCCTCCGGCATCGCGGCACGAGCGGCAGTCGCCGATACCTGGGGCGCCGCCCATGCCTGCGCGCGCTTCCTAGCCCGACCGACCTTCGTTGCGCCGGCCGGGCAAGCCGCGGCGATCGTGCGGGAGCTCCCGATCAGCGCCCTGCGGCTTCCCAGCGATATCGTCGAAGGCCTGCTCACGCTCGGTTTCGAACGGGTGAGTGAGGTCGAGGCGGCGCCGCGCGCCTCTCTGACCCTACGCTTCGGCCCAGAGCTCGGCCGCCGTCTCGACCAGGCCATGGGCCGGCGCAGCGAACCCTTCGAGCCGATCCGGTCTCCCGAACTTATCTCGGTTCGCCGGGCCTTCGGCGAGCCGATCGGCGCCGCCGAGACCATAGCCCGCTATACCGGCAAGCTCGTCGCAACCCTCTGCGAGGCGCTAGAGGCCAAGGGGCTCGGCGCCCGCCGGTTGGACCTGCTGTTTCATCGCGTGGACAACCGCATAGAGGCCATTCGCGTCGGCACCGCCGTGCCAGTGCGCGATGTCAAACGACTGACCCGACTCCTGACCGACCGGATCGAAACCGTCGATCCCGGCTTCGGCATCGAGGTGATGACCCTGGCCGCGATGCTCGCCGAGCCCTTCGGAGCCAAGCAGATCATCTCCTCGCTGGTCGAGGAGCCGGAGCCCGACATCACCGATCTCATCGACGTGCACGCCAACCGTATTTGCGAGCAGCGGCTCTACCGCATTTCCCCGCTCGAGAGTTACGTGCCCGAACGCTCAGTCCGCCGCATCGCGCCGAATGCGCCGGACGACGGGACGAGTTGGCCCGGTGACTGGCCTCGCCCGCCGCGTCTGCTGACCCATCCCGAACCCATCGAGACGATGGCCCTGCTGCCCGACCATCCGCCGGTCTGGTTCAGTTGGCGTGGCATCCGGCATCGCGTCGCGCGGGCCGACGGTCCCGAGCGCGTGTTTGGCGAATGGTGGCAGCGCGATGCCGAACTGATCGCGGTGCGCGACTATTTCCAGATGGAGGACGAAAGCGGCGAGCGCTTCTGGATCTACCGCGCCGGCGACGGCGAGGATCCCGGGACCGGTTCCCATAAATGGTTCTTGCATGGGGTCTTCGCATGACCACCCCGCACTATGCCGAATTGCAGGTAACCAGCCACTTCTCGTTCCTTCGGGGAGCAAGCTCTTGCGACGACCTGTTCGCGCAGGCAGCCGCGCGCGGCATTGAAGCCCTTGCCATCGTCGATCGCAACTCTCTGGCCGGCATCGTCCGCGCCCACCAGGCAGCCAAGGACACCGGCGTCAGGCTCATCGTCGGCTGCCGCCTCGATCTCGTCGACGGCATGTCGATGCTCGTCTATCCCACCGACCGGGCCGCCTATTCCCGGCTGTGCCGGCTGCTGACCCTGGGCAAGAAACGCGGCGGCAAGGCGCAATGCCATCTCGAATGGAGCGACCTGGCCGACTATGCCGAGGGCCTGATCGCCATTCTCGTTCCCGATCGCGCCGATGACACCTGCGCCCTGCAACTGCGCCGACTGCGGGAGACCTTCAGCGATCGCGCCTACCTGGCGCTGACCTTGCGGCGGCGGCCCAACGACCAGGTCCGGCTCCACGAACTTTCCAACCTCGCTACCCAAATGCGGGTGCCGACGGTGGTGACGAACGACGTTCTGTTTCACGAACCCGGTCGGCGCATCCTCCAGGACGTGGTGACCGCCATTCGCCACAACATCACGATCGACGAGCTGGGATTTCGGCGCGAGCGCCATGCTGACCGCTATCTCAAGCCGCCGGAGGAGATGGCGCGGCTGTTTTTGCGCTACCCCGAAGCGCTCGCTCGCACAGTCGAAATTGCGCGCCAGTGCCGCTTCTCCCTCGACGAACTCGCCTACCAGTATCCCGAAGAGAAGATGTTGCCCGGGCTGACGGCGCAGCAGGCGCTCGCACAACTCACCTGGGAAGGCGCAGCGCGGCGCTATCCCGAAGGTGTGCCCGGCAAGGTCGTGGCGCTCATCAAGCACGAACTGCGGCTGATCGAGATTCTGCAATACGCACCGTACTTCCTGACCGTGAATGCCATCGTGCAGTTCGCGCGCAGCAAGGACATCCTGTGCCAAGGCCGAGGCTCGGCTGCCAACTCGGCCGTCTGCTACGTGCTGGGCATCACCAGCATCGATCCCGAGCGCAACAATCTCCTCTTCGAGCGCTTTGTCTCGCAGGAGCGCAAGGAGCCCCCGGACATCGATGTCGACTTCGAGCATGAACGGCGCGAGATCGTTATGCAGTGGGTCTACGAGACCTATGGGCGCGACCACAGCGCGCTGTGCTCGACGGTGGTGCGCTATCACACCAAGGGCGCTGTCCGCGATATCGGCAAGGCTCTCGGCCTGCCCGAGGACGTCACCAAGCTGCTTTCCTCGCAGGTCTGGGGACACGGTGAGGGCATCGACGAGACGCGCGCTCGAGAGCTCAATTTCAACATGGCCGATCGCAGGCTGCGGCTGACGCTTGAGCTGGCGCAGCAGCTCGAGGGCACGCCCCGGCACCTGTCGCAGCATCCAGGCGGCTTCGTTCTCACCAATGACCGGCTCGATGACCTAGTGCCGATCGAGCCGGCCCGCATGGTCGACCGCCAGGTCATCGAGTGGGACAAGGACGATATCGACATCCTCAAATTCATGAAGGTCGACGTCCTGGCGCTCGGCATGCTCACCTGCATGAAGCGCAGCTTCGACCTCTTGGCCGAGCACAAGGGCATGACCCTCGACCTGGCCACCATCCCGGCCGAGGATCCGGCGACCTACGCCATGATCCGCAAGGCCGACACGATCGGGGTCTTCCAGATCGAGAGCCGCGCCCAGATGTCGATGCTGCCACGCATCAAACCGCGCACCTTCTATGACCTCGTCGTCGAGGTCGCCATCGTGCGCCCGGGCCCGATCCAGGGCGACATGGTCCACCCCTATCTTCGTCGCCGGGAGGGCAAGGAGCCGGTCGAGTTTCCGACCCCCGAGCTCGAGCGGGTACTCGGCAAGACTTTGGGCGTCCCCCTGTTCCAGGAGCAGGCCATGCAGGTCGCCATGGTCTGCGCCGGCTTCAGTGCCGGCGAAGCCGACCAGCTGCGCCGCGCCATGGCGACCTTCAAGCACACGGGCGGCGTCAGCAAATTCCGCGACAAGCTGATCGGCGGCATGATCGCTAACGGCTATACCCCGGACTTCGCGGCCACCACCTTCAAGCAGCTCGAAGGCTTCGGCAGCTATGGTTTCCCCGAGAGCCATGCCGCCAGCTTCGCCCTCATCGCCTACGCCTCGAGCTGGATGAAATGCCACCATCCCGATGTCTTCTGCTGCGCGCTGCTCAATTCCCAGCCAATGGGCTTTTACCTGCCGGCCCAGATCGTGCGCGATGCGCAGAGCCATGGCGTCGAAGTCCGGCCCGTCTGCATCAATGCCAGCCGCTGGGATTGTACGCTGGAGCCGATCGACGAAACGGGACGCTTCGCTGTCCGCCTCGGCCTGCGTCTAGTCAAAGGTCTCGCCAATGACAACGCCGCGGCCATCGTTGCCGCGCGAGCCGATGAGCCATTCTCCTCGGTCGACGATGTCTGGCAGCGAGCCGGCGTGCCTGCCGCCGCGCTCGTCCAGCTCGCCGAAGCCGATGCGTTCCGGCCATCGCTAGGCCTCGCGCGGCGGGAGGCTCTCTGGGCGCTCAAGGGGCGTCGCGACGAACCGCTGCCGCTCTTCGCCGCCGCCTCCGAGCGCGAGCGGCGCACAATCAGCGAACTGCAGGAACCCGAAGTTGCCCTGCGTCCGATGATGGCGGGCCGGGAAGTGGTCGAGGACTATGGCCATGTCGGGCTCACCCTGCGCGACCATCCCGTCAGTTTTCTGCGTGCCAGCCTCAGTCAGCGCCCGATCATCAGCTGCGCCGAAGCCATGGGCGCGCGCGATGGCCGCTGGCTCGAAGCGGCAGGGCTGGTTCTTGTCCGGCAGCGGCCGGGCTCGGCCAAGGGCGTCATGTTCCTCACCATGGAGGACGAGACCGGCGCGGCTAACGTCGTCGTCTGGGTGAAGGTCTTCGAGAAGTTCAGGCGCGTGCTCTTGTCCTCCTCAATGCTGGGCGTGCGCGGTCGCATTCAGCGCGAAGGCGATGTGGTGCATCTGGTCGCGCATCAGCTTTCCGACCTTTCGGCCGAGCTCGCCACTGTCGGCAAACGTGGCTCGCCATTCCCCCTGCCGCATGGTCCAGGTGACGAGGCCCGTCACGGTGGGCCGGCCTGGATCCACGAAGCCTGCCGAAGGGCTTCAAGCCGCGCGATCTCGTTGACCCGACGTTGAAGGTCGAGCCGATCAAAGTGAAGACGCGCGACTTCAAGTAAACGCTCTCTTCGCGTGCTGTGGACCATGCCCCACGCCCAGACAGCGATCGGCAGCGACACAGCAGGAGAGCCACGAGATTCACGCCGAGCAACTGCAGCGGCGCCTGCCGATAGATCAGCAGATCGCGCACCTGTTGCAGCATCACGACGGCGGCGATCCCGAGCCCGATCGAAAGAACCGGCGCCCAATTAATCGTCAGACCCCTTCGGACACTGGCTCTCCAGCTGGGCAGCTTTTCCCAGAATTTGACGAGCCTACGCCTTCCGGCGTCCCAGGCTTGGGTCGCCATGCTCTCACGCGCGGCATCGGCAACGGACCTCATTGCACGGTGATCGAAAGGGTGCTCGGGCAATGGTCCGACAGCCGCTGATGGTCCGCAGCAACCGAAGGTGTCCAGGGAACCTGGCCGTCCGAGTTGGCCACGGCGAGATCACGGACCTTGGCCCCGAACACAAAGAACTCAATCGGCAGCATGTTGTAGTCGTCGGCGGTCGGAAGCGAGGTCGGATAAGGGTTGGACTTGTCTGCCCAGCAGAGCGACGGCTTCTTGTAGGGGACGCGGAACAGCGCAATGTCCGGACGGTTGTCGCGGTCATGCATATCAACGGCCGGCGAGTATCCCGAGACGGCCTGCCAGACTTCGTCCTGGAAGCGGCCGGCGCCGGCATCGAGGCGCCGATTGAAGTCGCCGACCACCATCCAACCATCGCCGGCGTTCTGC
This sequence comes from Mesorhizobium sp. M1406, assembly GCF_040317555.1. Lineage (NCBI taxonomy): Bacteria > Pseudomonadati > Pseudomonadota > Alphaproteobacteria > Hyphomicrobiales > Phyllobacteriaceae > Mesorhizobium > Mesorhizobium sp. M1406. Next base: position 8,389 of record NZ_JAMYKW010000059.1, on the reverse strand, counting down.
CGCGCTTCGACCCAAGCCCGCAGCGGGAACATCTGTCGACCAAGCGTGTCGCAGGCGTTCCTGGTCGGTGGGGTGGTTGACGGGTCAACCGTGAACAGCCGGAAGTTAATCAGGTCGTCGAAACACCCCGACTTCATGTGGACCACCAGCGCCCGCATCGACGTCGCGCCTGCCTTTACTGTGACATCCAGACCCCAGCGCACGTCCCTGATGGTCCCGCCATCGTCCGATTTGACGTTGAGCTGCGGTACGTCAGCAGCCGTCGCCGTGACCCCAGCATCGGCCCGCCAGGCTACCGCTGTATACTGGTGACGTTCAGACCCAGCGGGCTTTACCGGTGTATCACCTGGCTTGGTGCATATCGGACCCGCTGTCGCCAGTCCTTCATCGGCGGCAAACTGGCCGCTGATGCAATGAGCCCATCCATCGGTAACCGGGAACACCTCATTGATCGCCGCAGGGCTGCTCACCTCTTGGAGAAAAAAGACGGAGGCTCCGACTTTGTCTCGCCAAGCCTTCAAGTCGGCATAGTCCTGCGGCTGCCGTATGTAATCCCCAGGGAACACCGTCACCGGGTCGCCCGCATAGAGAAGCGTCTGCACGTTCCAGTTGCCCAGTTGGAGCTCACCAGCAGATGCGGGAAGGGCGTGTTGAGATCGTGACTAGAAGAGCGGACAGAACTTTGTTCATGATTACCCCCTTGGAATTTGCGGAAACGTAGCTCGCCCGGATGGTTTGGTCGCTTGGCAGTTCTACAAAATATCGCCCCGAGACGCGGCGAGGACGAATGCCGCAACGGCGGTCGTCTCTGTCAGGCAGTCATGGTCACTCCGAGAGTTGGCGCGCGAAGAACTGGCGACGGGCGGAGCGCTCGGTGTCGCCGAAATAGTCCGACCACCAATCATCCGTCCGGAGCGGCTTGGGTGGGTCGTCCGCCTCCCGCCACTTCAGGGACTCGCGAAAGGCATGGTGACTGTAGAGACGCATGAATTCGCCGAGATAGATGTCGGCCACGCGCTTGTTGCCAACGACGATGATCATGTTCTCGTCGTTTTGGTTGGTCGACGCGGCGCTGAAATTGGCGGAGCCGGCGACGACCACGGGATTGTCAGACATGGGATCGATGATCATGAACTTGTTGTGCACGTATTTCACGTTGCCGTTGAGACCGCTCAGGATCTCCTTCACCCATCCATCGATCTTGTTGGTCGCGATGAGCGAACCGATCGCGAAGGTGTTTTCTGGCATGTTGCGCAGGTCCTGGATCGCTTGCTCCTCCGCGATGCGTTCCGGGCTGCCCTCCTTGAGCGGGCGGGTGGCTTTCTCAAGCAACGCGAGGCGAAACGGCGCCGGGCTCGTGCGGTAGACATCCTTGAACAGGTCGTGCATGCCGAAGGCGAAGGTCATGAAGAGGCCATGCTGCGCGGTCATGGCGAGGTCGGCGTACCACTGCAACGCATCGAGGTTCGAGCGTGGGCTGAACACGACACTGGTTCCCGCCGGCGGCGGCATGGCAGGCAGCGGCGTGAGCTCCTCGGTCACTGGCGCGAGGTCGGCGTTCGTCGGGTCGTCGTGTAGTGCGCTCCAATAGTCGAGATAGCGTTATGCGACGTCGGGATCCTCGACGACGTGAGCGACATTGGAATGACCGAAGATGCCGCCGTCCGAGAAATTGGTGCCGCCGGTCCAGACAGATTTCGGTTGGCCGTCCTCGAGTTTCACGATGAATTTGTTGTGCGAGATGTAGGACGCCCACAATGGAGTGCGCCAGCTGATCGGGGCTTAACAATTTTTCGCTTTTTGCTGCGCCCAACTCTCGGCTATGACTCGGACAGGCCTAATGGCCTGCCCACGTCGCATTGTAAAAGAAGGAACAAGTATATGCCGACTGGAACGGTAAAGTGGTTCAACAGCACCAAGGGGTTTGGATTCATCCAGCCCGACAATGGCGGTCCGGATGTTTTCGTCCACATTTCCGCTGTCGAACGCGCGGGCCTCTCGACCCTCGCTGACGGCCAGAAGATCAACTATGAGATCGAGCAGGATCGCCGCACTGGCAAGTCCTCCGCTGGCAGCCTCAGCAAAGCTGGTTGAAATTTTCTCCTGCGTCCTGGCAAGAGTAGGCACGTAGGTCCTCACGGCCGCTCGATGAAGCGAGCAAAAACTGAGGGCAGCAGATTGCTGCAGGCGTCGCGAATTCCTCATGAAACAAAGTTGTTTGAAAGGAAGGCGGGGTTGGCCCCGCCTTTTTATATGACGCGCAGATTAAGCCGATGGCTGCAACGCTCCAGAACGAATCTCGATTGCCGAAATTAAGCCGCGACCTTCTTGCGGGTTCGCTTCGTCGGCGCAGGCTCCGGCGCTTCCGGCGCCTTCGGTTTGCGGCCGAGCCCCATCGTCTTGGCCAATGACGAGCGCGCCGCGGCGTAGTTCGGCGCGACCATGGGATAATCCGCGGGCAGGCCCCATTTGGCCCGATATCCATCCGGCGTCAGCCCATAGTGGGTCGACAGATGGCGCTTTAGCGATTTGAATTTCTTCCCGTCCTCAAGGGAGATGATGTAGTCCGGTGTCACCGATTTCCTGATCGGGACTGCAGGCGTAAGGGCAACCGGCTCTTGCGCAGAGACACCTCCGGCCGTCGCTCTCAGAGCCGCATGCACTTGGCCGATGAGGGCAGGGAGATCCCCCACCGGGATCGGATTGTTGGAGACATAGGCCGACACGACATCGGCGGCAAGCTCAATGAGGGTGTCGACGTTTTTTCCGGCTTCTTCTGTCATGAAACTCTCCAGGCGGTGAAACATAGTCAGCGAAGCGTCGCTTCATAGGGCCGGTTGCCGCTGAAAGCAACAATGTCTCGACAGCGTTATTGCCAATGCTCGTCCAGAAGCGACATCGATGCGCCATATTTCCCGTCGTGACCGCTGAGCCACTCGTTGTTGGCGACCCTGCCGTGGTGCGTGGCGCGTCCCAGCTGTAACTTTGCGCCGAAGTTGCTAGTAGTCGAGGCTAAGCGCGCTATTTTTGTCCCGCTTTACTTCTTTGGACTGTGAAATCGAGGGATCGTGATCGCTTGCTGGTGGGCGTCAGGGACGATGGACGTTCATTGGCAATGGCCAAATGTAAGTTCATCGCCCGGTGAGCCGCTCTGCCAAGGGGCTGGGAACCGCCGCTGGTAACCAAGGACATCAAGGTATTTCGAGGCGTTTCTTAGCCGGTCCTGGAGAGACGGCAATCGCTGCGGACGACACCTGTTCCACGATATCGAACAGCGCGGCGACACGGGCAGCTTCTCGAATCTGGAGCGGCTTCTCGCAAGCTGGCGCCGCGCCGAGAGGCCGGGCAAGGACAGTGCGTCGCCTGCTTCAATCATACGCGTCAACCAGCCAGCGACGCTGTCCCGATACGGAATCCCGCGACCGGCCGTGTGATCTCGCCGGTAGTCGCCCCGGCCCTCTGCACGAAGCCTCGGGATGTGCTGACGATCAACCAGGCCGCAAAGGTCGACGTCCTGAAGCAGGGATCACATGAGTTTGCCACTATGCGCAGGCTTGCCATGCGCTTCCGCGGCATTTTGCGGGGCCTGTGAATTGGGCAAGCTCGACACTTCGATCGACGTGGCGTCAACTCCGGGTCCGTCGCCATCACGCGTTTCGGTCTGGTCCTACGCCGTGACGTTGACGCCGTTCGCGATGCCATTGAACTACCGTGGAGCAACGGCCAGGCGGAAGGGCTGATCAACCGCCTGAAGACGATCAAACGTACCATGTAGGCAGAGCGGGCTGCGAACTCCTTAGGGCACGCATGCTGCCACTCAGCCGGCTTGATCACCACACAAAACGAGGAAGAACCTAGTCAAGTGCAAAGCGACAATTGCCTCGACAGCGGGTCCCGGAAGGTTTATGCTACCCAAGGTTAGCGCAATCCGGAATGGCGATTGAGTACCTTCACGAGTGAAGGGAGTGGAACTGCTTTGTCGGCCAAATTGTTGACGGAACGCCCGGCGCCCATTGTTGCTACATGCCTAGATTCTTGGGGCGTTTTGGATGATGCAATCCACCATCTCACTCCAAAGGGCAGTGGAATCTGGAACAATGTCGCTTTTGTTCGCACGACATCCTTCGTGCCCGATTGGCATATCGTCTTTAACTCTGCTTCTCTTTTTGGGCTCCCTGTTGATATCGAGGCGAGCCCAAACAGGACAATTTTTGCAATCGGCGAACCGCCGACGAAAGCTCATCGCGCGTTTCATGAAGGGCAGGGGAAAAATACTATCGTCCTGACGTGTGACGCAGAGCTGGCTGCTCGGCAGAATGCAGCGCGCCGATTCGTTTTGTCTCCACCTATCACTCGGTCTTGGTCTGTAAACAAGACATATGACCAACTTCTGGTCAGCGAAGTCGTGGATAAGCCGCTTCGGCTCTCATGGATTACCAGTGACATCGCCCTGCTTAAAGGACATCGATATCGGCTGGCGTTTCTGGAACGGCTGAGAAAGGAGCTCGATTTTGACCTGTTCGGCCGAGGTTTTCGGCTGATTGGAGATAAATGGAACGCACTCGCACCTTACCGTTACAGTATAGCGTTCGAGAATACTCGTGCTGATTACTATTTTACAGAGAAGCTTATGGACTGCTTCGTTGCTGAAACAATGCCGATCTATTACGGCAGCCCGGCAATCACGAGGTTCTTCCCTTCGGACTCTATGGTTCTGATTGACCCAGAGGACAAGAACGTAATCCCAAAAATTCAAGAAATCATCAACTCGGACCTCTGGAAGGAACGTTGCGGCGCAATAAGAGAGGCGAAGCGGTTGGTCCTCGAGAAATACAATACGTTTGCTTATCTCGCGCGCTTCATCGAAAGCGTTCAGGATAAACCCTTACCGCCGGAAATTATACACATCGATTCGCCTGAGGTCGATTTTGGAATAGACGAATAAAGTACTCCAACGCTCGCTTCGCGTGCCCGGCGGTCGGTGGTCTGGCGAGATCGGTACGGAACGCTCGGCGGAGAATGCCTGCTGCGCAGACGGGCCGGCACGGGCGCACGAGGTCATGCGCCCCCGGCTGCCGCTGATCAGACGAACTGGGGAAGGCCAGGAACGGAATTGAGGACCTCGTCCACGAGTTCGTCGCCGGCATGTTCCTTGGCGCAGGCGATCGTCTCGTTGGCGAGGCCGGCGATCTTTGCCATGCTGAGACCCTCACTCATCAATTGCTGGCCGAGCCCCATAAGGCCGCCACCCTGTGGGTCGTCGCCATGATACTTCGCTACTAATTCCGAAGCTCCCGGAATGGCCTCGATCATGCGCGCAACGGGACCGTCGGCCGCGTGGCTTTGCAGGAAACCCAGCATTAACCCAACCCCCTTCTCTGCGAGAGCCGGGCCGATGCCGGCACCAGTGGCGATGCGCGGTAAGAATTCTTCCATGCAGGGTCTCTCTCTCTTTGATGAGGTTTACACGGGGCCGGTCCGGCGCCCAGCGGCCTTGGCCGAACCACAATTGAACTCCACAAAAATAGGCCGGCGGAAGTGCTATTGCGCGTAAAACCGCCTCTGTCAACGCAAGCTGCGTCGGACGTGCGTGTTTCGCAAACCGAAGATCATTCCAATTCACATCATTACGCATTGGCAACCGCACAGTTTGCGGTGGCTCGCTTATGGGCCAATGCCCCGCGTCCGTCAAATGATGACGACAAGGTGAGGGAAGATCAATCTAGCCCTTGTGCCGGCGCGGCGCTTGAGCAGGTCCACCGGCTGTAACTGCCTCACACCTCGATCCACAGGTCCCAGGCGCGTGATGGGATGTTCGTAGAAGCGGAGCTATATGCCGGTGTGACAATCGACAAGGCGGACCGGCTATTCCGATAGGACATCCATACTGTCGGATAGACCGTCGCTGCTTAGGTATTGAAACCGCCATCGCTGGTGACATCACAATGTGCAGTCGGCGGGTGTCGATAAGGTCGATTCACGCAATCAGCCGGTCAGGAGGAACGAATGAACCCTGAGGTTTCAGAAGCTCACTTTTCCCAAGGCGTGCAGCGCACATCGTGCAAGAGATTGCCATTCTTGCGGATGCTATCGACTTTCTCAACGATGGCGGGAAGATCGCAGTGACCGAATCTACGAAGCCGCCCCCAGGGCGTGCTTTGATGCATACAAACGGCGCCGAGCAGGGATACTCCTCCTCCCTGAAGTCCAATCGAGAAGAGCGATCACTTCCAAGAGGGTCCCAGCTCAGCCGCGAAAACAGGTGTCAGACCCCGGTCCTCTCCCCCAGCTGATCTAGCTCAGGGCGTTCATGAGCCGCAGATCGCATAGTGGCTGCGTGCACGACGCAGGAAGACCATTTATGAAAATTCTATTCAGTATGATGGCTGTCCCCTTGCTGGCAGCCACCGCCTTTGCTGCGGATTCGATCCCCACAGCCCTCAGAGATGCGGCATTGGCGACCTTCAGGGCTTTGCCATCCACCACGCCGGCAGTCGCCAACAACCCGATCACCCCGGAAAAGATCGCTCTCGGCAAGGCACTGTTCTTCGATCCACGCGTCTCTGCGTCAGGCGTCTTGTCGTGCAACTCGTGCCACAACCTGGCCACCGGCGGCGACGACAATCACGAAACTTCGATCGGCCATGGTTGGCAGAATGGACAGCGCAACGCGCCGACTGTACTGAATGCTCTCTTCAACATCGCTCAGTTCTGGGATGGTCGTGCCGAAGACCTGAAGGCTCAGGCGAAGGGACCGGTCCAAGCCGGGATCGAAATGGCCAATACACCGGACCAAGTCATCGCCACGCTCAAGTCCATGCCGCAATATGTCGAGTGGTTCGATGCAGCTTTTCCGGCTGAAGCGGATCGGGTCACCTTCGACAACTTCGCCAAGGCGATCGAAGCCTTCGAGGCGACACTGGTCACACCGGCCCCGTTCGACAGCTTCCTGAATGGTGATGAGGTTGCCATGACTCCCGAACAGAAACAGGGCCTGGCGCTTTTCATGAACAAAGGCTGCTCGTCCTGCCATGCCGGCATCAACGTTGGTGGGCAAGCCTATTTCCCATTCGGCCTCGTGGAACAGCCCAGCGCCGAGGTCCTGCCGGAAAAAGACAAGGGCCGATTTGCGGTCACCAATGCAGCCGACGATTCCTATGTTTTCCGCGTGGCGCCCCTGCGCAACGTTGCACTCACCGCGCCATACTTTCATTCGGGCAAGGTTTGGGATCTGAAACAGGCCGTTGCCATCATGGGAACCACCCAGCTTGGCGTGGTACTGGCGGACGAAGAAGTCGACCTGCTTGTTGCCTTCCTCAACTCGCTGACCGGAAAGGCACCCGAGGTCGCCTATCCCATCTTACCCGCCGAAACGGCGACAACACCCCGGCCTATAATGCAGATCTTAGGAAAATAAAGCCCAGCTGATCGAGAAACATCGCAATTGACAATGATTGCGACTTTTACTGGGACGAGACGATCGCGACGTCCATGAGAAGCAAATGGCTCGTTTCCAAAGTGCAGACACTGCTTCCGTCACCAGCTCGTTGCGATGGAATCATGTGTGGGATCTGGCGTGCGACATGCCAAGGAAGGTGTCTGACGCATGACGCTCGCGCGCTGTCGATACCGCGCGGCGGCCAGCCATTGCGCTGACGGCCGAATAGCCGCGCGCCGGAGTGACGGTAGTGTGCTGAGAGTTCTGCAAATTCGCTGAGAGAGAGCGGTCATGGCAGGCTGGTGATGTTCAACGTCACCTGATTCCCGCGAAGGAACGCCACCATGACCAAGACTGAAAGTAAGACCGCCAGCGCTGCCGTCAAAGACATTCTGCTTTCGAACCCGGATGGATTGCACGAAGTGATCCGTGCGGTGATGCAGGAGGTGCTCGAGGCCGAGATGGACGAGGCGCTGGGTTCTTCGAAGAGCGAACGCACACCGGAGCGGCTCGGCTATCGCTCGGGTTATTACGGCCGCACCCTTGTCACCCGTGTCGGCAAGCTCGAGCTGCGGGTACCGCAGGACCGGGCCGGCCGCTTCTCCACCGAGCTGTTCGAACGCTACCAGCGTTCCGAGCGGGCCTTGGTGGCGACGCTGGCGGAGATGTATGTGCAGGGCGTATCGACCAGGAAGGTCAAGGCGATCACCGAAGAACTATGCGGCCATGCTTTCTCGGCCTCGTCGATCTCGGCCATCAACAAGCGCTTGGACGAGAGCCTGAAGGCATTTGCCGAGCGTCCGCTTCAGGAGCCGTTTGCCTACCTCATCCTCGACGCCCGCTACGAGAAGGTGCGCGAAGCCGGTATCGTCATGAGCCAGGCGGTGCTGATCGCGGTCGGCATCGACTGGGACGGAAGGCGCCAGATCCTGGCCGTGGAAATGGCCAATC
>NZ_JAMYKW010000058.1:0-29648 GCF_040317555.1 Mesorhizobium sp. M1406 | reverse complement strand
AGCCGTGGCACGCTGATCAGCCCGGCCCCATGCCGGAGAACGCGGCGACCAAGCCGTCAGCTACACCACTTCCTGGGACACGATCCGCTCGGTCGGCTTCTTCATGAACGCGGCCAGCTTCGTTTTCGTGCCAACCGCGTTTCTCAGTGCCGCAAATGGAAACATTCGAGAGTTTCGGCGCGGATTGTTCGAGGGGGCGACCATTGCGCTGATTTTTGCGGTTGCGTCTGCCGCGGGGATAATCGGCCTGTTTTTTTCAGGCCATGCGTCCGGATGGCTGGGGAGGTCATTTGATCCAACGGTCTTTGCGATCGTTTCTTGCGCTGTCCTGATAAACAGGACGAAGAAGGTGGTCATTGATCCCTTTGCGCTCCGCTCGAACAACGCGATGACGCTGATCTATTCTTACACGATAGGAGCATTGGCTTGCTGCTGTATGGCGGCGTTGAGTCTGTGGTGGCGGCTACCGCTTGGCAGCGAAATGGCATTCCTGTCCGGATATGTCATAGCCGCGGCTTGTTCGTTCTTCGCGTTAAGGGGCGTCATTGCGAACAACGGGCCTGATGCAACGCAGCGAGCCTTTTTTATGGCCGGGTCGGATGCCGGAAATGAATGAGAAGAAGGCATTCTATGACGAGAAGAACAGCCGCATCGTCCATGTCGGCACGATAGCCGACGACGACTATTGGGATTCCCACTGGGCCGAAGGGACTGTCTCGAGGCCGGATCGCATTGTCGTAGAAACGACCAAGCGATATCTGACAGGACCGGCCAGGGTCCTGGACGCCGGATGTGGCCTGGCCAATACGGTCCATGGCCTGCATCAGGCGGGCTTTTCCGCCTATGGAATCGACTTTGCGCGGAAGACCGTGGGGATGGTGAATCGCGCCGCGCCGCATTTGCAGGTAACGGTTGGGGATGTTCGGGCAACAGGCTTCGCGGACGAATTCTTCGACGGCGTGTGGTCTCTCGGCGTGATCGAGCACTTCTTCGACGGGTATGACGAGATCGTATTGGAGATGAGGCGCATAATCCGATCGGGAGGGATTGCCTTCGTGACGGCGCCGAGCATTTCTCCTCTCAGAAGATTGAAGGCCAGAATGGGTCTCTATCCCAGGTTTTCAGGCGAACGGGCCGGATTTTACCAGTTCGTCCTTGAGCCATCTTCGATTGTTTCCAGGTTCGAACAACACGGCTTCAAGCTTCTGGAGACACGGCCCAGGGGTGGCTTCAAGGGGTTGAAGGACGAGACTTTTTTCACAAAGCCGATGCAGGCCTGGTACGACAGCAGGAACGGCATCCTGAGAGGTTTGCGGGCTGCCGCCGATCGGCTGCTCGGCCCATTTTCGCATCATACGCGGCTCTATGTGTTCCACAGGATATAGCGCGGATGTCTAGTCCTAGTGGACACAGATCGGCGAACGAAACTGATGGTGAAGCAGTGTCGAGATTGCGAAGGTTTGTTCGCGCGAACGTGGCCATGTCCGAGTTCCTCGACAGGGCTCTGCCGTTCCGCCTTCGCATCGACGGCAACCGGACCTTTGCGACGGAGATAGCACCTCCGTTACTCACCCCAAACGCTCGGGTTTATGACCTTGGCGGGGGTGCAAGGCCGTTCGTCAGTCTCCCCGAGAAGCGGCGCCTGAGGCTTTTTGTCGTTGGGCTGGACCTGGACGCGCAGGAGTTATCGAAAGCGCCGCGCGGAATATATGACGAGGAGATTGAAGCGGACCTTACCTCGTTTCAGGGTAGGGGTGATGCTGACGTTGTGATCTGTCAGGCGACGCTTGAACACGTGCGCGACGGTGAGGGTGCCTTGCGTGGCATTGCCAGTTGCGTGAAGCCGGGAGGCGTGGTTGCCATTTTCTCGCCCTCGCGCAACGCTGTTTTCGCCAGATTAAATCGGGCCCTGCCGGAGGGGCTGAAGCGACGGCTGCTTTTTGCGATCTATCCCGAAAAAGGCAAGGGTCATGACGGGTTTCCGGCTTTCTACGACAAGTGCCTGCCCAGCGAGATCGAGGTAATCGCAAAACGGAACTGCCTGGAGCTCATCGAGCGTCGTCTGTTCTGGAAGAGTTCCTATTTCTATTTTTTCGTGCCGGCCTTTCTCGCCTGGCGCATCTGGCTAGGCGTTTCGGCCCTTCTTCTCGGCAAGGATGCTGCCGAAACCTGCGCCTATGTCTTTCGGCGAAGACAGTGAATCCTTGCAGCTCATGAAAAGGAAGCTCGCGCTCATCGTCATTCCGCTCGACATCAGAGGTGGAGCCGAAACCATCCTGAAACTGGTTGCGCGTGCACTTGCGCGCCGGCCCGACTGGGACGTCGAAATCGGCTTTCTGGGTGGCCAGGCAGCGGGGGACGCCGTTGGATCATACCAGGATGGAATTCGGCGCGGTTACGGCTTTGGCGGTGGCAAAGCGATGAGCGAGCTTTTGCTTGCCCCGCGGCTGATCCGGCATCGGTACGATTTTGTGTTGTCGAGCCACGCGCGGCTGAATTCGTTCCTGGCCTTTGCCGGATCCGGACAGGCCCTGTCCGCGGACCTCTATTACGACGTGCCGCAAAACTACGATCCATATGGTCGTGACCATGCCGGTCAGGATGAGGGGTTCAACCCGCTCAAGCTGCTTTTCTACATTGTCCAGTATCGTTGGCTGATCGTCATGATGGCAGCTGCCGGGCTTGTTGCCGGCGTCATCGTGACAATGATGCAGACACCAAAATATCAGGCAACGACGCAACTTGAAGTTCTGGTCCCTTCGGCGAAGGTCTTTCAGGACATCGAGGTTGTTTCCGAAAACAGCGACGTCAGGGCCTTCCTAACCGCCCGTGAAAAGCTGAAGAGCCGCGCGCTGGCTCAGCGCGTGGCGTTCCAGCTGGGGCTTGGCGAAAAGCCGGACTTCCTGTTTCCGACGCCGAGCTTTTCGCTGAGCAACATTGTCTACCGGGCGTTCGGAATGTCGAAGTCGCCTTCCATCGAGGAGAAAACGCCCGAAGAGCGCGAGGCAATTGCCATCAAGCGGATCCTGGAAGACCTGACGGTCAATCTGGTCACCAATACAAGCCTGCTGTCGATCACTTTTGTCGATCAGAAACCGAAATATGCAAGCGACGTAGCCAATCAGGTCGCGCAGAGTTTTATCGACCAGCGCCTGGATCAGACCAGCGAGACCTCTGATCTGGCAAGGCAATTCATCCAGGAACAGGTTTTGCAGGTGAAGCAAAAGCTGCAGAAATCCGAGGAGGAATTGGTCACCTACGCAAAAGACGCCGGCATCACGGTCACTGGCGACGACAAATCGCTGATCGGATCGAACATCGAGGCCCTGAACACCGCGCTGGCGACGGCAATCCAGGAGCGCCTCGATGCGGGCCGGGTGGTGGATCAGATAGAAAAGGGGCGCGGGTCAAGCCTCGGCCCGGTTCTGGAAAGCGAAGGTCTGCAGAAGCTCAGCGAAAAACTGGCGGATCTGACCAGCCAGTATCAGCAGAAACTGGGCATCCTGAAGCCTGGCTATCCGGAAATGCAGCAATTGCAAGCGCAGATCAAGGAGCTGCGGCGGCTCTACAACAACGGCGTGCTGGCCATAACCGATTCGTTGCGACAGAAATACCAGGAAGCGCAGAGCAAGGAGGCCGACCTCAAGTCCAAGGTCGCTGAGATGGAGAGACAGCAGGTCGTCTTCAACGATATCAAATACACGATCTTGAAGCGTGAGGTCGATTCCAATCGGTCGCAGTACGGCAGCCTTATCGCCAAGCTGAATGAAGTCGGGGTTAGCTCGGAACTCAAGACGCTAAGCGCCGCGATCGTCGATTTCGCTCCGCTGCCCGTAGCCTGGCTTTGACTGCATCGATCATCTACATCATCGAGTTGCTGAACAACACCTTCACCAATCCGGAGCAGGTCGAGAAAGAGCTGGGGCTGGCGATGCTCGGCATCCTGCCGCTTGTCGACGACCGCGAACTCACAGCCAGCATCGCCGATCAAAAATCCGGGCTCTCCGAGGCCTATCGTTCGCTGCGAACACCGCTGCAGTTCTCCGGTGCGGAAGGCGCGCCGCGATCGCTGCTGGTGACCAGTCCGGAACCTTCGGAAGGCAAGTCGACCACCTCGTTCAAGCTCTGCCAGGATTTCGCGGCGCTCGGCGCAAGGGTTCTGCTTTTCGATGGCGATCTTCGCAAACCGAACCTGCATCGGTTGTTTGGCCTCGATAATGCGACCGGGTTGAGCAACCTTCTGACAAATACCGTTCGCAAGGATGATCTGGCCGGCATTTTCAGGACGACGAAATACCCTAACGTGACCGTGCTGACGTCCGGGACGATTCCGCCGAACCCGGCCGACCTGCTCTCTTCGCAGAAGATGGCGCTGATCTTGACCAATCTCGGCAAACGCTTCGATCTGGTCATCATCGATGCCTCACCGGTCGTCGGCCTTTCCGACGGCCCAATCCTCAGCCGGCTTGCGGAAGGCACGTTGATGGTCGTTTCCACCAACCAGGTCACGCGCAAATCAGCCAAGACGGCGCTCAAGCGTCTGCGCGCAGCCGGTGCGAATGTCGTCGGAGTGGCAATGTCGAAGTTTGCTTAAACAAGTTCGACTACAACTATGCCTACAAATACATGAACTACCAGTACTACGACTACGGCGCGAGTACCCCGAAAATTGAGGGCAAAGTCGATGACGGAGCAGGCCAGCCTGCTCACGCGAAATCTCCAGCGTTCAGGCGTTTGGTTCGTCGCATCCGTTCTGCTGTTGGCGGCTTCGTCGATCGGGTTAAGTCGGCTCCTTGAGACCGGAACGCCGGCCGTCTCGCTTGCGCTCGATCCGTTGAACATAAATGCCTTGGTAGGTTCCATTACCGGTGAGCTGAACGAAACAGGCGGCGGTCCTGATCTTGACGCTTTGTCTGCCAAGGCGGGGGGCGCGCTTCGCTTCAATGTCCGGCTCTACAGCCTGTTAGGCGAGATCAAGTACCGACAAGGCGAGAAAGATCGCGGCGGGCATGCCGGCCATTCTTTCAAATCCAAACGGATATCAGGCTGTCCTGGCAGCCATGAAGATCGAGGCTCCGTGGAGGTCCAATCTTTTCTCCGCCCTAGGCCAGGATCCGCGGGGACTTCGCGCCGCAAGCCAACTGTTGCTCGACCTTGCCGGATCGAGTTCACCACCGACATCGAAGGAGCTGTCCGCGGTGATCAACGGCTATATCAGGCAAAAGGACTACGAGCCGGCCTATCGGCTGTTCCTTTTCAGCCTGTCCGACCAGGAGCGGACGCTGGGTGGCTACATTTTCAACGGCGGCTTTGAACCGGTCCGCAGCGGCAAGCCATTCGACTGGCAGGTTCACGATCGCTCCGGTCTGGAAATTACCTTTGCCGGGTCGCGCGATGTCGGCGAAAACGACAGCGGAGCGACCGTTCGATTTTTGAATACGCCGGTGAAGAATGCCGCGCTCCAGCAATATATCGAACTGCCTCCCGGCTCCTACAGGATTTCCCTGACCGCCTCCGGGAGAAACCTGAAGCTGCCAAAGCAGCTGTTCTGGTCCATCCGCTGCGCGGATCCGGCAAGCGAAATAGCCCGGTTCAACATTCCGGAAGGCACATTCAACCAGCAGGATTTGAGCCTGGATTTCGCGATCGGACCGAGCGCGTGTCCGATGCAATTGCTGCGGCTGGAAACAGCCGCCATCGCTGAAAGCTGGCGATTTCGATACGTCGGCACGTTGGTCATGCACAAGCTGAGCATCGAAAGAGTTCATTGTGAGAGAGCGGTCAAACCCGTCCACGGAATGGGAAAAGTATCTGCTTGGGTCGGTTCTTTTCCTGTCGGTGCTGATCGGCGGCGGCACGGCGAGCGGCCTTTACACCGAAACGTTGATCGAGCTTGCGACCATTGTCTCGGCCGCGGCCGTCTTTTCAAGGCCATCGGGGCAGAGGATCCCTCGTCCGGTCCCATGGCTGCTTGCCCTGGCCCTTGCCGTGTTCTGTTTTCAAATCGTGCCGCTGCCCGCAGCCCTGTTGAGTGGATTGCGGCCCGAGGTGCTGCTCGTAAATCCATGGCTGGCCGGCGAAACCCGACTGCGTTTCGTCAGTGTCGGCGTGGGGCGCACGATCGAGTGTTTTTTGTATTTCTCGGCGGCGGCGGCATTCTTTCTGAGCGTCATCCGTTTGCGCCCGGATCAGGTCTACGGCCTTCTGCCTTTCTTTTTCATGGGTGTCATCTGTAACGGATTGGCCGCCGCGATCCAATATTCACTCTCCGATACGGTTGCCATAGAGGGGTTGTTGCCGTTCACGATCAATGCCGGACTGTTTGCCAACCAGAATCATTTTTCGGCGTTGCTCTTCGTCTCCATCCCTTTCGTTGTCTACTACGGACTGTTCCGCGGGCACCTTCTGTCCGGATCGCTCGGGTTGATATCGCTGCTGCTGCTGCTTCTGGCCGCCGGTTCGCGCGCAGGTATCCTGATAGGATTGGCGATCACCATAATATCGGTGGTCTTTCTGTCCGCTCGCTCCAGGCTAGGTGGTTATGGCGTCCTCGCTGTCTTCATCGGTCTTTCGCTCTACTCGATGGGCGCGTGGACGAAAATCGATGCGGAGGTGGTTGATCCGGAATTTGGGGGAGCCGAATTCGCCCGAACGACGATCGCGGGAATTGAAGAAAACTGGGCGATCGGAGTGGGTTTCGGCAGTTTTCAGAAGGTCTATCAGATTTACGAAAAGGGCGAGATGATCTTCAAGCCCTACGTGAATCACGCTCATAACGACTATCTGGAACTGGCACTCGAGGGTGGCGCGCCTGTTGTCTTTCTGATCGCGGTTTACCTGATATTGCTTTTCGCGTCGGCTCTTGGGGTTCGGCGGGAGCCGCTGCAGAAAGCCGCGTTCCTCTCGGTATCGTTTCTTCTCGTTCATTCGCTGGTCGACTATCCCTTGCGAACAGCGGCGCTTGCGATGATTTTTGCCTACATGAACGGTATTATCTTTCACAAAGGCTTTGCTGAGCGGTTGAACCCAAGAGGCGAGTCGCCCGACGCCCAGCATGACAATCTGCACGTTCCCGTCAGGTCGTCGGCTTTGGCAAGATGACAGCAGTGGGTTCGCCGGGAATTGGCCGCGGCATCGGTGCCGGACGTGGTCCGGTCGTTTGTCGAGCGGCGAGATTGACAAGCCATTGCTTGGAACCTAAGCACGGGCGGCAGGGCCGGGGGGCTTGGCATGTCAAGGAGAGCTTCTTGAAAGGAATTATCCTTGCTGGAGGCAGTGGAACGCGTCTCTATCCGCTAACATTAGCAATCTCTAAGCAGATTCTGCCGATATACGACAAGCCGATGATTTATTATCCGCTGAGCGTTTTGATGCTTGCGGGTATCCGCGAGATTCTGGTCATTTCGACGCCGCGTGATCTGCCGGTTTTTCGCGATCTGCTTGGCGATGGATCGGAGTTCGGGCTCGATCTGTCCTATGCCGAGCAACCGCAACCCAACGGTCTTGCGGAAGCCTTCATCATCGGCCGGGATTTCATCGGCAAGGACAGCGTGTCGATGATCCTCGGCGACAACATCTATTTCGGTGATGGGCTGTCGCAGCTTTGCCGCGACGCGGCCTCGCGCGAAAAGGGTGCCTCGGTGTTCGCCTATCATGTCGAGGATCCCCAGCGTTATGGTGTCGTATCCTTCGACAAGGCCACCGGAACGGCGCTGACGATCGAAGAAAAGCCGCGGAACCCGAAATCCAACTGGGCTGTCACCGGTCTCTATTTCTACGACAATGACGTCGTCGACATCGCTCCCTCCATCCGGCCCTCGGCGCGCGGCGAGCTCGAGATCACGGCGGTCAACAACGTCTATCTCGAGCGCGGCCAGTTGCATGTGCACCGGCTGGGGCGCGGCTACGCCTGGCTCGACACCGGCACGCATGACAGCCTGCATGAAGCCTCCTCATTCGTGCGCACCATCGAGCATCGCCAGGGCATCAAGGTCGCCTGTCCGGAAGAGATCGCCCTTGAACAGGGTTGGCTGACGGTGGACCAGGTTCTGCGTCGCGCCGACCGCCTGGGCAAGAATGAATATGCCGCCTATCTGCGCCGGCGTGTCGTCGAGCTGTCGGAGGGCTAGATGCTGGAAGTCAGGTCCCTTGGCATCGATGGCGTGCTGGAAATCGTGCCGAAGCGGCATGGCGACGCGCGCGGTTTTTTCATGGAAACCTACAATGCCGAGCGTTTTTCGCAGGCCGGCATAGACTTGGCTTTCGTGCAGGACAATCATTCCTATTCCGCGGCGGCGGGTGTTTTGCGCGGGCTTCACTACCAGCTTGCGCCGCGAGCGCAGGACAAGCTGTTGCGCGTCATTCGGGGCAGCATTCTCGACGTCGCGGTCGACATTCGCCGCGGCTCGAAGGCCTTTGGGAAATGGGTCGCTCTCGAAGTGTCGGCCGAAAAGGGCAACCAGATTCTGGTGCCGAAAGGCTTCGCGCACGGCTTCGTGACGCTCGTGCCCGACACCGAGGTCCTGTATAAGGTCACCGACACCTATTCGCAGGCGCATGACCGGTCGATCCGTTTCGACGATCCCGCCATCGGCATCGAATGGCCGTCATTGACCGGCGGGTTCCAGCTTTCGGACAAGGACCTGAAGGCGCCGCTATTGGCCGCCGCCGAGGTGTTTGCCTGATGGATTGCCAAAGGATGAGGACAGCGGCATGAATTTTCTAGTGACAGGCGGTGCTGGCTTCATCGGCTCGGCGGTGTGCCGGCATTTGTGCGCCAACCCGTCCTATCGCGTGACCAATCTCGACAAGCTCACCTATGCGGGCAATTTGGCCTCGCTGCGGCCGATCGAGAATGCACACAATTACCGCTTTGCACATGCTGATATCTGTGACGAGAAGGCGGTGCTCGACATCCTCCGCCGGGACGATATCGACATCGTCATGAACCTCGCCGCCGAGAGCCATGTCGACCGCTCGATCGATGGGCCGGGTACGTTTATCGAGACCAACATCGTCGGCACCTACAAGATTCTCAATTCCGCGCTGGAATACTGGCGTGGCCTGCCCGAGGACAGGAAGAGCCGCTTCCGCTTCCACCATGTCTCGACCGACGAGGTGTTCGGCGATCTGCCTTTCGATGGTGGCATGTTCGTCGAAGAAACGCCCTATGCGCCGTCTTCGCCCTATTCCGCCTCGAAGGCGGCCTCGGACCATCTGGTGCGCGCCTGGCACGAAACCTATGGCCTGCCGGTCGTGCTTTCCAACTGCTCGAACAATTATGGACCCTACCACTTTCCCGAAAAGCTGATCCCGCTGGTCATCCTCAATGCGCTCGACGAAAAGACGCTGCCGGTCTATGGCGCCGGCGCCAATGTGCGCGACTGGCTGTTCGTCGAGGATCACGCGCGGGCTCTGGAACTCGTCGCCACGAAAGGGCAGCCGGGCGAAAGCTACAATGTCGGCGGCAGTTCCGAGCGGACGAACCTGGGTGTCGTCGAGACGATCTGCGATTTGCTCGACATCAGGCGTCCCCGGACCGGTGGCAAGAGCTATCGCGACCTGATCTCCTTCGTCACCGACCGTCCCGGCCATGACCGCCGCTATGCCATCGACGCGTCGAAAATAAGCCGGGACCTGGGCTGGACGCCGAAGGAGAATTTCGACAGCGGCCTGGCCAGAACCGTGGATTGGTTTCTCGACAACAAATGGTGGTGGGGGCCGATCCGCGAACAGCGCTACGCCGGTGAACGGTTGGGTGAGGCCCGCGAGGGGGTGGCGTGAGGCTCGTTGTCACCGGACGCGAGGGCCAGGTCGCGGCAAGCCTTCTGGAGGCCGGCCAGGGGCGCGCCGGCGTGGAAGTCATCGCCATTGGCCGGCCGGAACTCGATTTGGCAAAACCCGATACTCTGATCGAAGCCATCGCGGCCGCGAAGCCCGACATCGTCGTGTCGGCCGCCGCTTACACGGGGGTGGATCAGGCCGAGGATGAGCCCGATCTGGCATTCGCGGTGAACGCCGTCGGCGCCGGCAAGGTGGCGGAAGCCGCAGCGGAGCTTGGCGTTCCCGTCATCCACCTTTCGACCGACTATGTCTTCGACGGTTCGAAGGACAGTGCCTATGTCGAGACGGACGCAACCGCACCGGCCAGCGTCTACGGCGCCTCCAAGCTTGCCGGCGAGCAGGCGGTGGCATTAGCCAATCCGAGCCATCTGATCCTGCGCACGGCGTGGGTCTACAGCCCGTTCGGCCGGAATTTCGTTAAGACCATGCTGCGGCTCGCCGCTGATCGCGACGAGATCGCCGTAGTGGCCGATCAGTGGGGAAATCCCACATCCGCACTTGATATCGCCGACGCAATCCTGCATGCGGCAGCACAGCTTCATGACGGCAAGAGCTTCGGTGCGTCCGGCATCTATCACCTGGCCGGCACCGGCGAAGCCAACTGGAGCGGCTTTGCCCGCCATATCCTGGACACAAGCCGCGTGTCTGGTGGTCCTTGGGCGCGGGTACGGGATATTGCCACGAGGGATTATCCGACCGAAGCACAGCGCCCCGCCAATTCGCGGCTGTCGAGCGCGAAATTCGCCGCTGCATTCGGCTGGAATGCGCCGGACTGGCGGCAATCGACCGAAGCGGTAGTGCGCCGGCTTGTTCGGACTGTTTGATGATGCCCTTACCCGTATTGGAGGCAATGTGATTGCCCAGGACCAGAAGAAGGCGATGATTCCTTTCAATTCGACAACATTCCGGTTCCCTGAGCTCATGGCTCCATGGGTCGAGCATGTCCCATTCATGTTTTGGCTAGTCGATGGGCTCAGACCTCGTCGGTTTGTGGAGCTTGGCACGCATAACGGGGTCTCCTATTGTGCCGCTTGCCAAGCTATCGAATTATTGCGTCTGACCTGCAATTGCTACGCGGTCGACACCTGGACAGGTGACGAGCATGCGGGTTTTTACGGAGAGGAAGTCTATTCCGATCTGGTCGCCTACCACGCACCAAAGTATGGCTCCTTCTCACGCCTAGTGCGGTCGACATTCGACGAGGCCGTTAGCCATTTCGAGGATGACAGCATCGATCTGTTGCACATCGACGGTCTGCACACCTACGACGCTGTTCGGCATGACTTCGACGTCTGGCGGCCGAAGCTCTCGCAAAACGCCGTTGTGCTCTTTCACGATACTAATGTGCGAGAGCGCGGTTTCGGCGTCTTTCGTTTCTGGAGCGAGATCTCGGCGGGCCGGCCGCATTTCGAGTTCCTGCATGGGCACGGACTTGGCGTTCTGGCGCTTGGCGACAGTTATCCGAAGGCCGTCGAGGCGCTTTTCGCATCCGGCGGACAAGACTCCAACCTGGGGGCGGTACGAACAGCCTTCGCCCCATCTTGGCCAGGCGGTTGCCGAGCGCGAGAATACGTCCCATGCCGTGAGGCAGTTCGCGCTAGGCCGCGAAGAGTGGCAGCGACAGGTCGAACAGCACATCAGCGAGACCGCTGCGCTGACGGCCGAGCGCGACCGGGCGACGACGCGGGCGAGCGAGTGCGAGGCACACTTTGCGCTGAGCCGAGAAGAGTGGCAGCGACAGGTCGAACAGCACATCAGCGAGACCGCTGCGCTGACGGCCGAGCGCGACCGGGCGACGACGCGGGCGAGCGAGTGCGAGGCACACTTTGCGCTGAGCCGAGAAGAGTGGCAGCAACAGATCGAAGGGCGCGATAAGGAGATTGTGCAGGCGCAAGGGGTGACGACTGCACTTGAGGCCAAAACTCACGCAAACCGAGCTTGCTGTTGAAGAATTCAAGAACTCGACAAGTTGGCGTGTCACCGCACCTCTGGGGGCATTGTCAGGTAATGTCAGGTGGTGTTTCAAACTGCTAAAGGTTCGCGCCGCTAATCTTTTCAAATTGGGTCGCCGCTGATGGCGGACACCCTCATCGACGAAACATGGAATGCTGATTGAATGTCCAAAATATGTGTGGTGACCGGCGGAGCCGGATTCATTGGATGTGCGTTGTCCACTAAATTGGCAAACCGTTTCGGGCGTGTAATTGTCATCGACAGTTTGCATCCCCAGATTCACGCTGAACGGAAACGTCCTGCCGAACTTGACCCTCGCGTCGAACTCATGCTTGCCGATGTGACCGAGGCTTTGACCTGGGCGCAGGCATTGGAAACCGCCCGACCGGACGTCGTGGTGCATCTGGCGGCTGAAACGGGTACTGGGCAGTCGCTCACCGAGGCCTCTCGCCACGCTGTAGCAAACGTCCTCGGCACAACCCGCATGTTGGACGCCTTCGCCACGGCATTGCATGTTCCTGAGCGTTTTGTCCTGGCTTCAAGCCGCGCCGTCTACGGAGAAGGGGCATGGCGATCCAGGGATACCGGCGAGCTAACCTATCCGGGCCAGCGATCGAAGCAGCAGCTCGAACACGCGGAATGGGATTTTCCCGGCCTTGAACCTTTGCCGATGGATGCGGAAAAAACGATACCGAATCCGACCAGTATTTACGGAGCAACCAAGTTAACCCAAGAACAGGTATTGCGGGCTTGGGCCCTGTCTTTCGGAACAGCTGTCAACGTGCTCCGCCTTCAGAACGTATATGGTCCAGGCCAGTCCTTGACGAATAGCTACACGGGAATTGTGTCGTTGTTCATCAGGATGGCCAAGGAAGGCAAGAGTATTCCAATCTACGAAGATGGCGATATCGGCAGGGATTTCGTATTCATTGATGATGTGGCGTCGGCGCTCGACAAGGCTACGACAACAAATCTCTCGCAATCGCTCGCCTATGATGTCGGCACGGGCTCCAAGACCACGGTGCTCGATCTGGCGAGGATCATCGCGAAAAGATATGGTGCTCCAGAACCGCACGTCAACGGCATGTTCCGCAACGGCGATGTGCGTTGCGCTGTCGCCAACATTGACAGGACGGTTCGTGAACTGGAATGGCAACCTTTGAAAAGTGTGGGCGAGGGGATCGGCCAACTTTCCGGATGGATAGATTCACAGCTTGGCTAGAACTACGACATCGTGACACGGAAGTGTTCCGCCGTCGAGATGCTTCCATGGGAGACGTGGTCCCTATGCCACGTGGGTTTGGTTTTGCGGGGAATTGGGGATGCGTCGTGGGGCAATTTTTTTCTTCTATAATGAAACAGGTCTTGTCGACGAATACATACTCTTCCTTCTGGGCAAACTGAGACCATTCGTAGAGACGATTATCTTTATCTCCAACGGCGACCTCTCAAGATCGTCGGAAATTGCAGTGCGGTCTGCTGTAGACGAGATCGTCATCCGTGAAAATACGGGACTCGACGTTGGAGCGTACAGTGATGGGCTCAAATTCATAGGTTATGACAAGCTCGGCGACTACGATGAAATCCTTTTACTCAATCACACGTTCTACGGGCCTCTTTTCCCATTCTCGGAAATGTTCTCGGAAATGGAACTTCGGGATTGTGATTTTTGGGGCATATCCGGTCACAAGGAAATGGTGCCCAATCCTTTCACGGGACAGGGGAGCTTAGTCAGCCATCTAAACTCTCATTTCATCGCGGTAAGAAGGACGATGCTCACCTCGCTTGCTTTTCGTAATTATTGGGAAAGTATGCCGATAATCGAGGATTATACGGACTCTGTATTGATTCATGAGTCGCGTTTTACGAAGTTTTTTGAAGATTTTGGATACGGTTCTGATGTCTATGTTAGTTCAGAAAGGTATACGTCGAAATATCCCGTCTTCATTGAAGTTGATGAGACTATTTCAGACAGAAATCCGATTCTGAAGCGGCGACTTTTCTTTAACGATCCGATTTTTTTAGAGCAGAATGGCATTGATTTGCCCCGGGCTTTGCGGGTGCTTAAGGAGACCTCCGACTACGACCCCAATTTGATTTGGCGCAATGTTTTACGCTCTTCGGAGTTGAGGAATCTCAACACCAACGCTGCGCTGATGAGCGTCTTGCCGGATGAGTGGACGAAAGGCGATGGCGCCGCTGCCGACTATGGCAAGGTCGCGGTCTGCGCGCATATCTACTACACCGATATGCTCGACGAGATCCTGGCCTTGACCGAAAACATTCCGGTTGCCTATGATTTTATCGCCACCACGGATACCGCGGAGAAGAAGGCCGAGATTGAAGCCGCCTTGGCAAAACGCCCTGGCGTAAAGAATGCCATCGTCCGCGTTATCGAGAAAAATCGCGGTCGTGACATGTCCTCGCTGTTCATCTCCTTGCGCGATTTGCTCATCGACGATCGCTATGACCTCGTCTGCCGCCTGCATACAAAGAAGTCGCCGCAAGTGCAGTCGTCGAGGGGCAATCTGTTCAAGCGGCACATGCTTGACAATCTGCTGAATAGCCGTGGCTACGTTCACAACGTGTTGGACATGTTTCACGGCAATCCTTCAATCGGACTGGCCATTCCGCCGATCTTTCATATCTCATATCCGACCATGGGGCATTCCTGGTTTGCCAACAGACCCAAGGTCGAGGAAACCGCGCGGCTCTTGAAGATCAACGTCAAGTTCGACGAGAGCACGCCGGTGGCTGCCTATGGCACCATGTTCTGGTTCCGGCCACGCGCCCTGCGCAAGCTGTTCGAGCACAAGTGGAAATGGGAAGAGTTCAATGCCGAGCCGGATCATCTCGACGGCGGGTTGGCGCATGCGCTCGAACGGCTGATTGCCTACGCGGCTCAGGATGCTGGATATACCACGCAGCACATCATGTGCGCGCATCAGGCGGCGCACAATTACACCATGCTCGAGTTCAAGCTGCAAAAGCTTGCCAGCCTGATGCCCTCAGGCGACTTCCAGTGGCAGTGTCATATGTTGTCTGAGTGGAAGAAGGCGGGCTATCCCTCGGCAAACCATCTACCAGCCTCTGTGCCATGGGCGCAGACGTCAGTGAGGCACTCTCTGGCCGGGCTCAATTTCGCCGTTAAAAGCTCGCTAAAATTCAGGGCGCCTGTCCTGTTCAAAATACTCAGGCCGATCTATCGCGGCATGGCCTCCGTTTTCAAGCCGAGCTCGCGGCGTAACTACGGATAGCTCATTTCGTGACATGGCAGGCATCGGACAATAAAGTTTCACGGTCTATTCAGGAGTGCCGGATGCGTCGTGTTGCCGTATTTTCGCTCTACAACGAACGTGGAATTGCAGATGACTATGTCATCTTCCTTCTCGAAAGGTTGCGCGAGTTTGTCGAAAGGATTGTTGTCGTTTCCAATGGAGACCTTTCCAAGCTTTCGGAAATCGCAATCAAGAATAGCTGTGATCAGCTTCTGGTTCGGAAGAACGAGGGATTTGACGTATGGGGATACAAGACCGGGATTGAAGCCATCGGTTTCGATGATCTTTCTGAGTATGATGAGCTCATTCTGCTGAACGACACCTGCTACGGGCCTCTTTTTCCGTTCTCGGAAATGTTTTCGGAAATGGAACGCCGGGGTTGTGATTTCTGGGGCAGTGCTGCCCATCAGGAAATGATCCCAAATCCATTTACCGGAACAGGCCATCTGCCCCGTCATCTCACCGCCAACTTCATTGCTGTCCGAAAAGACATGCTGAAATCGCTCCCCTTCAAAAAATACTGGGAGAATCTTCCGCAGATCAAAACCTACATCGATGCCATTGTGCTTCACGAGTCGCGCTTTACCAAGCATTTCACAAATCTCGGCTATACGGCGGAAGCTTATCTTGATCCGGATCAATATGGATCGCGATATCCTGCGTTTATCAATGTTGATGAAACGATCGTCAACCGTTTCCCTCTGCTAAAGCGACGCCCATTTTTTCATGATCCGGTGTTCTTGAATGCTGAAGGCATTGATTTGCCCCGGGCTTTGCGGGTGCTTAAGGAGACCTCCGACTACGACCCCAATTTGATTTGGCGCAATGTTTTACGCTCTTCGGAGTTGAGGAATCTCAACACCAACGCTGCGCTGATGAGCGTCTTGCCGGATGAGTGGACGAAAGGCGATGGCGCCGCTGCCGACTATGGCAAGGTCGCGGTCTGCGCGCATATCTACTACACCGATATGCTCGACGAGATCCTGGCCTTGACCGAAAACATTCCGGTTGCCTATGATTTTATCGCCACCACGGATACCGCGGAGAAGAAGGCCGAGATTGAAGCCGCCTTGGCAAAACGCCCTGGCGTAAAGAATGCCATCGTCCGCGTTATCGAGAAAAATCGCGGTCGTGACATGTCCTCGCTGTTCATCTCCTTGCGCGATTTGCTCATCGACGATCGCTATGACCTCGTCTGCCGCCTGCATACAAAGAAGTCGCCGCAAGTGCAGTCGTCGAGGGGCAATCTGTTCAAGCGGCACATGCTTGACAATCTGCTGAATAGCCGTGGCTACGTTCACAACGTGTTGGACATGTTTCACGGCAATCCTTCAATCGGACTGGCCATTCCGCCGATCTTTCATATCTCATATCCGACCATGGGGCATTCCTGGTTTGCCAACAGACCCAAGGTCGAGGAAACCGCGCGGCTCTTGAAGATCAACGTCAAGTTCGACGAGAGCACGCCGGTGGCTGCCTATGGCACCATGTTCTGGTTCCGGCCACGCGCCCTGCGCAAGCTGTTCGAGCACAAGTGGAAATGGGAAGAGTTCAATGCCGAGCCGGATCATCTCGACGGCGGGTTGGCGCATGCGCTCGAACGGCTGATTGCCTACGCGGCTCAGGATGCTGGATATACCACGCAGCACATCATGTGCGCGCATCAGGCGGCGCACAATTACACCATGCTCGAGTTCAAGCTGCAAAAGCTTGCCAGCCTGATGCCCTCAGGCGACTTCCAGTGGCAGTGTCATATGTTGTCTGAGTGGAAGAAGGCGGGCTATCCCTCGGCAAACCATCTACCAGCCTCTGTGCCATGGGCGCAGACGTCAGTGAGGCACTCTCTGGCCGGGCTCAATTTCGCCGTTAAAAGCTCGCTAAAATTCAGGGCGCCTGTCCTGTTCAAAATACTCAGGCCGATCTATCGCGGCATGGCCTCCGTTTTCAAGCCGAGCTCCTGAACGTAACACTTCGTAACAAAAAGGCATACGCATGCGGATCACCTATCAAGCCACTAAAGAGAGGGGCTGATGAGGCGTCTGGCCATTGCATTTTACTATGATCAATACGGCAAGGTCGATGATTACTATTTTCACCTGATTGCGTCGATTCGGCCTTTTGTTGAGACACTACTAGTGGTTTGCAACGGTCCGGTTGACAAAGAAGCTCAGTCTCGGCTTTCCGAGACAGCTGATAGCTTCCTGATCAGGGAAAACAAAGGGTTCGATGTATGGGCCTATCGAAGCGGCCTCGAACATATTGGGTGGGATGAACTATCACGCTTCGACGAGATTTTGCTTTTCAACCACACCTTCTACGGGCCGATTTTTCCGTTCTCGGAAATGTTTTCCGAAATGGACCGACGTCGCTGTGATTTTTGGGGAATTTCCGCTCACAGGGCGATGAAACCCAATCCGATCGACGTCAGAAGGTCGGAACTGCCCTTCCACCTCAACTCCCATTTCATCGCGGTGCGGCGGTCCTTGCACCAGTCAAAGGCGTTTCGTGACTATTGGATCCAGATGGCGCCCATCAACTCCTATATGGATTCGGTCGCGAAACATGAGACGGTGTTCACGGAGCATTTCCAGGCCTTGGGCTTCACCAGTTCGGTCCTGCTCGATCCGGAACGATATAAGACGCCATACCCAGTTTTCATGGAGCCGGACAAAACGCTGGAGGACCGTAGCCCGATCCTGAAGCGGCGCCTCTTTTTTCATGACACGCTAACGCTCGAGCGCGAGGCCATCAACCTGCCGCGTGCCCTGGAAATAATCGAGAGACAGTCAGATTATGATTTGTCTCTAATATGGAAAAGCGTTGGCCGTCTGGGCCCGCCTCGTACGCTAAACGGCAACGCCGCGCTGCTCTCCGTCCTTCCGGACATACGTATTGGTACGGAAAGGAGTTGGGACAGATATCGGATAGCGGTTCTCGCCCATGTATATCACGTCGACATGATTGATGAGATTCTAGGCTACACCGAAAACGTGCCGAAGGGTTACGATCTAATTATCACGACGGATAGTGCAAACAAGCAGGCGTCGATTCAACAAGCAATCGCGAAGGCGCCGAACGCCAGAAACTCCATAGTCCTGGTCGTTCCGAACGACGGCAGGGATACCTCAGCACTCCTTGTCGGGTGCAGGGACTACGCAATCGAGGACCGCTACGATCTGATCTGTCGGATCCATTCCAAACGCTCTCCCCAGGACGGCCCAAGGGGAGAGCTATTTAAGCTTCACAATTTCGATAACCTTCTTCACACACCTGGGTATGTCGAAAACTTGCTTGAGCTTTTTGTCGGCAATCCAGCGCTTGGTCTGGTTATGCCACCGGTGGTTCATATTGGCTACCCGACTTTGGGAAACGCATGGAGTGGCAACAGAGCCGGTGTTGCCAAGCTGGCCAAACAGCTGCGCCTGATCGTGCATTTGGACGATAGTACGCCCGTCGCGCCTTATGGTGGAATGTACTGGTTTCGTCCTGCTGCTCTAAGGAAGCTTTTCGAACATAAATGGAGCTGGGACGATTTTGCCACTATGGAATACCGGGATGGGAGTTTGGTCCATGCCTTGGAGCGGATCATAGCCTATGTCGCAATCGACGCAGGATACACCTTCCGACACGTGATGACGGAGGGGCACGCTGCTCACAACTACGTTATGCTGGAGGCCAAATTGCAGGCATTGTGCGCCAATGGAGCGCCGGCGGAATTTGGAAACCTGGGGGTGAAAAGAGCCTTTCATGGCCTCATCTTCTCGATCAAGAGATCAATCGTGGCCAGATCGCCAATAGTGTTCAGGGTCCTCAGGCCACTCTATCGCTGCCTGCAAAGGATAATTGCGCCTAGGGGTTAGCAGCCGGCCATCCTGCCCCTTCTTAGGCTGCTTCGCGAACGACCAGCCGAGGCCGTTCTTGTCGTCCTGCCAATCGAGAGGCAAGCCGCTTGCCCCAATTGTTGGTCGGCCTCTCCAAGACGCGATAGGTCACCGCAGCAGTTGGGAGGACGCATGCCAGCGTCAGCACAAAGCAGGAAACAAACGTTTCTATCCTTCCCCCTCCCGACGCCTGTATCTGCTTATAGATCGGGAACAGGGCAACGATGATCGGGCTATGAACGAGATAAATCGAGTAGCTGATGTCCCCTATCCAAGCCGTTGTTTTGTTGACGAGAATGCGGATCGGGCAAAGGGCGAGGCCGAGGACAAAGCACGCGAACATAGCGCCTAGCCAATGGAACGGCTCAATAAAGGGCACCGAAGCTCCTCCTACTACCGCATAGAACTGCACCGGAACCGAGGCCAGCAACGCGGCGCCTATCTGCTTGCTGTTGGGTCGATCCCTGAGCAAAGGCAATGCCCAAAACGCTACGAAACCGAACATGAATATCGGCATGTGGTGAAAGATCGACTGCTGTTGGTAATTTGCTGGGTCCGCCGTGAACAGGACCACTGTCATGCTGAAGACCTTTGCTACTGCCAAGCTGATGAGCATCGCCGCCAGCGCCGACCACAAATTTTTGGTACGGGCGTAGACGAACGGGAAGATCAAATAGAACATCATCTCCGTACCAATCGTCCAGCCGGCGAGAACCAGCGATGTCTGGTGGCCATTCCCCGGCACTAGGTTAAAGATGAACGTCACGTTCGTGAGGAACGTGCTGACATTGAGATCGAACCCAGCCGGATTGGTATTGAAGATATCCCTAGCCGGTTTGAAGACGGAAAGCAGTGTGAATGCTACCAGCAAATAAAACAGCGGCGCGATGCGGAAGAAGCGGCGCAAGGCAAAACCCAAGATAGGTCGCTGCTCGTCAGCATGACTTGGCTGCATTAGGCAAAGGGAGAACGTGCTGACGACGAAAAAAAGCTGGACTCCCCAAACGCCATTGGCCACGTAGAGGTCTAACCAGGGCGGCAACTCCATGCCAGGTTGCGGCATGTGGGCGACATGGACCGATATCACCCAAAGAGCTGCGATACCCCGCAACGCGCTGAGATAGGCGTATCGAACCTGTTTCTTCGTTTCCGTAATGACCAATCTTCCATACGCCGGGTAGGTGTTGCTACCACCCAGGGCCGTGATGTAGGCAACAAAGGCCAGCGCAAGGCAGATATTCGCGCATCATGATGTTTGTTACCTTCCGTGCCGCGCTTCTTGGCATGCTCCACGCGAAGAAACAAGGGGCACCGCGCTGGCTTCGAGGATATGAGGATATGGCAGGGCGAGGGGGGCTCCCTCTGTTGACGAAGCCCAAAAACCCGCCCTTAGAGAGGACACCTCGCGTCTTCCTCGGTTGACGATGGTCGGAAGCGTTGGCCGTTGGTCAAACTGCCAGGGCGCGGCTGATTTCCGTGGTTCGGCCTTGGCGTCGATAGTGGTGGTTTTAAACCATTAGTCGCTTGCGGGTATTCCGGCAGGCAACAACGCTCGAAGAGGGATGATGCTACGATCTATCGAGCCATAGCTCGACCTCAATATCAAATATCGCGCGGCGCTTTTAGGTCAGCGATTCCACTCGGCCAGCGCGAAGTGTCATTTTCTTCGTGCAGACGCGCTGGATCAGCGCATCGTCGTGGCTGGCCAATACGATGATGCCGGCCTTTTCCGCCAGTTCGTCCATCCGTCGCTTGGCTTTTTCCTGGAATGACGCGTCGCCGGCGCCAATCCATTCATCCATCAGCAGGATTTCTGGTTCAAGCGAGGTCGCTGCCGCAAAGGCCAGGCGTGCCGCCATACCCTGGCTGTACGCCTTGAACGGCAGGTCGATGAAGTCACCCAGTTCGCTGAAATCGATTATTTCTTCCATCTTCTCTTCGATCTCGGCCGCCGTCCAGCCGCTGATCAACCCCCTCAGCACGATGTTTCTGCGCCCGGTGGCCTCGGGGCGAAAACCTATGTGGATGTTGAACAGGGCATCGACCTTGCCCGCGATCGATATGGTTCCGCCCGACGGCTGGTAGATTCCATATAGAACCTTGAGCAGTGTCGTCTTGCCGGCGCCATTCGGGCCGACTAGCCCCAACCGGTCGCCGGACTTTAGCTCGAAGCTGACATCGTCAAGCGCCTGCACGACCTGCTTGGTGCCCGACTTCGCTATGTTGCCGCCGAGAGCACTCCGACGCCGGCCTGGCGCCGAAAGTGTCAACTTTTCGAACAGGCGATAAACGAGGCTGACATTGTTCAGTTTGATGGAGGTCATGGAACTCAGATCAGGAAAACGATGCGCTTGCGATAAAGGCCGAGCAGCAGCAACGCAAGCGCCCAGAGGCCAAGGCAGACGTAACCTGTCACGGCCAAGGCATGTCCTGGAAATATGCCCGCCGTGATCGGCTCACGCACGCCCTCGAGGAAATAGGTGAACGGGTTCCAATGATAGGCATATTTTTGAACGCCTTCTTGCCCGTTATAGACCCAGAAGACCGGCGTGAAGAACATGCCCACCCGCATCAGGTTCCCGACGATGAACTCACTGTCGGGAAAGAATGCGCCCAGGAATGCAAAGACCATGACAAACGCAGGCGTTGCCGAGATGAGGAGCAACAGACCCAGCAATGACAGCAGCCAGTTCGTGTTGATTCCGTAACCGCTCAAAAGCAAAATAAGAACGCAACCCGCGAGCGAATAACCAGCCCGAATGATGCATTGCATCGTCAATCGCATCACATAGACGAACAACGGCAGCGTCGTGCCTTGAATGAAGCTCGCTTCGCGCTGGAAGAGAGAGACGCTCATGGTAATGGTCTCGGTGAGGTAGAACCACACCAGCATGCCGATGGCCACATAGGCTATATAGCTTGGGTTGCTGGCGTCCGTGGTCACGAAGACAAAGGCAAATGTGCCAACGAAAGCGAAATAATTGACCAGCATCCAAAGCGGGCCGAGCGTCGTGCGTCTGTGCTGGTCGCCGATGTCCTCATGGGCAAGCGCGATCCAGACCCGGTGTAATCTCATGGCCTTTGAGATGTCGTCAAAAGCGCCGTTTAGTGCCGCAATCATGGCTGATAGTATCGCAATCCGTTGTTCTGGCGCATTATCCTTCGCTGCCATAGCGAACCACCAAGCCCGTCTCTAATAGCCATTTCGACAAGCATATGGCAACGTATTGCGTCGTAGCGAGGTCGAGAGCAGAGTCAACTGCGGCAAAACCGGATACACGCTGACGTAGCGGCAGTGTCCAAAGCGCAAGGTTCACCGAAGGGTCGGAAACAATCCATCCGGGAATAGGGAGTCAAGCTTACTCTTATTCACGCGCTTTTCCGAAAAAACATCTGGCTATGCCTTCAACCTCGCAGTATGCGATACAGGCCGGCGGGAGCCGGGGATAGCACTTTTGAGAAAGTGGCCACGAAGTATCTTCGTGTTCGCACTTTTTCTGGTGTTCATATCCGTGAGCCTGGAGTCTAGTGCCGTCCAATGAATTCTTACCTTGAAGCAGTATTCGGACTTCGGCCACAGATGCGGCGCGCCTTCATCATGGTCCAGGACGTGGCCATGGTCCTGGTCGCCGTGGCGCTCAGCCTCGTGCTTTCGCGGTCGAATCTTTCGTTCGAGCCGCTGTCCAACGAGGGTTTAGCAACCTGGGCGGGCATTATTCTCATCAGCCATTTTCTATTCAGATATTGTGGCCTCTACACGACCGTCTGGCGCTTTGCCTCGACGCCGGACTTTTTCAATATCCTGAAGAGCTGCGCGATTTTGACGTTCGCTCTGTATGCGACTTCGCTGCTGGTTCGTTCTTTCCAACCGGTGCAGGGGCTCAACGAGCGTCAGTTCATCGTCTTCTTCCTCGTCTCCTTCACGATCATATCGGCGCCCCGGCTGTTCTACCGCTTCCTGCGTGACGGCGCGAGCTGGGGCATTTTGAGCCGCAAGACCGACGGGACGCAGGCCAAGCGAGCGTTGTTCGTCGGTCGGCTCGGCGAGGCCGACCTGATCATTCGCTTCACGCGCACGGCACAGCCGGCTGACTATTCCATCGCCGGCATCATGGCGACCGAGCATGGCGCGCCGTTGGGCACGCGGATCCAGGGTGTTCCCGTGGTGGCGACCCGGCCGCGTCTGATCGATGTCCTGGAAGACTATGCGAGCGGCACCAAAAGCCTGGATCTGCTGATTTTCGGCAGCGGCGCCGAGCACGAGATCGAGGAGTATTCGGAACTCGTCCGCGTCGCCCGGCATGGCGATATCAGTGTGGTGCAGTTTTCCGGCCTTTCGGAGCTGGAACGACACGGCAAGCTGGTTCTCGACACCGTCGAGATGGAAACGATCCTGCGCCGTCCGACAGTCGCGTCCGATATCGAGCGCATCGGTGCCTTTGTCGGCGGCAAACGTGTTCTGGTGACGGGCGGTGCCGGCTCGATCGGCCGAACGCTGGTCAAACGGTCGCTGGAGCTGGGAGCGGAGGCGGTGCTGGTCGCCGACAACTCCGAGTTCGGCATCTTCCAGCTGAGCCAGTATATCGACGAGAAGGACCACGACCGTCTCAAGGTCCGTATCGTCGATGTCGCCGACCGACGCCAGATAACGCGTGTCGTTACGGAATTCCGGCCGGATATCATTTTTCATGCCGCGGCGCTCAAACACGTTCCGCTGCTCGAGGAAAACTGGGATTCGGCCATCCAGACCAATATTTTCGGAACGCTCGTCTGCGCCGAGGTCGCCGCCAAATGCGGGGTTGCGCAATTTGTCCTGATATCGAGCGACAAGGCGGTGGATCCCTCATCGGTGCTTGGCATGACGAAGCGGGCCGCTGAACAGATCGTCAGCGCCTTGCATGGGACGCCAGCGGCCGAGCCTGGCGGGCGTCGCTCCGCCACCAAGTTCATAGCCGTGCGGTTCGGCAATGTCTTTGGCAGCAATGGTTCGGTGGCGACCATATTCCAGGCGCAGATCGAGGCCGGAGGGCCTGTCACCATCACCGACCGGCGCATGACACGCTATTTCATGACCGTGGCCGAAGCAGTCGATCTCGTCATCATGTCGGCGGCCGATGCCGCGTCGCGGCGGAGCGGGGATGACTATGCCGTCTATATGCTCGACATGGGCAAGCCGGTGCCGATTCTTGAAGTGGCCGAAACGATGATCCGCATGTCCGGAAAGAGCCCATACAAGGACATCGCAATCCGGTTCACCGGCATAAGGCCGGGCGAAAAACTCCACGAAACGCTGCATGGCGAAGATGAGGAACTCGTCGAACTCGGCATTTCGAAGATTTTTGGCCTCAGCACGGACGTGGTGGAATGGTCGGATGTCCAGATCGCGCTCACGGCGCTGCAGCAGTCGGCGAAAAACCAAGACAAGGCTGCCGCGCTCGCCGTGCTGGCAGGCCTTGACCGCGCCAAGAAGGCTAGGGGGAGCATTCGTCAGGACGTGATCCCGAAAACGGTCGGGCAGGCGGGCTAGGCCGCTCCTCTTCCGACGCGATCATGATTCGGGGATCTGAAAATCCCGGGCATATGCAAGGTGTTTGACGTTCGTGGATAAAGCAGATCTGCGCATCGCAGTCCTGATGGGCACGAAAGATGGCGCCGCCTTCATCGATGAGCAGCTGCGGTCGTTGCTCGCCCAGTCGCACCCTCTGGTCGACCTGTGGATATCCGACGATGGCTCCATCGATGGCACGATCGCCATCATCGAGGCATGGCAATCCCGCTGGACCAAGGGTCGAATGACCCTTGTGGAGGGGCCACGGCAAGGGTTCGCGGGCAATTTCCGGTCGATGATCCTCGATCGACGCATCGATGCGGACGGCTATGCTTTCTGCGACCAGGACGATATCTGGGAGCCCGACAGGTTGGAAAGCGCCATCCGCTGGATGCAGGCCCACGACGCAAAAACCCCGTTGATGTTTTGCTCGCGAACCGCGACCATGACGGAAACGGGAAGCCTTGTCGGCCATTCGCCGCTGTTTGCCCGGCCGCCATCCTTTCGCAACGCACTTGTGCAGAGCATCGCCGGCGGCAACACCATCCTGCTCAACGCCGCGGCGCGCGACCTGCTGGCCAGGGCCTCCGTGCGGACCGGGTTCGTCAGCCACGACTGGTGGGCCTATCTCATCGTGACCGCCGCCGGCGGCATCGTCCGCTACGATCCGCGGCCACTGGTGCGCTACCGGCAGCATGCGGCAAACCTGGTTGGCGCCAACGCGTCGTGGAGGGCAAGGGTTTCCCGGCTTGGCCGCCTGTTCAAGGGCGAGTTTGCCGACTGGACGGATCTCAACCTTGACGGACTTGCCGTCAATCGCGATCTCCTGACCGAAGACGCGGCTTCATGCCTCGACCTGTTCACCAGGGGTCGGCAGGGCGGTCTTTTCCGCCGCCTGGCAGCCTTGCGCAAAAGCGGTGTCTATCGGCAGACCCTTCCCGGGACCCTGGGGCTCTATCTCGCTTTCATCCTCGGGCGCATCTGAGCATCGAAGGGCTGTTGGCACGCTTGGTCAAGAGATGAGCTCATGCTACGTCGACCGGATTGACTGGGCTTCGCCCGCGGCGTGGCCTCGCGACTTTGACAGGGAGCATGATCGGCCGTTCATGAAGGCAACCAAGCACATTTTCGATCTTGCCGGTGCGGCTCTGCTGCTGGTGGTCACATCTCCCGTGCTGGTGCTCGCGGTCCTTGCCGTTCGGGTATCGTCGCCTGGTCCAGCTATCTTTTCGCAGACGCGGGTCGGTCGCGACGGCAGGCTTTTTCGCTGTCACAAGTTGCGCACGATGTATGTCGGGACGCCGTCATTGCCCTCGCATGAGGCGCCCGCGAATTCCGTCACAACGGTTGGCAAGGTGCTGCGGAAATTCAAGCTCGACGAACTGCCGCAGTTCTGGAACGTGTTGAAGGGCGAGATGAGCCTGGTGGGGCCGCGCCCCTGCCTGCCGACCCAAACGGAATTGATCGAGTGTCGCAGGCGGCTGGGGGTTTTGGCGGCACTTCCAGGCATAACCGGCCTGGCTCAGATCAGGGGCATCGACATGTCGAACCCGCGGCTTCTGGCTGAAACGGACGCCGCGTATCTCCGCATGGCGTCGTTCCGGCTTGACCTTCGGATCCTGCTCGGAACGCTCTACCGAGGCTGAACAAACCACGATCCCAAAAGTGGTGGGAAGCTACGACTTACCGAGCCGCGCCAGTTCGGCCAGCCGCCCCAGCGGGTCGCTTTCGGGCGCCCATCCCTGCGATATCAGCAGGGCGGGATCGCATATCTGTGTCGCGGTCAGGCCGTCCCAAAATGCCTGCTTGCCCAGCACGCTTGCTGCCGGCCGCATCAGGCCTGCCGGCACGGTCATCAGGCGCATCGGCCGTCCGAAACCCTTGCGAAAGGCGGCGATGATGGCTTCGAGGGTGACCGGTGGTACATCGGCGCCGACATAGATCGGGCGAAGTGGCGCCGAATGGGTCAACAGATGCGACACCGCTCGCACCGCGGCCTCGCGGGACATCAGCGAGCGGATTCCCGTCAAGGCGCCGGTCGGCAGCGGCAGCGCCGTATCGGCCAGGCGCATCAGCGTCGCCAGGTTCCCCTTCATGCCGCTCCCATAGACCGGTGGCAGGCGCAACACGGCGGCGTCGGAGCGGCCATGCGATGCATAGGCTTCCAGGATCCTGATCTCGCCTTCCCGCTTCGAGAGCCCGTAGACGCATTGCGGGGCGGGAGGCGTGTTCTCGTCGATTGTCGCGCTGACCCGAGCGCCGATCACGGCCCGGATCGAGGAGAGATGGATGAAGGGTCCGCTTACCTGTGCCGCCGCGGCATGCGCCAGCCGCGCGCTCAATTCCACATTGGCCGCCCAATAGTCGGCTTCGGTGGCATTGCCCCGATCATTATTGAGGCCGGCACAATGGACGACGTGGGTCACATCCCTAGTGAGTGCCAGGAAGGCCGCGGCCGGTGCATCGAAATTGGGCAACAGCACCGCGCCGTCCCCCGACCCAAGCCTTTCCGGATGGCGGGAAGCGAGACGAAGCTCGGCGCCGGCCTGGCGAAGATGATGCACAACCAGGCGCCCGATGAAACCCGTTGCGCCGGTAACCAGGACCTTCATTGCCTTGCTCGCAACAGCTCTTGGGTGGCCGGCGGAGGCGCCTGTTCTTCCATCACCGGTGGAGGCGCATGCTTTTCCATCAACGGAGCCTGACAGCCGGAGGCAAGATACGTTCCGCACACAAGGAAGACCATCAGCACCGAGTCCAGGATGTCATGGCCGACGAGGATGCCCGTCATTCCCGCCGTGAGATAAGTGACAATGACGATGACAATCATGGTGGCGCCGAACCGCTCGACCGGATCGCTGCTGTTCCGCAAGACCCGAGCAGCATTTCCAGCGGCAACGACAAAGATCGCCGCCAGCGTTGCGGCGCCTAGAATTCCGGCTTGCACCGAAGCGGTCAGGAAGCCGTTGTGAAAATGGTTGAAGCCTGTCTCCATTGCGAACTGATCATGAAAGCCCTGCTTGATTAAAAGCTGGGTCGCGCCCACCCCATGTCCGAACAGTGGCATGTCACGGAATGCTTTGAGGCCGATCTCCCAAAGCGCGACACGTATTCCCAACGAGCTGTCGTAATTGCCCTGCGCGCCCAGCGCATTCCAATCGGAGTGCAGAAAGTCGATGCGCCCGGATATCGCCTGGAAGCCGAAAGCGGCGACCACGATGCCGACTGCCGCCAGCAGCAGAAGCACACGAACGGCATTCCTGCCTCTGAGCCTCCGATGGTTGATAAGCAAAACAGCGATGCCGGCAATCAGCAGAGCCAGCCAGGCAATACGCGAACCGGAATAGATGATGGCGATCGTCCCGGCCAATGCGGCGTGGAAAAGGGGGTTACGGGCTCGCTCTATGCCTGACAAGGCGCCGGCCACGCAGACCGCCACGGCAAGGCAGACGACCGTTGCGAAGACGATCGGGTTGCCGGCCCCGCCCTCGGCCCTGACCCCGATCCAATATTGCTGGATGACGGCCAAGAGCAGCGCGACAAAACAGGCGGCCATGCAGCTGAGAACGATGGTGCGGGCAAGCATGGTTTTCTGCGTGATGCTCCAGGTCGAATAGGAGACGGGGAAAAACAGGAAGGTGACGAGCGGTATAAGGTGTGGCGCATCGCGGACGAACGAATTGTTGACGATAGTGGCCAGGAGATTGGCCGCGCAGTAGGCATATATCGCGACCGTCAGCCAGATCATTGGCCGGTCCGCGTTGAAGTGCCTTTTCCCAGATGCAATCAGCACGACGGAAGCCAGGGCTCCGCCGTTGAAAACAAAACTGACCACCGATCCCAGAACCGGTGGAAAAAAGAAGCAAAGGATGGAGAAGTAGATATTGACCCGCGAAGGCGTGAATTGCTGTCTCAGGGATGAAAGCCGGCTCAAATTTTCGGGCTCGCTATTTTCGGGAAGTTTCATGCGGCGGATCTTGTTTAGCGAAGCAGAATGCGCTCGCCTCGAGACTGCCCATGCCTCATGATGCACTTGCCCGCTTCCTGGGGCTGGTATAGCGGCTGGGCTTCTTTTTCGATAGTATGTCGGGTCGATTGTCACCGAAAAACAGCTGCCGGCGCGGGGTCGATCGGAGGGAGGTTCCCGGAAGGGCCGTAGCCGGTCTATTCAAGCAATATTTTTCCGGCATTTTCTCAGCTGTCAGCCTAGCGAGCAGGAATTTCCGGCTTTTCTAGCGTTCGTGGAAAATTCATTCCCGAACCATGCGCCCCAGAGCCAGTCTTGCATTGTTCTAGACAACGGCGATCTGCTAGAACGCCGGCACGAGAGAGATTGTCCAGAAGCAAGGCTTGAACCGGGCGCAAAGCTCGATGATTTGAGGCAAGATCTTCTGTCGGAAGGCACGAAAGAACGCTCACGGTCCATGACAACAGCGCTTACGCATCTCCAGCGGCTTGAAGCCGAATCCATCCACATATTCCGCGAGGTTGCGGCCGCTTTTTCCAAGCCGGTCATGCTCTATTCGGTCGGCAAGGATTCATCCGTGCTGATGCATCTGGCGATGAAGGCGTTTTATCCCGCTAAGCCGCCGTTTCCCTTTCTTCACGTCGACACGACGTGGAAATTCCGCGAGATGATCGCCTTTCGCGATCAGATGGCGCAGAAACTCGGCTTCGATCTCCTGGTTCACGTCAACGAAGATGGCGTACGCGACAACATCAATCCGTTCGACCATGGTTCGAACACGCACACCCATGTGATGAAGACCGTGGCGCTGCGCCAGGCGCTCGACAAATACGGTTTCGACGCGGCCTTTGGCGGCGCCCGTCGCGACGAAGAGAAATCGCGCGCCAAGGAGCGCATCTTCTCCTTCCGCAACGCCCAGCATGTGTGGGACCCGAAGAATCAACGCCCCGAGATGTGGAAGATATTCAACACCCGCATCGCAACGGGCGAATCGATCCGCGTCTTTCCGCTGTCGAATTGGACCGAACTCGATATCTGGCAGTACATCCTGCAGGAGAGTATCCCGATCGTGCCGCTCTATTTCGCCAAGGAGCGGCCGGTGGTGGAACGCGACGGCATGCTGATCCTCAGGGATGACGAGCGCATGAAACTGCGCCCCGGCGAGACGGTGGAGAACC